>NZ_JAOPWB010000308.1 GCF_025965855.1 Mycobacterium sp. | reverse complement strand
GGCGACACCGGCAGATCGACTGTGACGTCGCGTCCGGCAAGCCGGAATCGGGGGTGCGGCTTGATCCGCACCACCAGGTAGAGATCTCCGGCCGGTCCATTGCCGCTCCCCCGGCCGCCCTCTCCGGCCAGCCGTATCCGCTGACCGTCGATGACGCCGGGGGGAATGTTGACGTCGTAGCTGCGGCCGTCCAGTGAGACCTGCCGTTTGCCGCCCCGGTAGGCCTCCTCGACGGTCAGCTCCAGCACCGCTTCCTGGTCGGCGCCCGGAATCGGCCCGAATCCGCCACCGCCGCCGAACATGTCGCCGAAAAGGTCTTCGAGGTTGATGCCGCCGCCGGCGCCGCCGAAGCCTTGGCCGTAGCGCACCCGCGCGCCGGATCGCCCTGCGCCGCCGAAGCCACCGGCCCCGGCAGCTGCTCGCTCTTCCCAGTCCTCGGGAACCTGCCGGAAGTCTTCGCCGAATCGGTCGTAGCGCGTGCGGGTGTCTGGATTCGACAACACGTGATAGGCCTCATTGACCTCCTTGAACCGGTCTTCGGCCGCTGGATCCTTGTTGACATCCGGGTGGTACTTGCGGGCCAGCGTGCGGAACGCCTGCTGGATCTGGTCGGCTGTCGCGTCCCGCGACACCCCGAGGACTTCGTAGTAGTCGCGGGCCACCCGATCTCACTCCTCGCGTCGGCTGACCACCACGGCCGCCGGCCGCAGTTGCCTCGACCCTTCGCCGTAGCCCGGTCGAAGTACTTCGACAACCATCCCTGGCGCGCTGTCCGGGTGGTCCACCACACCGACCACCTCGTGACGCTCCGGGTCAAAGGGCACCCCTGCCTCCGCATCGCGCGGATAGCCGAGCTGCTCGAGAACCTGTAGCGCTTGTTCGAGAATGCTCCGCACACCTTCGACGACCGCGTCGGACTGGTCACCAGCATGACTGATCGCCCGCTCCAGGTTGTCCACGATGGGCAGCCACGCGCCGGCCACTCTGGATCGTTCCGTTGTTCGTTCGCGGTCCAGTTCGCGGGCATACCGCTTGCGCAGGTTGTCCAGATCGGCGACGGCGCGCCGCCAGCGGTCCTCGAGCTTGGCCAGCTCCTTGTCCGAATCAGGTTGGGAGGCAGCCTCGTCTGGCGGGCTTTCGTCTACCCGGTCATCGTCTTCTTCGGTCTTGGAATGCTCTGCGGGGCTGACCATTACGGCTCACCCCCGGTCGAATTCGGCGTCGACCACGTCGTCACCGACTGGAGAGCCCCGGCCGTCGCCGGACGGTTGCCCGTTGGCGCCACCGGACGGCATGGGTTGCAGTCCGTAAAGCACTTGCTGCAGTTCGGATGTCAGGGACTGCACCCGGTCCATCGGTGCGTCTTCCTTGACGGCCTGGCGCGCGTCGGCGATCAGCATCTCGGCGCGTGCCCGGTCGTGCGGCGCCGCCGAATCGCCCAGTTCGGCGAGCCGGCGCTCCACCTGGTATGCCGCCGAGTCGAGTTCGTTACGCGCTTCGACGGCCTTGCGCAGTTGCTCGTCCTCGCGGCGGTTGGCCTCGGCCTCGGCGAGCATCCGCTCCACCTCGCTCTTATCGAGGTTGGACTGCTCGCTGATGGTGATGCCCTGCTCGGCGCCCGTATTCTTATCGCGTGCGGTGACATGCAGGATGCCGTTGGCGTCGATGTCGAAGGTGACCTCGATCTGCGGCTCACCCCTCGGTGCCGGGCGGATGTTCTCCAGCTTGAATCGACCGAGTACCCGGTTGTCCTTGGCCAGCTCCCGTTCACCCTGCAGTACAACGACATCCACTGCGGGCTGGTTGTCCGCCGCGGTGGTGAACACCTCGCTGCGCCGTGCCGGGATGGTGGTGTTGCGCTCGATGATCTTGGTCATCAGCCCGCCGGCGGTCTCCACACCCAGCGACAACGGTGTGACGTCGAGCAGCAAGACGTCGGAGACCTCGCCCTTGAGCACACCGGCCTGGATCGCGGCGCCGAGCGCGACGACCTCGTCGGGGTTCACGCTCATGTTGGGATCCTTGCCGCCGGTGAGCCGGCGCACCAAAGCCTGGACGGCGGGAATCCGGGTGGAACCGCCCACCAGGATCACCTCGTCGACGTCGTTCGCGCTCACCTTGGCATCGGTCATCGCCTGCTTGACCGGGCCCATCGTTCGCTCGACCAGGTCGGCGGTGAGGTCCTCGAACTTCGATCGCATGATCGTGGTGGTCAAATGCTTCGGTCCGCTGGCGTCTGCGGTGATGAACGGCAGATTGACCTGGGTCTGCGCCACCGACGACAGTTCGACCTTGGCCTTCTCGGCCGCCTCGAAAAGCCGCTGCAGCGCCTGCGGATCTTTCCGCAAATCGATATTGTTCTCACGCTGGAACTCATCGGCGAGGTAGTCGACGAGCCGGCGGTCGAAGTCATCGCCACCAAGGTGCGAATCACCGGCCGTGGCGCGGACCTCGACTACCCCATCACCCACGTCGAGCAGGCTGACGTCGAACGTGCCGCCGCCGAGGTCGAAGACGAGCACCGTCTCGTGCCCCTTCTTGTCCAGCCCGTAGGCCAGTGCCGCGGCCGTAGGCTCGTTGATGATGCGCAGCACGTCGAGGCCGGCGATCCGGCCGGCATCCTTGGTGGCGTTGCGTTGGGCGTCGTTGAAATAGGCCGGAACGGTGATCACCGCTTCCTTGACCCGCTCGCCGAGGAACTTGCCGGCGTCGTCGACGAGTTTGCGCAGTACCAGCGCGCTGATCTCCTCAGGCGAATACTTCTTGCCGCGTACTTCGAACCGGGCGGCACCACCCTCCCCCTCGACAACGTCGAAGCTGACCGCCTTGGCTTCTTCCGATATCTCGTCGAAGCGGCGGCCGATGAATCGCTTCGCCGAATAGATGGTGCCCTTTGGGTTCATGATCGACTGACGCCTGGCCAGTTGCCCGACGAGGCGCTCGCCGCTTTCGGTGAACGCCACCACCGAAGGCGTGGTACGCGCCCCTTCGGCGTTGGGGATCACGATCGGTTCCCCGCCCTGCCAGGCGGCGATCACCGAGTTGGTTGTCCCCAGATCGATGCCTACCGCTGTTGCCATCGTCTATTCCCTTCGGTTGTCGCTGGAGAGGATTTGCAGGGCACGATCGGCTACCTCGACGTCGGCGACGACGTCGTAGTACTTGGGCAGCAGTCCGCTGACGGAGTGGAAATCGCGGCGACCGCCCTGCAGCGCGTGGAGCAGCAGGCCAACCAGAGCGCCGACGATGGCACCGAAGATCAGGCCGTAGCAGGCCAGCAGCACGGCGGAGATCAATGGTGCGATCCAGTTGAACAGCCCGAAGATCCAGCCGATCAGTGCGCCGACCAGGGCGCCCGAGCCGGCACCGCGCAGCGCCGCCCCGCCGTAATTCAGCCGGCCCAGGACATGTTCCACATACTCCAGATCGCGGCCCACGATGGCCACCCGGTTCACCTCGAATCGCTGATCGGACAGGTAATCGACCGCGCGTTCGGCGTCCGCGTAGTTGTTGAAGGTGGCGATCACCTGGCGAGCGGGCTCGTTGGGCCGAACCGCCGAAGTCGCCACTGTCGAATGCTCAGCCACCACTCCTCCTACGCCTGCCCGCCGCACACATCACAGCCATGACTTCTCCTAGGTTGCGAAGGTGTTTCCGGAAGCGCCCACAACCGCTCGCCGTGGCGCACGCGCCAAAACGCGCGTCGTAATTCGCTCCCAAACAAGGAGTCTGGCAATCAGCAGCGACTATCGCGTGCGCCCGGACAGCCGAAAATCTCGGCTCCGATTCGTCCTGGCAGTACCACGATTGGAACAGGGGTCGGTACCACGCACGGGGCGGATACTGCTGGACCGCGAACCGGTTCGGATCTCCAACGGTGGGTATGCATCGCTAGTAGCGCATCAGCAGACACTCCGACGTGGCCCGAGGGGGAGTAGGTCAGCACGGCCACTTCAACATGAAGGGCGAATCGGATAGCCACGAGGACGCACCATGCAAGCCGGACAGGTTTCACCAGGGAGTTTGGCCGTTCTTTCGCGCGTCGCGATTAGTGATTGCGACATCGGCGAAATCTTCCAGGATGCGACGGCCGCCGTTGGCAACATAACGCCCTGTCAGGTGGAGGCCAGTTACCGGTTCGTGGACGGTGGATTCGTTCGCTTTCCACCCTCCCAACCCGAACATCCCGAAATCGAACGGCACCTTCGCGAGTCCGGCTGCGATGGGCAGGTCGACGTACAAGGCGGACGGTGGGGGTGGGCGCTTCCGCTGAGTCACCGAAGCATCGTTAAGGGTTGCCTGGTGCTTAGTGCCATCAGTGCACCGCCGGAAAATCAGTTCCTGTTGCTGACAATCCTTGCCCAGCAAGCCGGCGCCGCCTTGGCGTACGTCGCAATGCACGAGCGCGACATCGGTTACGCCGGGCAGCTGGCAAAGGCGAACACCGATCTACAGGAAACGAATCGCGAGCTCGCCACCACGGTTTTGCGGTTGCAACGGCAAACGAACATGCACGAGGTTCTGAGCGCGGCGGTGGCGGGGGGGATGGGCGAGCAGGGCATCGTGGATGCGCTGTACGACCTGACGGCATTGCCGGTGGGACTCGAGGACAGGTTCGGCAACCTGCGCTGCTGGGCCGGACCTGGTCAACTCCACCCCTACCCCAAACAGACAACGAACGAGCGCGAGCTATTGCTGCACGAGCTGGCGGCACAGAACGGTCCAGCGCGGATCGGGGGCCGGGTGCTCATGCTCGTGCAGCCCCGGGCCGAGATCCTCGGGGTCTTGGCCTTGCAGGACCCGGACAATACGGTGACCGAGGACAGCCTGTTCGCCCTGCGCTACGGCACCACGGTGTTAGCGTTGGAGCTTTCCCACGAGCGAAATCTCGCCGAGATGGAGCTCAATCTGCGCCGCGAGTTGGTCGACGATCTGTTGGCGGGCACCGACCGGGTCGGGGCCTACGCTCGTGCCGATGCGCTGGGCCATGATCTGCGGCGCCCGCATTATGTGGTGGTGGTGCAAACCGCCGGTCGCACAGACAGCGCGCTGGCAACCGCCGCCGGGCGCGCTGCGACCGCGTTGCGTCTGAACTACCTGCAAGGACGCCACGGGGGCCTGGTTGTTCTGCTCACCGACGGACGCCCGGACCCGCGGGCGTTGCACCGTGCAATCAGTGCAGGCCTCGACCGCACGACCAGCGCGATCGGCATCGGCACCCGTTGCGAAGTGCCCGATGACTTGCCGCGGTCCTTCATCGAGGCGCGTCGCGCGCTGAACATCCAGCTGCGCTCGGCCAATCCGGAAGGCGCAGCGGCGTTCGACGAACTTGGTTTCTATCGCCTCATCGACGCCGCCCACGGCGGCGGCACGGTCGAAGCGTTCGTGCGCGAATGGCTGGGCACACTCCTGGACTACGACGAGGGCAGGAACTCCGAACTGGTCCTGACCCTCAGCGATTATCTGGAATGCGGCGGAAGCTATGACGAATCCGCGGCCGCACTACACATTCATCGCAGCACGCTGCGCTACCGCCTGGCGCGCATCGCTGAACTTACCGGCCACGACCTCCGCAAGGTCGATACCCGGTTCAATCTCCACGCCGCGACACGGGCGTGGCGATTCCTCAATCCCGGTGGCTGACCGGCAGCGCGGCGCAACGGGCGTCTAGGGGGAGCCGTCGCCTGACTCACTCACTGTGATCTTGCTTGACTTGGTGCTTTCCGCCTTCGGCACCTGAACCTTCAGGACGCCATGCGCCAACGATGCCTCGATGTCGCCGTCCCGCAGGTTGCCCGGCAACGTGACACGAAACTCGAACTTACCGACCCTGCGTGTGCGGCGGCGGAACAAGCCCTCGCGCTTGCGCTCCTTCACCTCGCCGGTCACCACCAACTCGTTTCCGTTCAGCGCGACATCGACGTCTTCGCGCCGCACCCCCGGGAGCTCGACCTCGACGATATAGGCGCTATCGGTCTCGACGATATCGGCCGCGGGCAACCAGGCCCCGTCATCCGTGAGTCCACCGAACACCGACTGCGCAAGCCGATCCATCTCGGTGTAGAGATTCTCGAACTCGCGCAACGGGCTCCACCTCTCCGCCTGGCCAGCGGAACGCTGCAGTGGCAAAGTCATGTCATTTCCCCTCTCCGTTGATCAGCGGTTGTCGTCAAAGAATGCCTCAACGGTGCGGCCGAACGCCTCGCACTGTGGAGACGATTTGAGCCCCGCGACTTCACTCGCCCGGGTCAGTCACGAGAAGTGAGGGACCGCCGGACATCAGAACACCAGCCGAAATAGCGTGAACACCCGATTCCAATGCTCAGTCGACGGGTTGGACACCGTTGGGTCCACCACGCGAAACGAACGGGCCAGCGCGATGCTCAACCCGCCGAAGAGCTCCAGCAACACCCCTTCGGTGTCCTCGCTAAAAGTCACGTCCGCCGGTGGACGTCGCAGCACCTGGCGCAGCAGCTCACGGATCTCCTCGGCCTCCTCGAACTTGTCGAATTCGCGCATTCGCTCCTGGACGCCCTTGGTGATCGGAAGGTCCTGAGCCACAATCACGTCACGCCCGTTCCACTTGGCCGCGTCGCGCCCCGCGATAGCAATGTCATCGATCTGCTCGTCGACGAACTCCCGGAAGCGACGGACGTCGTTTTTGTCCATCTTGATGCTTGCGACCGAGCGAAAAAACCGTTCAAACACCGGAATACCCGACGGATGGGTCACTCGATACCTCCGCTCCAAGGTCCACACCGGCCCGAGCAGGCCAACGCTCAACGTTGGCATTGTCGTCGATGACACCGAACCGGACCCGCAGGCGCAATCTCGCCGGGCCGGTTAGGCCTACCAGGTCGAGAGGCACAGGGAACGCACGTCGGATGATGTAGCGGACAGCCGCTTGCGCGCGCACATCCTGTTCCGGCGCGCTTATCCTCGGCGGTGTCTTCTATCCGCGTCCTAGCCCGGCTCACCCCGGCGCTACCGGCGACCGGGGGCGATTTGTAGCCGTATTCGAGGCGACCGCAGCGGCAACGGTCAATTCAACTGTGTTACAGGCGAGTCGGTATTGGCGGGGGAGTGGGAAAAGGAGCCTCGGCGGCAGCGAAATCGGCGGCGCACCGGAATCGGCAATGGCCCCGGGGCTCATCCGTACTCCCCGGCAGTCGGGTGGTTGTTCGACTCGCTTATGTTGTGGGCGTGGCAGCTCGCGCCGTCCTGGTTACCCCGCTGTCGGGGCCGCTGGCCAGATTCGGGAAAGCAGGGGCCAGCGCCCTTGCTCTCTGGGCCCACCGTTCCGGAGTAAGTCTGGAGGTCATCGACGCTTACCCCTCGGCGGCGTCCGCGATGCGGGCCGCCGAGGTTTGCGGGCCCGACGTGGTGTTCGGGCCCTACGGTTCGGGGCCCGCGCTCGCGGCCGTGGCCGCCAGCAAGGGCGTCGTCTGGAACCACGGTGGCGCAGCCGCCCGGCTGGCGCGGCCGGCGTATCCGCGTGTCGTCAACATTGAGTCTCCCGCCAACCGCTATCTGGCCGCTGTGCTCGAAACGGTTGTGGCCGAAGGTCTTGGTGAGGGGTCGGAGGTGGTAATAATGCATGTCGACACGGGGTTCGGCCGCGAGGTGGCAGAAGGGGCGGCGAAGGCGGCGCGGCAACTTGGTCTGCGGCGGCGGTCGGTCACTTTTCGGCCAGGCCGGGCGAGAGACGTGCTGGCCCAAGTCCCGGCGGGCGATGTGCTGTTATCGGCCGGTTCCTTCGACGATGACGTCGCCATCGCGCAATGGGGCAGCGAACGCCGTTGGCGAGCAGTTGGATTGGTCGCCGCGGGTGTCGATGAGCTCCGGCATGCCATCGGTGATCTCGTTGAGCGGCTCTACGGACCGTGCCAGTGGTTCGACGACGGGACAGATCACCCCGCGGACGGGCCGAACAGCGAGTGGTTCAGCCAGTGTTACCGGGACGCGAACGGTGCTGAGCCGCCCTATCCGGCTGCTGCGGCATTCGCCGCGGGTGTCGTTTGGCAGCGCTGCGTGAAGGAAGCCGGCACTGTTGAATCCGTGCAGGTGCTGGCCGCGTCACAACGACTCGATACCACGACCCTCTTCGGTCGGTTTCGTGTCGACCCCGTCACCGGCGTGCAAACCGGCCATCAGATACGCGTCGTTCAGTGGCGAGACGGACAGCGGGTGCTGGTTGATCGGCCGCATGGTCGGACCTGAGCGTCGAAGTCCACATCACCTCGTGCATTGTCGACGTGTCGGCGGGCGCGCCTCAGCCAGCTAACACCGCCCTGCCGCATCTCGCCCCCCGGCGTCAGAGGGCGGTTTGTAGCCGTACCGCGGTGGTAGTGGCACCGTACCTGTAACAGCCAATTGTGCTGCGCTACAGGCGATTTGAGCCGTCACCGCTAACCGCTTCCGCTGGTCGCCGAGAGCTGGCCAGGGACTCATAATCCGTACTCGCAGAGCGCCGATGCCCGCGTCCAAAACAGTCCTCGAACTCCGATGCGACCGCAACGGCGATGCTTGGGTCAGCCGCCGGCTCACGACCAACGGCGTGGTCATCCCTATGCTTACTCCCGCGCGGGCGGGATGGTTCAAAGAGAGTCCGCGCCGCGTGACCTCACATCAGATCCATAACCATCACAGAGGCTGCGGCTAACACCCAACGGCAAACATATATGTGATGACAACAACCATCGAGAGGGTGTACCGAACGGCGTGAAATCAAGCCAACCGACCCGCTCGGTGTTGATAAATCCTTGGATGCAGGTGATTTCGCGGGGGCGGTGACCATCGCGATGCTCGCGCCATCGACCGGTGCTCGCGTGCGACCGGCGCGAGCTGTCTGCGCACCTCTGCAGGAAGGAGTAAACCGGTGCTCGCAATGCGGGATCACAACGTTGAGGACTATGCGACGTTAGGCGACATGGATACCACCGACGTCGCTGTGTTGGACGAGGCTGACCGCGCCTGTCTTGAGCAGTTGGGCCAGTATCTCGTGTCGACCGATACCTGGCAGCGATTCGCGATCTGGCTGCTTCACAAGCACTTTGAACCGGCCGCTGGAGAGGTCTTTGCGGAAAGCGTCATCCCTGCGCCGCGCGGAACCCAAACCACGCCTGTCGAGCGAACCGGGCAAGGTTTGAACGCGACCTCGATGCGTTTCGACCCCGACGTCAGCTCTGGTGTCGGCGTCATCGTCATGGAGTTCGCCGATCCAGCCGAGTTCGGCTCCACCTCATCGGTGAGTCCCGATGACGAGGCCGTGTTGGCCGGTATCTCCGAGCGGCTGCAAGCCTACGGCAAAACCGAGCGATTCGGCGTGCCGCTGATCCGCAATCCGCTCGGTCTTGGTGACAACGAAGTGCTTGTCGAAACCTGCGACATCGCACACCGGACCCTGCACTGCAGCGTCGGTGAGCGTGACGGCGACCGCGCCGCCAACGCTGTCGAAACAAGTTGGCAATGGAGCCCAAGCCTGAGCAAGACTCGGCCCAGACCGATTCAGAAATGCGCGAGTCTATGTTGGCCGATCGACGATTCTCACTTTGATGGGCACCAGCCGGTCCCATAGGTGATGCGCTGGCAGTTCGACCTCGCCATCGAGGTCCAAAATCAGATCAAGCAAGTTAGATGGTCGATCCCGCCAGGGCTGATAGCCACCCAGGCAGCACGGCTTCGAAATAAACCGCGTACCCGTTGGTAGTTCGTTCGGCACAACCGCGTCGCGCGCTGGACCAAAAAGGAGACGGCCGGGTGCCGGCTCGCGCAACCGACCAGGGAAGATTTCTGACGGCGTTGTGAGTTCATATGGTCTGAGCATCCGTCCGTTACAGGAACGAGGCACCACCCATGACCGGAGATTTGCCTGATACTGCCTTAGAGCTGCGTTCGCTGGTGACATCTGGTGGCACGCTCGAACTCTCGCTGCACGAAGTTGCGGTTCCAGCCCCCCGTGCCAATGAGGTTCTGGTGCGTGTGGAAGCCTCGCCGATCAACCCGTCAGACTTAGGCCTTCTCATCGCAAGCGCGGACATGGCTACCGCGACGGTCGCGGGCACGCCCGAGCGTCCCATCGTCACCGCCTCGGTCGGCGAGGCCGCCCTAGGGCCGCTTTCGGCGCGACTCGATAAATCGCTTCCGGTGGGTAACGAGGGCGCAGGCACCGTGGTGGCCGCGGGGTCATCCGCAGCAGCCCAGGCCCTCGTGGGAAAAACGGTGGCGATTGCGGGCGGTGCGATGTACTCGCAATACCGAGCGGTCGACGCGTCGGCATGCCTGGTCCTGCCCGACGGGGCCACAGCGCGGGATGGGGCATCGTCGTTCGTCAATCCGATGACGGCACTCGGTATGACCGAAACCATGCGCCGCGAAGGACATTCCGGCCTGCTGCACACCGCCGCGGCGTCGAACCTCGGCCAGATGCTGGTCAAGCTCTGCCAGAAAGACGGGATACCGCTGGTCAATATCGTTCGCAAACCCGAGCAAGAGGAGTTGCTCAGGTCGCTCGGCGCAACCTATGTCCTCAACTCGGCATCGCCGTCTTTCGCGACAGATCTCGTCGAGGCTCTCAAATCGACCACCGCGACGCTCGCCTTTGATGCCACGGGTGGTGGAACGCTGGCAAGCCAGATCCTCAACGGTATGGAGGAAGCGGCCAACGCGACCGCGGCGCAGTACTCGCGCTACGGATCGAACATCCACAAGCAGGTGTACATCTACGGCGCACTCGACACCGGTCCGACGGTACTCACCAGGAACTTCGGGATGGCTTGGGGCGTCGGGGGATGGCTGCTCACCCCATTTCTTCAGGGCGCAGGGGCCGAGACGTTCGGCCGGCTGCGGGCGCGGGTGGCCGCGGAGCTCACCACGACGTTCGCCAGTAGCTACACCCGGGAGGTTTCACTCGTCGGCATGCTCGATCCCGATGCGTTCAACGAATACGTCAAACGAGCGACCGGAGAGAAGTTCCTCGTGACTCCCCACGCCCGCCCCTAACTGCACGTGCGGCCCTCCGCCGTCGTCGAGTGGCGCGGCTTTCGCCGAGCGAGTGACGGGATTTGAACCCGTGTATACGGCTTTGCAGGCCGCTGCCTAGCCACTCAGCCACACCCGCACGAACCGCTAGCGTGCCAGCGCGGGCCGCTGCAGCCCAGTGTTTCGCTCGGCTTGATCATTTCGGTCTAGCGGCGCGCTGTGGAAACAGCCCGCATACTCTGAGGTGATTTTCTCGAGACTGCGCGCCCGGTCAAACGCGGTTGCGCGCCGGCGAAAACCGCTCAAGCTGCACGGGCGGCCCGTCTGCTGACGGCGCCGGCACCAGTCCAGCGACACCGTCGATCACGCTAATGACTGCCCGGCTGCGCCGATCAACGTTCAAAGTGCCGTGTTGAAAATTCTGGACAACCCACTCGGGTTCCTGGATTTCGGCGCTGGTCGGCAGCCCCAGCGCGCTGTGTTCGTAGCCGAGGGTGCCCCACGCGGCGTAGATGGCGCCGGTGACGGGCTGGGCCGCGCTGGCCAGTGACCAGTACATCGCCCCTTTGTCGAAGATGACGTAGCGCGTGGCTCCCGCCCCTTGCGATTCCGGCGACGTCGGTGCGCCCAGTGCGCTATCGATGCCGCCCATCGCCTGCCACCGGTCATAGATAGCACTACCTTGTAGCGACTGCGCCAGATCCTGGGCGCTGGGGCGATTGTTGAATCGCGCGGCAATGTCGCGAATCTGGTTCATCAAGGCATATCCGAGGTTGCCGGGGCAATCAGTATCGCTGACGTCGCGGTGGGCAAAAATGCACGACAGGCTCGCGGCGGCGCCTCGGGGGAAACGGGTGTAGGGGCCCCCGTCCGATGTCAACGCGACGGTGCCCTTCGGGTCGATGCCATCCATGGACAGCCGCCACCCGAGCAGGCGCCCGACGGTGTGCACCTGAACTGGCGTGGGGCCCACCGTGTCGAACTCGCCGATCATGCACACCGCCCACGTATTGCGGTTGAACCCGCCAGTGTGGGTGCCCTGAACCGATCTGGTCATCCCGCCGAATCGTCCCTCGAATACCTGACCGTACTTGTCGACCAGGGCGTTATAGGCGATGTCCGACCAGCCCAGGGTGCGGGTGTGGTAGTCGTAGATCGACCGCACAATTGCCGCCGAATCCTGCTGCGCGTAATCATTTACGCCGGCGGTATGGTGCACGATGCCGGCCTTGATTCCGTTGTCGTACGTCGGTGCTCGGCTGCGAATCGACTCGTCGGCGCCCCACTGGGCGCGACTGATGATATTGGGCGCCTGCCCGGGCGTTTCGACCGCCGCAACCAAGACCGGATCCGCCCTCGCGCTCGGGGGTTGGGCCAGCCCTGATGCGGCGGTGCCCAAACCCAGCATAATTGGTGCGGCCGCAACGTATTTGAGGACATTACGGCGCGAAACAGACGGTGACGTTGAGCACCCACACCAATTAGGCATTGGCAACACGGTAACCCGCGGTAACACTATTCATAACGCGACCCGCCGCAGCCGAATACGGTTGAATACGGCGGGTTCGTAATGCTGCCAACAGGGTTCAGCCCACATGAATCAACGCGAGTCTGTGGCCGGGCAGCCTGGACCGAGATGACCCGCGTCGACCCGGAATATCCCGATCGGTCCTTGCCCATCGCTTCGAACGCGGTGGTGGCACGCCCAAGCCACCGGTGCCGTCAGGCGTGCCGAACTCCGCAGAAACGCGACCGCTGACCCGAGCCGGAGACTATCCACTAACGTGCGAAAGGGATTTGCCGATCAGTGACCCATGAGACCGGTCAGGCATGCCGACTGGGGGCTCGCAATCATAAGTCATCTGTGAAGTGATGCATGCCGGGGCAAGCGTTGCCGGCAGGCAGCTCCTGGGATTTGCTTCCAGTCCGCACACAGTCCGCAGAGCACCCAATAGCAGCCGCTGTCGACCATTGCCCGTTGGCGGCGCGGATGGATCGGCTCCACCTCGAGACCGGACGCGAAGTGCCGCCCGTGGACTACATCCTCGAAGTGGTGTGCCAACGCAATGCCGAACCGGTGATCCGGTCCAAGCCCATCGAGGCAGTCAGCGCACCCGGCTTCGTGCTGAAATCGCTCGCCCGGCGAGACGCCGACGCACCAAACGGGGTGGTCTTCAACGCCGAGGTGGCGGCCGCCGAGCGGCAAGACGTAAGGCTGGAGAGCGCGGTTCGGACGCGCTGCCCGACGGGGTCGTGGGGAGTAGATTTGGGGCGTCGTGAGTCAGGGTTGGCCGCGTCGGCGACTGCCTTGCAGCTTCGAGCAAGGGGAGCAGCCATGTCGGATGGCACCACAAACCTTGGCCTGGAATCAACGGGTGGGGTGGTGGCCCCGAAGCTGCCGGGCGGGCGACGCTGCCGTGTCCGTCCACGCCGTCAGCCAGCATCGCTGGCCGCATGCTGCAGGAGTCCACGTACGCCCAGCGTGTCACTCCATCTCGGTTGCACGACGATTCGCCGAATATCGTGATCGTGCTGATCGACGACGCCGGCCCAGGACTGCCGACCACCTCGGCGGCGAGGTGCGCACGGCGACGATGGATCGGATCTGCGCCGAAGGCGTTAGCTACAACCGATTTCACACCACCGCGATGTGTTCGCCGACGCGTGCATCGCTGCTGACCCGACGCAATCATTCACGAGATTGGCAACGGGCAGATCGCCGAGGTGACGAACGGCTGGGACGGCTACGCCGGGAGGATTCCGCGCAGCAGCGCGCACTGATTTGGTTATCAGCCACTGCGCTACTACCAGGATCGGCGCCGCGGACGACGGTCAATCGGAACTCGGTCTAACTAGTGGCCGGCCAGTTCGTGTGCTACCGCGTCGAATGCGCGCAGCGTGTCTAACAGCGTCTGCGGGCCCGCAGAGTCCGGCTGGGTGGACAACTTGGCGGCGACCACCTGCGCGGCGCGGTTGATGTAGATCAGCTGGCCGCACATGCCCTGGCACAAGACGACGTTGTTGCCCGGGCAGGGAAACCACACTTGGTTGCGGTACATGCCGCCGGGCATCTGATTGTCGTCGGGGCTGGCGGCGAACGCCTGACGCGAGTCGGGACCGCCGTCGAGAGTGTCGACAATCCACGCCGCCGGCACCACTTGCCGACCGGTCAACGAGACACCGTCGCGCACGAAGAGCGACCCGAAACGGATCATGTCGGTAAGGCAGGCGCTGATGCCGCCATCGAAGAATCCACTGCCGACCGCGTCCACGCCGATGGTTGCGTCGCATTGGGCACCGATGCGGCTCCACAGCAATTCCGACATCAGCTCGGCCATCCGCTGGCCGCCTGCGACCTCGCAGATCCAGCCGAGTACGTCGGTTTCGCACGAGCGATATTCGAACGGGCCGCCGTGAGGCGATTTCTGTTGCAAGGTCAGCAAGAAGTCACGCAACGTGGAGGGGACGTTCGGACTGCTCCTGGGCGCCCACCCGATCGCCTGGTCGAGGACGTGTATCTCCGCGGTCGGGTGGAGGTAATTGTCTGAGAAGGCGATGCCCGACCTCATGTCCAGCAACTGGCGCACCGTCGCACCGGCGTAGCCGCAGTTCACCAGGGCGGGAACGAAAGTCGTGACCGGCGCGCCGAGGTCGATCGCACCGGCCCCGTGCAGCGCGCCAACCACCGCAGCCACAAGCGACTTGCTCACCGAGAACAGCAGGTGCCGCGTCCGGGGCCCCAAGTCGTCGACGTACTCCTCGGCCACCATCGAACCGCGGTGCGCGACAGCCCACCCGTCCGTCGCGGTGGTCGCCATCACCGCGCCAACAGTGGTGGCCGCGCCGTCAGTGCCGGTCACCGGGATCTCGGCGATCGGAGCGCTGGCTGCGGGCAACGCGGCGGTCGGTCCGGTCCCGCGCGAGATCACCGCGGTCGGCACGAAGTCTTCGACGTGCTGGAATGACCAACGCGAATATGGCTCCGACAGCCAGTTTTCCAGTGAGATGCCGGCCGGGACGCGGCCAGGTTCGCCGCGGCTACTCACGCTCGAGCGACGAGCCGCGAGACGATCGGCGTGGCCGGCGCCAGTGGTGTCGAGGCGAACTTCGCCTTGATGCCTTTGACCCAGCGACGGCAGCGCTCGGTGAGTTGGTAGTCGTCGGTCTGCAGGTGCCCGCGGGTGACGAGCACGCCGAGTTGCGCGCCCTCGCAGCGTAAGTCGCCGGGCGCCGCGACCCGCATGTAAAAGGCCTCGGACCCGTCGAGCAGTGTGGCCCAGTCGTTGGCAGGCCGCGCAAACGAAACCCGACCGTCGTCGTCGATGCGCCACACACCGGTGCGTGGCGTCGCGGTGAATATCTCGACATCTTGTGAGGTCTCACTGATTATCAGCTGACCCCAGACCTCGTCCTCGCCATAGCCCCGCTCCCAGCGCGAATTGATCTCGTCGATGTCGAGTTCGTAGTCCACGTCCATGTACTCGAGCAGGTGGAAGAGGAACAGCGGCATGTCGGCGTAGGCCTCGGTGGTCAAGTTCGTCATCGGGCTGGCGCCGCTCAGGCGGGGGTTCACCTCGCCGAGATAGAGCTCGTCGGAGTCCAGGTCATGCAAGAGGTCCACCTCGAAGTAGCCGCGGTACCCCTCGCGGCTCAGGATGCCGCCCAGCTTTCGCACGATCTCGCGGGCGACGCGGGTCTGCGCGGGCGGCAGCACCTCGCGCCAGATGTCATTGCCGCACCAGCCGCCCTTGCGCGGCGTCAGCTCCGGATAACCGACGAGACTCGTCATCGCCGGGCCGATCACGGTGCCGTGGCGGGTGACCGTGCCCTCGAGGCACACCTCGACATTGCGGATGCGCTTCATCGCTTTGACATCCTGGCCGGCCAGGTCACCAGCGTGATCGTCCCAGTCGCGCTGGCCGCGCACGAAGAACACCGCGCTGCCGGCGTCGCCATAAGCCGCCACGACGACGAGGTCATCTCCCAGTCCGGCGCTCTGCGCCAGCGATTGCAACTCGTCGTAGGAGCCGACCCGCCCGATCGCGTGCGGCACGCTCGGCACACCCGCCTCGTCGGCCAGGCGTGTCATGACGATCTTGGAGCCCAGCCGATGGCGCAACTCGACCGGAGGGTGCATGACCTCCAGCCCAGCCTGGCGCGCGAGGGCCTGCGTCTCCTCGTCCATCATGACGAAGCAGGCCTTGCCGCCGGGCCCTCGGCCCGCGATGAACTCGAGTGTCTCGGGATCACGCAGGAGGTGGTTGCACACATCCCCCATGGACCCGAAATCAATGCGGTCGCGCCGCCGGGGCACAAACACGCGCGAGTGTGTGCCCTCGAAAGACTCAAAGTAGGTCAGGTAAAAGAAGTTTCGTACCCAGCGGTCGATGCCTAGCAGGTTGAACGGGGTCGGCGAGATGAAGTACAGCGGCACGGCGTTGGTGTGAAAGAACGCGCGTACGTCCGAGATGCCGTTCAGCTGGCGATGCGGCTGGGGCTCCGGCCCGCCGGCGGGCACCATCACGCCAGCCGCGTTGACGTCGACGCGTGGGCCCGCCGCAGCGACCACGACGGGCGCAGGAGCGCTACGGTCAGCGCGACGGCGGTGAGCTCACATACCTCCATGCCACAAGTCTGCACCTGCCCATCCCCGTGCGGAAGCATGGAACGCGGCGCGCGCCGGCGGGGGTTTCGGGCGGTTGCGCCGCTGGACTTCTTGGAGCCTGTCGACCCCGGCGCGTTCTACAAGAAGCTGCTCCGACCCGCCTTGGCGGCTGTCGGGCTACCGGCAAGCCGCCCAGCCACGAGAGAGCCCGCCCCACGACTCAAATAGCAGCTCAACGGCACTTCATCTGTAGCCTGGTAGGCGATTCGGGCAGCGTCTCCAGCCCTTACCCATACGGATATCCGCTACTCACTGACCACCTCCAAAAGCGGTCGGCGCATTGCACAAGGCGCGAGATTGGATCGATCGCGTCCGAAACTGTAGGAAAACCCCTGATGCGCCGAGGGTGGCCAGCTCAATAGTCTCGGAGCCCGACGTTGTCCGTTATTGCGCGCAACAACGTCCGTCTGGTCGGAGTTGCCTGCGTACACGACCCGCATCGGAAGGACTTTGGACATGAGCCATCCAGCGAGCATATTGAAAGCTACGACAGCAACAACGACGTTGGTCGCACTTACCGCACTGCATTGGCTAGTCCGGCTTCGGCGACAACTTACACCAAACACCTCGCGGTGGATTGCCCGCAGCCGTACAGCCAGACTTACACCGAGGCAAGGTATCACCGTGGGCGATAGCACGACCCCGTACTACGTCAGGTTCACGGTGACGCCTACGCGTGCGCTCCGGGCGAGGCACACATATTCGTCGACGGGGCCGACGAGGGCCATTCCCGAGTACAGCCACGACAGCCTGCGCAGTTCTTCAGGGTTCCGCAGGGTCCGGGGAATAGTCACACGGTCGAAGTGCAGATGGACGGAGTTCTAGGGGGCTGCAACAAGGGCGCAATGAGTGGATGGTCCGGCACCCTTGAGGTCCCGACCAACGTAGACAAGGGCATCTAACGGATGCGCTTGTCTACGTTGGTCGGTTCCAGCTAGTAGCGTCCAATCCTGAAATCGATTGTCGCACAAGAAGATATCGGCGTTATTGAAAATCCATGAGGATCGCCGTGTGCGAGTCGTTTGGTCGCGGGTTCGAGCCCCCGCCGCCCCACGTTAGAGGCTGTACGACCTCGATGCTTGACGGTGGTTTCGGTTGATCCTTGAGACTCCTTCGATGATTGAGTCGAGCGTGGCTGAGTTAGGCGCGAGGCCCTCCTACTAGCCCGCCGCGTGGGCCAGATCGATGGCGTACTGATTCACGAAGGTGCCCGCCGGCGGACCGCCGTTGTCGCATGTGCCGTCGGATTCACCGGGACGTTTGATCCACAAGTAGGCGTCGGCATGCGCGCCCGCGGTGGCCGCGGTAGGCGGAGTGCCCAGTCCGCGGCCGCGGGGGTTGCACCAGTTGAGGCCGGAGTCGGGCGCCGGTCCGGTGCCGTTGCGCGACGTGTCGATCACGTAGTGCGAACCGTTCGTGAGTCCCGAAATCGCCTCCCCGTAACTGATTTCGTCCCCGGTGGTGAAGAAGTTCGCGGTGTTGAGGCTAAAACCCCGTGCACGGGCCACGTCGACCTTGTTGAGCCTGGCGGCCATGTCCTCGGCACTATGCCAGCGCAAGTGACCACCGTCGACGTACACGGCCGTGGCCGGACTGCGCGTCAGCGTGTCGACGGCATAGCGAATCAAGTCGTAGCGTTCTTGGCGCTGGTCGGCCGACAGGCAGTCGGCCATGGCGAGGGCGTCGGGTTCGAGGATGATCGCCGTCCGCGAAGCGCCCACGCCGGATGCGATGCCGTCGATCCACGCGCGGTAGTCGTCGGCCGTCGCCATGCCACCCGCAGCGAAGCTGCCACAGTCGCGGTGCGGGATTCCATAGATCGCCAGAACCGGGATGGCGCCAGCAGCCGCCGAGTCACCGGTGTACTTCGCGACCGTCGCTGCGGAAGGGCCCGGGACGATCCAGTACGCCTGCGGCGTGTTGGCGATGGCGGTCAACTCGGGACTCGGCGGATCGGCATGCTGCGCGGCACGCATAGCTGCCGAGTTGGGATTGACGTAGAAGGGCATGCCGGCCAACGGATTGGCGTCATCGGCCAAGCGCACCGTGGGGGCGGGACCGATGTGCACCGGGTTGGTTAGAAGGCCAACGGCCGCAACCGTGAGCAAGGGGGCGATCCACCGCGCGACTGCACCAGCAGCTGAGAACATCACCCCAGGAAATTAGCCGGTCCAGAACATTGAGCGCTAATCGCCTACCGCAGGTGAGGGCGCGGGGTCGTCCTGCCTCGCGTTGTGGCTTACGCAACCGCCCGGTCGCGGCCGGCAGCGGGCTAAATTACCCGTATGCGCGTTGTTCGCCTCTTCGGCGTAGTCCCGACGATTCTCATAGCGGGGTTGCTGCTGGCAACCCCCGTCGGCGCGCAACCGCCGTCCAAGCTAACGGATCACATCACTGACAGCACCGGGGTGTTGACGGATTCCGGTCGGGCGGCGGTCAGCTCGGCAATCGACCGGCTTTACCGCGATCAGCACATTCAACTGTGGGTGGTCTACGTCGACAACTTCTCCAGGTTCAAACCCGACAACTGGGCCGACCGAACCCGCAGCGCCAGCCAGATGGGCGACTACGACGCGCTGCTGGCTGTGGCAACGAACACCAAGCTGTACTCGTTCACCGTGCCGCCGAATCTGCAGGGTCTCACAGCCGCCGAGTTGAACAGTCTGCGGAGCAACAAAATTGAACCAACGGTGGGCGCCAAAGACTGGAGCGGTGCCGCGGTCGCCGCGGCTGACGGGTTGAACAAATCGCCAAGCTCGTCAAAGCGGATCTGGCTGCTGATCGCGATCGGCGTCATCGTCGGCGTGGTTGTAGTCGTGGTGGTTCTCGTGCTCTATCGTGCGCGCCGCCGCCGCGCCGCGCGGCGGGTCGGCCCCAGCGATGGGCAGGTGAACATCGAAGGGCTCGATCATTCGTTGGGACAGGCATTGTCCACCGCGGACGCCAGATTGCACCAGATCTCCGACTACGTCGCCAGGCATCGCGAGAGCGTCGGCGCCGAGGCCCAGACCCGGTTCGAAGAGGCGAAACGGCATTTGGCAGCGGCGCACGGCAAGGAAACAACAAACGACACCGAAGCAATTGCCCATGCCAACAGGGCATCGACGCTGGCCGCTGAGGCACAAACGCTGGCAAACGCCGACGTGGTGGCGGCGCACCGCTCACGACGACGTCGAGGCACCGCATCTACCCGTTGATCGGCGGGATCACCACTTGTCACGGAGGCGGCGGTTACGTAACCGCGCCCCCGCAGCCGCCGGGTGGGGCGAGCGGTGGGAGCGGGCTGCCGTTGTCGATCACGCAATCCATACGCATCCTCACGACGGGTGCATTAATGACGTGCCAATAGCTGCCGTCCGGGTAGCGTTCACCGTCGCAGTATCCGGGCTGGCCTAATAGAAGGTTGCCGGAGCCGCCGCCCATGCACCAGAACATAATCGGGTCGGGGATTTTGGGGTCTGCCACCTTGCTGAAGTCGTAGTCGGCGCGTGCCGTTGTGTTGGTCGACAATAACGCCGTCGCAGCGCCAAGCGTTGCCAGTGTCAATTTGATGGTGTGCTTCATTTCCTCACCTCGTTGTTTGTTGGCGTTCCTCGCGCTACGTGTAGGTAGGCGGTCTGGATCGACCGCTTGGTGGCACTCGTCGCCCTTGGTTTCGAATTCTGCCTGCTTTTGGCACCTCCATGACCCTGTACAGGCCACCGAGCTGCTGGCGATGGTGGTTGTGCTCGCCGTCGGTATCGCATACCCGCGAGCCGCGCCCGCGGCAGCGGGTACGGTCGGAGTGATTTATGCCGTGGCGACCGGGCTTGAGGCATTTCACGGCACCGACCTGGTGGGCGTGGTCCCGGTCGACATGCGCGACCGCGTCGTTCACCCGCTGCTGGCAGGCCTCGCCTTGTTCTGCGTGCTGCTGGGACAACGCCGCAGCGCCGACGCGCAGTCGTCGGATCGCTGACCGACCTGCTGGGCGAGCGTGGCAGGCGCGTCAACGTCATGAGTGCCGCCGCGACGAGCACACGGGGGGCGAATTGTAGCCATGCACACCGATTTTCGACGTGGGCAGCGCCTCGAGATGCCGAGTCGGTCCGGGCATGTATGGACCGCCGTTTACGTTGACCCCGACGCGACGGGATGGTTGGCGGGAGACGCCGCAGGCCGCGGTTTCAGGACCAGGCTCGCCATGACTGCGACGACACCAATCCCGACGCAGATCCACAATGCAGAGTGGTAACTCGCCTGGGTGCCCTCTGCGACAACCATTCCGGCCCAGGCGAATCCGAGGGAGCCGCCGATACCGTAGGAGGCATTGCTGATCCCGGGCAGCGATCCCGGCTCGTCCTCGGGTGCCTGAAGGACGCCCAGCGCGCTCATCGGGGTGAGTGCGACAGCCAGCGATACCCCGAACACCGCCATGAGCACGATGACGACCACCTTGTCGAGCGCGAACACCGCGAGCAGTGCGGTGACGGCCACGGCAGCGACCAGCCCCGCCCGCAATACGGTCGCGTAACCGATCTTGGCGGCGAGCCGTCCGATCGGTGGTGCCACGACCAATTGGGCCAGCGCGCCGGGAGTGATGAACAGCAACGCCGTTAGCTGCCCGCTGGCGGCGAAGCCGATGCGGTCGTTCTCGGCGATGGACGGGATGATGTAGCTGAGCACCACCATGAACGACCCGAAGACCAGGATGGTCACGGCAATCAACGGCCACGCGTAGCGCGTACCCATCTGATCGATGTGGATCAGTGGTGTCGCCATTCGTTTCTCGACCATGACGAGTCCCACGCAGGCCGCAATGGCCGTGGCGATACACACAAGCATGAGTGGCGACGCCCAGCCCATGCGGTCCCCGTTGGAGAAGTACAGATTGAGCCCGGCGACCGTCAGCGCAATCAGGACGGCGCCCCCCCAGTCCATCCGGCCCGAGCTCGTGCGATCGCGCTCGTCCGCAGGTACCGCCAGCCAGCAGAGCGCCGCGGCGACGATACCGACCACCAGGGTCAAAACGAAGATAGAGCGATATCCGAAATGGTTGACCATGAAGCCGGCGAGCAGCGCGTCGACGCCGGCCACCCCGGCATTGATCGCCGAAATCACACCACAGCAGACGCCGAATGCCGGGCCGCTAAGGTGTTCGCGCATGATCAGGAAGGCCAGGCCGTAGGTGATGTTGGCGCATCCCTGCAGGACCCGGCCCACCATCACCACCGGCAGCGACGTGCCCAGGATGCACAACAACGTCCCGATGCAGACCAAGAACAGGATCCCGACTAGAACACGCTTGCGGCCGATGAAGTCGCTCCAGCGGATGAGTACCACGTTGGCGATCGCCCCGGCGAGGTAGAAGTAGGCGGACATCGACGCGTACGCGTGCGGCCCGAGATGGGTGTTGATATCGCGGATCGCCGGACCGAGCATGGTGGCGTTGAGCATGAACGACATCACGGACAAGGCCAAAGCGGCCACCATGAATACGGTCTGACCCCGCGACAACGAGCTAATGCCATCGTCTTTCGTCGTCGTTGCCTCTGGGCTTTCGCTAACCACGATCGCACCCCTCGCCTGGCTTTCACCGTCGAGCCCGAATGCCTCGGCCGGCATGTGGAAAGCGTTGCGCACGTGGGCCGAGGACCAAATCGACCATATCGACTCAGCCCAACTCACGGACCACGTTTGACGCATCCGCTTGCGTTTGCGCCAGAGGCCGCGCACCGGTGTCTGCCGTTGTCGGCCCGCTGATCCCGACGCAAGTCGTGTTAGCCCGGTGAAACCTGTTCTTGGGTGGCCACTTCGAGCCAGCCGAGCGTGTCTTACCGCGTCTGATGCTCAGGACGGCCAAAACCGCGGGTACCAGCAGGGCAGCGCTTATCGCGAGGATCAGCTTGCATATGCTGATTGTCCTTGCACTGCTTGGTATTTAGACCTACACGCGGCTGGCGTATATGCTCAGTGCGCCCGTCGGATACCCGGCGCGCCCATATTTGGTTTACCGCAGCTGAGGCCCGCAAAGCCATTCAGTAACCGCTATGCGAGAGCCTGGGCCGCGCCCGAACCCCGTCCGCGCGTAGCCGCTCGGTAGAGAGCAATCCGACAGCTAACTCACAGCGCTCAAGGGCCCGTTTGTGAGCGGCTTGTAGCACGCAGGTCATCGCGGGCAAGTTTTGGCGCAACAACACTTTCGTACCGTGGCCGCATGCCGCTAATGACGCGCCAACACAGCATCGATGACTGGGACGCCGAAGACGTCGACGCCTGGAACAACGGCGGAGCGAAGATCGCGCGCCGCAACCTGATCTGGTCCATCTTCGCCGAGCACGTCGGGTTTTCGGTCTGGTCGATCTGGTCGGTGATGATTTTGTTCATGCCGCAGAACGTCTACCACATCGATGCCGCCGGAAAGTTCTTTCTCGTCGCGATGCCGACGCTCGTCGGAGCGATCCTGCGCCTGCCCTACACGTTCGCGACCGCAACGTTCGGGGGCCGAAACTGGACAGTGTTCTCCGCGCTGGTGCTCGTGGTCCCAACGGTGTTGACGCTGTACTTCATGGCCCATCCCGGCACGTCCTACACAACGTTCATGGTCGTGGCGGCGACCGCCGGGTTTGGCGGGGGCAACTTCGCGTCGTCGATGACCAACATCAATGCCTTCTATCCGCAGCGGCTCAAGGGGTGGGCGCTGGGCCTCAATGCCGGTGGCGGAAACATCGGCGTCGCGGTGATCCAGGTCGTCGGGCTGCTGGTGATCGCTACTGCGGGCAACCGTTCCCCGCACTGGGTGTGCGCGGTGTATTTGGTACTCCTGTCGGTCGCCGCGGTCGGTGCCGCGCTGTTCATGGACAATCTGACCAACCAGCGCACCAATGGCCGCTCGATGATCGACGTGATGGCATATCGCGACTCGTGGCTGATCGCGGTGCTGTACATCGGCACGTTCGGATCGTTCATCGGCTTCTCGTTCGCATTCGGCCAGGTGCTTCAAATCAGCTTTCTGGCCGACCTCAGTCACGGCGCCAAGGTGACTCCGGCGATGACGGCTCAGGCGGCGCTGCACGCCGCGCAGATCGCGTTCATCGGGCCTTTGCTGGGCTCGATCGTGCGGCCGGTCGGCGGTTGGCTGTCCGATCGCATCGGCGGCAGCAGTGTCACGCTGTACACGTTTGCGACGATGATTGCCGCGGCCGGGTGGCTGGTGGTGTTCGGTGAGATGGGCGACGCCAGGCACGGCGCCGTATCGGGCGGCATTCTGGTTGCCTACGTGGTCGGGTTCGTCGCGCTGTTCGTCCTGTCGGGAATCGGCAATGGGTCGGTGTACAAGATGATCCCGTCGATCTTCGACGCGAAGGCGCAAAGCATCGACGGCTTTAGCCAGGCCGAGAAGGCCGACTGGTCGCGTCGGATGTCGGGTGCGCTGATCGGGATCGCCGGGGCCATCGGCGCGCTCGGCGGCGTTGGCATCAACATCGTGCTGCGGGCGTCATACGTGTCGCCCGCGAAGTCCGCGACGACGGCGTTCTGGGTCTTCCTTGGCTTCTACGTGTTGTGCGCGGTGATCACCTGGTTCGCCTACGTGCGCACGCCCGGCGCGACGCGCGCTGCGAAGACCGCTGTGGCCGCAGAAGCACTTGCGCCGGCGGCGTGATACTGGCGCCGTTCATCGGCAATGGTTGGGAATCAACGGGAATCGAGGCCTCGCCCTGGCGACTGGGGGAGAGTCGATCAGGTGGCTGGCTTCAGGCGCCGGCGGCGCGGCGAGCTGCGATCAGGACAGGGTTGTCTGATTCGGCCCACACGATCTCGAAGTAGTTGCCCTCCGGATCGCACAGGTAGGCCGAGCGGCCGGTGAAGAAGTCCGCGTCGACGGGTTCCTTGGTTATGCGAGCACCGGCATTGCGCATGTGCTCTGTCAGCCGGTCGACCTCGTCGGCGGTGTCGACGTTTAGGCCGATGGTGAAGCGGATTCCTCCGGTGCCCGGCTCAGGTTCGGTGTGTCCATCGCGGGCGAGCTGCGCGAGCGGGAATAGCGCGAGGACGATGCCGCGAAGTTCAAATGCCACGAACTCGCCGTCGTCCATGATCAGCGGCCAGCCGAGCGCGCGGTAGAAGTCCCTGAGCGTAGGGAGATCGCGGGCACCAAGAGTGATCAAATTGGCCAGGGGCGCGGATGCATTCATGGCGCTGAGTATCCCCCCGGCTTCCGACATTGGAGGAACGGACGATTCGATGCGCGTTGGTCATCGAGCTGCAGTCGCGAAACACCGCTCGACTACCTGGCCGCAACCGTCTAAGCGGCGGCCTGTACCCACCCACCGACGAGCAATTCTCAAAACTAAGTGGATCAGGTCTCGCGCACTTGCAATGCCCACGCGCTTCGAAAACTAACTGCCGCAGGGCATTAGCGCCGGCTACAAGAACGGCTTGATCGGGTCCATCCAGAGCGGCGAGAGCAGCACCGGATCGGTCCAGGCCGGCCACAGCAGCGCCGGGTTCGCGCCCGGCGGCGGCCAGTTGTGGTCGTTGGCGTAGGCCCATACCTCCCACGGGTTGTCGTAGTACGACGCTGTTTCCACCAGGCTGAACCAGTCCAGGTTCGGGTGGAGCAACCAGTAGCCGGTCCCCACGAAGTAGCCGCCGACCGCCCATGCGGCGTAACTGGTTTGGAACAGCGGGCCGAAGATCCTGTTCTGCCAGACGTGGACCTCTTCGTGGTTGACCATGACGTCATTGGCACCCGGGCCGGTTCCGAGATGGGTGGTGACGTTGCCCATCGTGGTTGCAAAGCCCGGCAGTCCGATGCCGCCGCGGTAGACGTGGGAACCCACGAGCGCGCTGAAGGCGGAGTCGTAGCCGCCCGAGTTCGGCGTGAACGCATTAATGGCCTGCACGCCGTAGCCCAGCGCCGTGCCCGGAAAACCCCAGGTGTAATCCAACAGAAAGGCGGCCCAGCCGCGCCAGTCGCGAAAGTTGTAGATTCCCAACTCGCGCTGGACGAGCAGGTTCAAGTCGTTGATCGCCGCGTCGGCCACGCCTGTCCCTGCGGCACTCCCGGTGCCGATCAGAGGACGCCCCAATACCGCCTCGGTGGGTGTGTTGACCGCACCTAACAGCAACGCGCCCGCACCCTCCGCGGCCACATACGAGCCGGCCGCCGAGTTAAGAGCCTGCAGAAACTGCTGTTGAAACGCGCTGGCCCGGGCGCTGAGCGCCTGATACTGCTGCCCGTAGCCGGCGAATAACGCCGCCACAGCCTGCGACACCTCATCGGCGGCAGCCGCCGCCATCCCCGTCGTCGGAACGGCGGCCGCCAGATGCGCCGCACTCACCGATGAGCCGATGCTCTCCAAGTCCGCGGCGGCCGACGTCAACAACTCGGGGGCCACCACCAGCAGCGACACGCCCTTTCTCCTCGTCCATCGTCTATCCCTGTGCGCATGAAGCGTATTCATGTCGCGTTTCGCCAGGCGCGTTTTCGACGCATCGGTAATCGAGCTGTTGCCAAAACCTTGACAGTGTCATCGTGACAGTGTCAGTATCGACGGATGGCCGACGTGGCGTCCTGGACGTTGGACGAGCTGGTGCGACGGGTAGCCGCCGGGCTGGCCGACCCGGCGTATCCGGGCGCACCCAACGGACGCGTCCGGAGCCTGCCCGATCGGCGGGTTGTCCGCTGGTACACGACGACCGGACTCATCGACCGGCCGACCATGCAGGGACGCACGGCGCTATACAGCCCACGGCACCTGCTGCAGATCGTCGCGATCAAACGGCGCCAGGCCGAGGGCCGCTCGCTCGCCGACATCCAGGCCGAACTGGCGGGAGCGACCGACGAAACGCTGCGCAAAGTCGCCGCCGTGCCCGACGAACTCATCGGTGCGGATCCGGCGGGGCCCGAGGAGGAGCCAGCGTCGAGTCCCGTTCGCCGACAACGCTTCTGGGCCGATCCGCCCGCTGCCGCCGAACCGGCGGCCAATGGCGACGGCGCTGACAGTGTCACGAAGCTGGCGGCCGTGAGCCTGCCCGGCGGGGCACTGTTGCTGCTGCCTGCCGGATTTGGGGGCGGCCGACCCGACGAAGACGACATCGACGCGATCCGTGCGGCCGCTCAGCCGCTGCTTGAAATGCTGGCCGAGCGCGGCCTGCTGTCCCCTGATGAACGGAGCCCCTCATGACCGTCCGCATCACGTCGATGACCGACGCTGAGACCGATCGGGTGGCCGGCCCAGACGACGAGGCTGGGCTGGGCGCTCTGAGCACCGAACGCGGCAACCTGCCGCTGGAGCGCGTCGACGTGCGCGCGGAGATCACCGGGCTCACCAGCCGGGTCGAGCTGACGCAGGACTTCGTCAATTCCTTTGACGTGCCCCTGGAAGCCAGCTACGTGTTCCCGCTGCCGGATCGGGGGGCGGTCACCCGGATGCAGATGACGGCCGACGGGCGGGTCGTCGATGCGGAGCTGCGGGAGCGGGAGGCCGCCCGCCAGGCCTACGACGAGGCCATCGCGACAGGCCGGCGCGCGTCCATCGCCGAGGAGGAGCGGCCGGACGTTTTCACAATGCGGGTGGGCAACATCTTGCCCGGCGAACGGGTCAGCGTCGCTCTTACACTCGTCAACCCCCTGGCCTACGAGGACGGCGAGGCGACATTCCGCTTCCCGCTTGTGGTTGCGCCGCGGTACATCCCGGGCTGCGCCCTTGTGGATATCGCGGTCGGCGACGGCCACGCCGATGACACCGACGCCGTCCCCGACGCGTCGCGCATCACCCCACCCGTGCTGCTGCCCGGTTTTCCCCACCCGGTTCCGCTGTCCATCGAGGTCGGCATCGACCCCGCCGGTCTCACCCTGTCGGGGGTGCGGTCGAGCCTGCACGCGGTGTCCACCGACGAGGGGCTGATACGGATACACCCTGGCGAGCGGGCCGACCGGGATTTCGTTCTGCGGCTGCGCTACGGCGCCGACAACCTCACCGATTCGCTTGTGCTGGTCCCCGATTCGGAGGGCAACGAGGGCACCTATCAGCTGACCGTGCTGCCGCCGGCGTCCAGCGCGCCGCCGCGCCCGCGGGACCTGGTGCTGGTGCTGGACCGCTCCGGCAGCATGGCCGGCTGGAAGATGGTGGCGGCCGGCCGCGCCGCGGCGCGCATCGTCGACACGCTCACCAGCGGAGACCGGTTCGCTGTCTTGACATTTGACGATCGGATCGACCGCCCCGCCGGGCTGCCCGACGGGCTGGTCGAGGCCAGCGACAGGAACCGGTACCGCGCAGTCGAGCACCTCGCCCGCGTTGACGCACGCGGCGGCACCGAGATGGTCGGGCCGTTACGGCAGGCCCTCGCGTTGTTGGGCGGGTCGCGCAACGGCGAGGCCCGCGACGCGATCGTCATCCTCGTCACCGACGGGCAGGTCGGCAATGAGGACCAACTCCTGCACGAGCTGTCCGGCGACCTGCAGCGGGTGCGCGTGCACGCGGTTGGCGTCGACCAATCCGTCAACGCCGGATTCCTTTGGCGCCTGGCCAGTGTCGGCGGGGGGCGCTGCGAGCTGGTGGAAAGTGAGGACCGCCTCGACGAGGCGATGGACGCGATTCACCGCCGCATCGGCGCGCCGCTTGCGCACTCGCTGTCGCTGCACGCCGAGGGACTGGCGATCATCGAGGACACCGCGAGCCCGGCCCGGCTGCCCGACCTGTTCCCGGGGGTGCCGCTCGTGGTGAGTGGCCGGTACCGGGGCAGCGCGTCCGGCTCTCTGGCCCTGCGCGGCACGACGCGTGACGGCGGGGACTGGTCGGCCACCGTCGCCGGACAATGCCGCGACGCCCCGGCGGTGACCGCTCAGTGGGCCCGGGCGCACCTGCGTGACCTCGAGGATCGCTACGCCTCGGCTCCCGCGGACGACTTGGAGAAGCGAATTGTCAAGACGTCGTTGCGGTTCGGCGTGTTGTGCAGGTTCACCGCATTCGTTGCGGTGGATAGCCGCGTCGTTGCCGAGGGGGGAGTGCCGCACCGCGTGATGCAGCCGGTAGAGGTGCCGGCCGGTTGGGAGCAGCCCACAGACCATCGCGACATTGTGTTTGCGGCCGCGCCACGGTCCCTATTGGCCGAGGCCGCCGTGATGCCGAGCCAACCCGCTCCATCGGCCAAGGCGTCATCGTCGAAATCGCAAGCACGAACCGTCAAGCTGCGCAATGTGATCGCGGCGGCGGTGGTCGGCGCGTTGCTCATCGGCGGTGGCTGGACCTGGTCGCTGAGTCGGGACGGTTCCCCCTCGGTGACGCGCGACGGCATAGTGGCCGGCAAGATTCCAGCATCAGGGGACACTGGCGCCTCGACCGAGATGAGGGCCGGCGTTCCCGAGAACACCGTGTCGGTACCAGAAGCACCGCCACCGCCGCAGGCCCCCGCGGACGCCACCTTCAAACGCGACATCATCACCACCGGATCGATGCAGATGATCGTCGCCGAACCCACCCAGGTGGCCGACCGGCTCGTCACCGCCGTCACCGATGCTGGCGGGCGCGTGGACTCGCGATCGGAGCGATCCGGATCCTCGTCGCCGACAGTGGACCTCGTGTTGCGCATTCCCGCGGACAAGCTCGACGCGGTGCTGGCCGATGCCAAGAAGCTGGGGACGGTCGACTCGATGTCGATCGGGCACAGCGACGTGACTTCGCAGCGCGTCGACCTCGATGCCCGCATCGAGGCGTTGCAGACCTCGGTCAATCGACTGCTGCAACTGATGGGCCGAGCGGGCAACGTCGCCGACCTGCTCGCGGCAGAGTCATCGCTGGCCCAACGACAGGCCGAGTTGGACTCGCTGCGGGCCCAGCGCGCCACGCTTGGCGACCAGATTTCCTACGCGACGATCAACGTCAACCTCTCGACCAAACCGACGGTGACTCAGCCTGGTTTCCTGAGCGCACTTCAACACGGGTGGCAGTCGCTGCTCTCCGCTCTCCACGGCGTCGTAATGGCTGTCGGATTCCTCATCCCGTGGATACCGGTTCTGGCCGTGCTGGCATTAGGTGTTGTCTTGGTGATGCGCCGCAAGCCTTTCCGGAGTAAACCTTCGGGCGAAGCTAGCCAGGCCGATTGAGTTCCTCGAATCGCGCTAAGGCCAGGTCGCGCTGTGCGGGGTCGAAAGCCTCGACATGCGTGACGCGGCCATCCTCAAAGAGGGCGAATTGAATTAGCGGAATCTCGATGGTGACGCCGTCGGTCGACGTGCCTTTCAGGACGAAGTGTACGACAAGACCCTTCGCGGATAGGGCGACAACCTCGGCAGGTTCGATCCAATAGTCGGGTACGAGCGACTCAATCATCTGGCCGGATGACATATGTTCGGCTACCGTTTGGACGCCCGGACTGGCCAGCTGCCGGTGGTTGACATGCGTGGCGCCTTTGGTCAGCATGGCGAGCGCTTCCCGGTCATGGCGGTTGATGATCTCGGTCACCCGCTGCGCAAACTCGACGATCTCGGGGTGGGCGACCTCTCCCGATGCGATCCAGCGAGCGGTGAGTTCAGTGAACGCGTCGTTGATGTCGTCGGGATCGAAGCTGACGCAGTCGAGCATTAGGCCGGCGTCGTCGACTTCCGCGACTTGCAAGAACTCGACCGTGATCGGTCGATCGGCGTAATCGGTGTCCCGGTAACAGACATGGATCAGCGTAAGGCGAGATCCCCTGATTGCGATGGGGTCCACCGTCACCTGCACGCTGATGGGTACTGTCTCGAACATCGCTTGTACAGCCTTCTGCCGTGCGGGACCGTGGAATTCATCGCGCAGGCCTTTTCGCCGGCCCTCATAGCGCAGGTCCGCATTGGTGAGCGCAAGGAATCCGTCCATGTCGCGACGGTTGGACGCGTCGGCCATGCGGGACCATGTCCGTGTGGCGGAGTTTTCAAGTCGCGGTGCCCGGTTGAGTTCATCGAATCTCGCGAGCGCGGCATCGAGGTCTGCCTCGTCGAACATTTCGCAACGGCTGATCAGGTCGCCATCGACGGTGAAGATGTCGATCATCCGCCACTCTGCGTCGAAGTCCTCGTGTGAAATGCCACGCGCGGTGTGAGTGACGACCGCTCCGAGGTCGCTCAGACGGTGCACTGTCTCGATGTAGATTCTGATCTCTGGCGTGAGGTCCCAAACGGCACGGATGGATGCGGGCAGATCACCCGCCTCGATCGTTACAAGCGGCCGGTGGTCGATGAAGCTAAAGTCCGGCGTCATTGCGGGAAGTTCGTGTCGGTTGACCCCGGCGTAGATCCCCGAGACGACCGACCACGTGTGCGCATGGGCCGCCGCTTCCCCGGCGAGGTACCGGGCGTCGAGCTCTGCGAACGCAGCGTCGATGTCGTCTGGATCGAAGCTCACGGTGTAGTGCGTGAGGCCGTCGTCGCCGAGTTCCATAACGTTCAAGAACTCGATGGCGATCGGTCGATCGGCAGCATCGACGTCGCGGTAACACCCGCGGGCCAGCGCGAGGCGAGCCCCCCGGATGGCGATGGGCTCGGCCTCCATCCGCCAGCTGCTGGGTGCCATCTCGAACACCGCGAGCACAGCCTTGGGCTTCGCCGGACCGCCGACAAGATCACCCAGGCCTTTTCGCCGGTCCTCATAGCCAGCGTCAGCACTGCTGACAGCAAGTACACCGTCCAAGTCGCGGCGGTTAAACGCGTCGGTTAGGCGTGCCCAGGCCCGGGTCGCGGCATTCTGAACTGATGGCGCTGGCTGATCGAGCTCGTCGAACCTCGCGAGCGCGGCGTTGACGTCTGTCTCGTCGAAGATTTCGCAGCGGTTGATGAGGTCACCTTCGACCGTGAAGAAGTCGATCATCCGCCGCTCCGCGTCGAAGCGCTCTTGCGAGCTCCCATACGCTGCCGCGGTGACGACTGCCCCGAGGTCGCTCAGCCGATGCACGGCCTCCATATAGATGCGGATGTCTGGCAGTTGTTCCCAGATGGCAGGCAGGGATGCGGGCAGGTCATCGATCGTTACGAGCGGTCGGTGGTCGACGTAGGTCCAATCCGGGGTCGTTGCGGGAAGTTCGTGCTTGTTGAACGCAGCGTAAAGCGCTGCATTGAGCGACCATGTGTGCGCGTGAGCGGCCGCTTCGCCCGCGAGGTAGCGAGCGTCGAGTTCCTCGAAAGCCGCGTCAATTTCGTCAAGTTCGAACGAAACGGTCGCGACGATCCGCTCGTCGGCGTCGATCTCGGCGACGCCGAGCATCTCGGCGCCAACGTCTCCGGCCATGCCGCGGTTGAAGGTACGGACGTGAGCGAGGGCGAGGCGTTCCCCACGTGTCGCAATCACTCTCGAAGATATGGTCTCTGCGCCGACCTCGGCGGCGGCTCGCATGTCCGTGATTTGCACATCGCGGCCGCGTCGAACCCCCGCGTTCACGACACGACGGCGATCGTCCGCGACAATGTCGTCGGCCAGTAGCTCCGCCATGGCGGCCCAGTCCCGGGCCGAGAAGCACGCCTGGTATCGCTCGACTATTCGGCCTGCCGCATTTTCCAGCCGTGGCGGCGGCGGTTGCAGGTCCTCAAATCGGGCGAGCGCGGCGTCGAGGTCTGACTCGTCGAAGACCTCGCAGCAGTTGATCCGGTCGCGTTCGACCGTGAGAAGGAGGATAATTCGCCATTCGGCGCCAAAGCCTTCTGGCGAGTTCCCATTCGCCTGATAGGTGGCGACCGCTCCGAAACCGCTGAGCCGATGCACCGCCTCGGCGTGGATGCCGAAGTCTGGCGTGACGTCCCAAACCCGCAGGGCTGCTTGTGAATAAGCCTCGACTATGGGCAGCGGCCTGTGGTCGACGGTGATGTAGTCCACCGTGGTGAGCTCGTGTCGGTTGAACGCGGCGCATTCCTCTGCGATAACCGACCACGTGTGCGAATAGTCGGCCGCTTCTCCCGTGAGGTACCGGGCATCGAGCTCCTCGAAGGCGGCGTCGACGTCATCGAGGTCGAACGTGACGAGTGCCGCTATCCGTTCTTCGGCGTCGATCTCGACGATGCCGAGCGTCTCGGTATGGAACTCCTCGGGTCGCTGATCGCGGCCCGAGAAGAGGACACGACTAAGGGCGAGGCGCTCGCCACGGTTAGCGATGACGGTCGACGTGATGTTCGTCGTCCCGAGGCCAACGGCCGTCTGCATATTTGCGATCTGCACGTCTCGACCACGTCGGATCCCAGCGTTCACGACCCGCCGGCGATCATCGCTGCAACTGTCGTCGGCCAGGATCTCCGCCATCGCGTCCCACTCGCGGGCTGCGAAATACGCCTGGAGGCGGTCGTATACCCGCGTCGCCGAGTTTTCCAGCCGCGGTGCCGGTCGGTTTAGCTCATCGAATCTCGCCAGTGCGGCGTCGAGGTCTGCTTCGTCGAAGGCTTCGCAGCGGCTGATCAGGCCACCGTCGACCGTGAAAATGCCGATCGTTGGCCACTCGGCGTCAAATCCCTCTTGCGAGGTCCCTGTCAGGACTTGGGTGACGACGGCTCCGAATTCGCTCAGCCGATGCACAGCCTCGACGTAGCCGCTGACGTCCGGAGCGAGGGACCGCAAGCCACGAAGAGCTGCGGCGAGATCAACCGCCTCGATCCGTACGACCGGTCGATGATCGATGAAAACCGAATCCGGTGTCGTCGGGGGGGATTCGTGCTGATTGAGTCCAGCATAGGCTCCCGCGATGACCGACCAAGTATGCGCGTGGGCGGCCGCTTCGCCAGCGAGGTATCGAGCATCAAGCTCCTCGAAGGCGGCGTCGATGTCGTCGGCGTCGAATATCGCGTTGGCGGTGAACCGGTTGTCGGCATCGATCTCCAGCACGCCGAGCATGTCGGCGCTGATCTCCCCGGCTTCAAAGCCGTGGACCGAGGACCGAATACGAGTGAGGGCGAGGCGCTGCCCGCGGGTCGCGATGACTGTCGACGTAAGGCCTTCGAACCCGACCTCGGTGACCGCTCGCATGTTGGCCATATTGACATCACGACCGCGCAGGACACCGGCGTTCACAACCCGGCGGTGATCATGGGATGAAAAATCGCCGGCCATTGTCTCGGCCATCGCGGCCCAGTCTCGGGTCGCCAAGCAGGTCCAAAAGCGTGCTGCCACTCGGCTTGCCGCATTTTCCAGTCGTCGCGCTGGCGGGTGCAATTCTTCAAAGCGGGCCAGTGCGGTGTCGAGGTTTGCCTCTTCGAAGACTTCGACGCGGCTGATCAGACCACCTTCGACACTGAATAGCTCGACCATCCGCCATTCGGCGTCAAAGCCTTCTTGTGTGGTCCCGTTCAGCACTTGGGTGGCGACGGCTCCGAGTTCGTCCAGCCGATGCACAGCCTCGAAGTGGACGCTGAAGGTTGGAGTGATGTCCCACACTGCGCGAAGAGTTGCGGCCAGATCAGCCCCCTCGATCGCCACGACCGGTCGATGATCGATGTAAACCGGATCCCGCGTCATTGCCGGAAGTTCGTGTCGATTGAATCCGGCGGGGGCCCGGGCAATCACCGACCACGTGCGCGCGTGGGCGCCGGCTTCGCCGGCGAGGTACCGAGCTTCGAGTTCGGCGAATGCGGAGTCGATATCGTCGAGATCGAACAGGATGCGCGCCGTGACCCGGTTGTCCGCGTCGATCTCGACGATGCCAAGCATGTCACTGTGGAACGCCTCGGGTCGCTGGTCGCGGCCCGACATCCGGAGTCGAATGAGGACAAGGCGATCGCCACGGGTTGCAATGACCGTCGACGTGAAATTAGCCGACCCGAGGTCGGCGGCCGTCCGCATGTTCGCGATGTCGATGTCACGTCCGCCTAGGAGCCCGCTGCCGACAACCGAACGGCGGTCGTCAGTGAAGATTTCTTCGGCCGAGTTCTCAGCGATTGCAGCCCAGTTGCGCGCCGCGAAGTCGGCCTGGAAGCGCTCGATTAGTTGGCTCGCCGCGTTTTCCAGCCGTGGCGCCTGCGGGCGCAATTCCTCAAACCGTGCGAGCGCGGCGTCGAGGTCTGCCTCGTCGAATAGCTCGCAGCGGTCGACCTGGTCACCTTCGATGGTCAGGACCTGGATCATTCGCCATTCGGCGGCAAAGCCTTCTGGGGAAGTGCCAGCCGCGGCATGGGTGACCACCGCTCCGAAATCGCTGAGCCGATGCACCGCCTCGATGCGGATGCTGAGGTCTGGTGTTTGGTCCCAAAAGGCGTGGACGGAGGCTGTCATGTTGCTGGACGCGAACAGTGCACCTGGCCGGTGGTCAACGACTACCCAGTCCGGCGTGGCGAGTTGGTGTTGGTTGAACGCGGCATAGCTACTTGTGATGACCGACCACGTGTGCGTGTGGGCGGCCGCATCGCCGGCGAGGTACCGGGCATCTAACTCGGCGAAAGCGGCGTGGATGTCGTTGGCGTCGAACATGACACGAGACGCGACGCGCTCGTCGGCGTCGACCTCGACGACGCTGAGTACCTCCGTGTGGAACGCTTCGGGCCGCTGGTCGGGACCGGACCATCGGGCACGGCTGAGGACGAGACGTTCTCCCCGGGTCGCGATAACGTCTTGCCTGCCGAAGATCATTTGGAGATCGGCGCTTTTCTTCAAGTTTGCGATCGCGATATCACGACCGCGCCGGAGCCCGGCGTTGACCACGTGACGACGATCGTCGCTGCAAAAATTGTCGGCCAGCGCCTCGGCTGCTGCGCCCCAGTCGCGGGCTATGTAGTACGCAAGGAGGCGGTCGCTGGCTCGGCTTGCCGCATTTTCCAGCTGCCGCGTCTGTTGGTGCAGTTCGTCAAAGCGCTCGAGCGCTGCGTCGATGTCCGCCTCGTCGAACAGCTCGCAATGGTTGATCGTGTCGTCGCCGAACGTCAGAAGTTCGACCATCCGCCACTCGGCCTCGAAGCCTTCTTGTGACGTCCCATAGGCCGCGTGGGTCACGACCGTTCCCAGGCTGCTTAGCCGATGCACGGTCTCGATATAGATTTTGATATCCGGCAGAAGGTTCCAGGCGGAACGGATGTACGCGGTCAGATCACCCCCCTCGAACGTTTCGCGTACCCGGTGGTCGATGGTCACCCACTTCGACGTGGTTTTGGGTAGCTCATGCCTGTTGAGCGCTGCGTAGCCCTCAGTGATTTCTGACCATGTTTGCGAGTGGGCGGCGGCTTCGCCGGCGAGGTATCGGGCATCGAGTTCGGCGAAGGCGGCGTCGATGTCGTTGAGGTCGAACAGGATGCCCGCCGCGATCCGGTTGTTGGTGTCAATCTCGATGATGCTCAGTAACTCGAGGCCGAACGCCTCGGACCGCTCGTCGCCGCCCGATACGTGAGTACGGGTCAGCACGAGGCGCTCCCCGCGGGTCGCGATGACGAACGACTCGAAGTTCTTGACCCCGACGTCGACAACGGCCCGCAAATTCGCAGCCTGGGCATCCCGACCGCGTTGGATGCCGCCGCTCACCACCCGACGACGATCGTCACTACAAATATCGTCGGCGACCATCTCCGCCATGGCGTCCCAGTCGCGCGCCGCGAGGTACGCGTTGAAGCGGTCGTACATTCGGCTTGCCGCGTTTTCCAGTCGCCGCGTCGGTGGGTGAAGTTCCTCGAATCGTGCGAGCGCGGCTTCGAGGTCTGTCTCGTCGAAGATCTCGCTATGGCTGAATCGGTCGCCTTCGACCATCGTGAGGTGGATCTCGTGCCACTCCGCCTCGAAGCCCTCTCGCGAGGTCCCACGCAGCGCTTGACTGACGACTGCACCGAGGTTGCTCAGCCGATGCACGGCTTCGATGCGGAAGGAGATGTCCGGAAGTTGATCAAAAGCGGTACGGGCGAATTCGATCATGTCACCCGGCGCGAACGCTGCCAGCCGGCGGTGGTCGATGTTAACGAAGTCCGGCGTAGTCTGGGGAAGCTCGTGTCGGTTGAGTCCGCCGTAAAGGCCCGCGACGAGCGTCCATGTGTTTGCATACGGGGCCGCTTCGCCTGTGAGGTAGCGAGCATCGAGCTCTTCATATGCGGCGTCAATGTCCTGCAGGTCGAACACGACGGCCGCCGCGGTCCGCCCGTCGGCATTGATCTCAACCACATGCAGAACATCGAGCTGGAACGTTCCGGGCTGCTGGGCTCGCGTTGACGCGTGGATAAGCATGAGAGCGAGGCGCGTGCCGCGGGTCGCCACGGCAGTCGACGTGGTGTTCTGGAATCGGACGTCGACGGCTGCCCGCATATTGTCAATCACGGCCTCCCGACCGTATCGAATTCCGCCATTCACGCCGCGCCGGCGATCGTCGACCAAGGCGTCGACGGCCAACAGCCCCGTCATTGCGTCCCAGTCGCGCGCATTCATATGCATCGGAAAGCGCTCTGCCACTTGACTCGCCGTGTTTTCCAGTCGCGCCGCCTTTTTGTGCAGCTCCTCGAAACGCGCGATCGCGGCGTCGAGGTCTGCCTCGTCGAAGATCTCGCAGCGGTTGACCACGTCACCGTCGAGCGTCAAAAAGTGGATTCCTCGCCACTCGGCGTCAAAGCCCCTTTCCGAGGTTCCATGCGCAGCATGGGTGACGACTGCTCCAGAGTCGCTCAGCCGATGCACGGCCTCGATGTAGCCGTAGAGGTCAGGAGTGAGATCCCAAGCGGTGCGGAGGTTTTTGGCCAGATCACTCGCTTCGAACGTTGCGCGTAGCCGGTGGTCGATGTTCACGTAATCTGGCGCCGACGGTGGGACTTCATGCCGGTTCATTGCGGCGTAGCCCGCGGCGATGACCGACCACGTCTGCGCGTGGGCGGCCGCTTCGCCGGCGAGGTATCGAACATCGAGTTCCTCGAAGGCCGCGTCCATGTCGTCGAGGTCGAACGAGAAAGCCCCGACAATCCGCTCTTCGGCGTTGATCGCGCAGATGCCAAGCAACTCTCCGAGAAATGCCTCGGGCCCTTGGTCGCGGAACGAGAAGCGGACACGCATGAGGGCAAGGCGCTCCCCGCGGGTTGCCACGATGGTCGACGTCACGTTCGTGAGCCCCAAGTCGGCGATCGCCCGCAGATCCTCGATTTCGGCGTCTTGACCATCTCGGAATCCCGCGCCCACCACCCGGCGGCGATCGTTCTGCGAAAAGTCGTCGGCCACTATTTCCGCGATGGTGTCCCAGTCGCCTGCCACTAAGTGCTCCAGCAACCGCACACCTGCTTGGCTTGCGGGGTTTTCCAGACGCGGTGTCGGCCGGCTTAGCTGATCGAACATCGCGATCGCGGCGTCGAGGTCGGCCTCGTCGAATACCTCGCAACGGTTGAGCATGTCACCTTCCACCGTTACAACGGTGATCACCCGCCACTCGGCGTCAAAGCCCTCTTGCGAGGTCTCATGCGACGCGTTGGTGACGACCGCTCCGAGATCATTCAGCCGATGCACAGCTTCGATGGAGTTGCTGAGGTCAGTCGTGAAGTCCCACGCGGCATCGAGTAACGCAGGCATTTCACCGGACGCAAACGATGTTCCTCGGCGGTGGTCGATGTTCACCCAATCTGGCGTGGTCGGCGGCAGTTCGCGCCGATTAAGCGCGGCGTATGCCTGCGTGACGACAGACCACGTGCGTGCGTGGGCCGCCGCCTCACCGGCTAGGTACCGGGCATCGAGCTCGGCGAAGGCGGCGTCGATGTCGTCTGGGTCGTATGCGACGCGTGCCAGGATCCGTTTGTCGGCGGAGGTTTCGACGATAATGAGCATCTCGATACGGAATCCCCCAGCTTGGTGGTCTTCCCTCGAGATGCACGTCCGACACAGAACAAGGCGTTCACCTCGAGTGGCGATGACCGTCGCCGCACTTGTCTTCGCCCCAATGTCGGCGAAGGCCTGCATGTTCGCGATTTCGACATCCCGACCGCGCCGGATTTCGGCGTTGACGACCCGTCGATGATCGTCGACAGACGTATCCGCGGTCAGTAGCTCCGCCATAGCGGCCCAGTCGCGCGCGGCGAAGTACGTCCGGAAGCGCGCGTACGCTTGGCTTGCGGCGTTTTCCAGCCGGGGTGCGGGGCGCCTCAGCTGTTCGAACCTTGCGATCGCGGCGGTCACGTCCGTCTCTTCGAATACCTCGCAGCGATTTACCATTTCACCGTCGACCATCAATAGCGCGACGCCTCGCCACTCGGCCTGGAAGCCCTCGCGGGAGGTCTCATGGGCTGCGTAGATGATGACCGCGCCGAGGTCGGTCAGCCGATGCACGGACTCGATATAGATGGTGATGCCTTGGTCGAGATCCAGTCCGGCGCGGAGGTATGCGCTCAGGTCGCCGGGCCCGAACGCTGTCTCGCCTCGGTGGTCGATGTTGACCCAGTCGGGCGTGGTTGCGGGAAATTGGTGGCGGTTGAGTGCGGTGTACGCCGCCGCGATGACCGACCACGTGTGCGCGTGGGCGGCGGCTTCGCCGGCGAGGTAGCGTGCGTCGAGTTCGGCGATAGCGGCCTCAAAGTCGTCGGGGTCGAACGACACAACCGCGACGATCCGCTCTTCGGTATTGATCTCGGCGATGCCGAGCACATCGGTGACAAATGCCTCGGGCCCTTGGTCGCGGCCCGAGAAGCGAAGACGTGCGAGGGCAAGGCGCTCCCCACGGATCGCCATCACGGTAGGCACGTTTGCGGCCCACAGGTCGGCGGATGCTCGCATGTCTGCGATGTAGGTGTTTCGACCATCGCGGACTCCGGCACCCACCACGCGACGGCGATCCTCGTAGCCAAAGTTGTCGGCCAGGATCTCCGGCAAAGTGTCCCACTCGCGAGCCGCGAAGCATGCCAGGAAGCGTTCAGTCACTTGGCTTGCCGCGTTTTCCAGCCGCGGTGCCGGCGCGCTGAGCTGTTCGAAACTCGCGATCGCTGCGTCGAGGTCTGGCTCGTCGAACATCTCAGAGCGGTTGATCAGGTCGCCTTCGACCGTGAGCAGGATAACTTCCCGCCATTCGGCGTCGAAGCCCTCTTGCGAGGTTCCGTGCACCACATGGGTGACGACAGCACCGAGGTTGTTCAGCCGATGCACGATCTCGACTTGGGCCCTTACGTTGGGCGCGAGGTCCCAAGTGGCGTGCATGTATGCGGTCAATTCGCCGGGCGCAAACGCCCTCGCCCGTCGGTGATCGATGGTTTCGCAGTCCGGTGTCAATCGGAGTTCTTGCTTGTTCGCTGCGACGTACGACCGTGCTACGGCCGACCACGACCGCGAATAGGCGGCCGCCTCGCCGGCGAGGTACCGGGCGTCCAGCTCGGCGAACGCGGTATCGATGTCGTCGGGCTCGAACACGACCCGGGCCGCGATTCGATTGTCGGCGTTGATTTCCACGACGCCCAGGGTGTCGACGAGGAAGCCCTCGGGCGAATGGTCTGGGCCCGAGTGGCGCGTACGCGTGAGGATGAGGCGCGTGCCGCGGGTCGCAATGACGGTCGACGTCATGTTCGTGCCCCCGAGGTCGTAACCGGCGCGTATGCTTGCGATTTCGACATCTCGGCCGTGTCGGATACCAGCGCCCACCACGCGACGGCGATCCTCACTGGAAAAGTCGTCGGCGAATATTTCCGCTATGGCGTCCCAGTCGCGGGCCGCGAACCGTTCTAAAAAGCGTTCGGCCACCCGGCTGGCCGCGTTCTGCAGCCGCCGTGCCGGCCGGCTGAGCTGATCGAACCTCGCGACCGCGGAGTCAACATCCTGCTCGTCGAATACCTCTGCACGGCTGACCATTTCGCCGTCTACTGTCAACAGGTTGATGCCCCGCCACTCCGCAGCGAAGCCCTCGTGCGACGTTCCATTTCCTGCCCACGCGAAAACCGCGCCGAGGTCGCTCACCCGATGCACTGTCTCGATGTAGATGTCGAGCTTTTGGTCGAGATCCCACCCTGCACGGATGTATTCGATACCCTCACCGGGCGCAAAGGACGCCACCCGGCGATGGTCGATACTCGCCGCATCCGGTGTCGCCGCTGCGACTTCGCGCCGATTGTGGGCGACGAGAGCACCGGCGACTACCGACCATGTGCGCGAGTAAGCGGCCGCCTCACCGGCGATGTAGCGGGCGTCGAGTTCGGCGATGGCTGAGTCAAAGTCTTCGAGGTCGAACACGACATCACCCACGATTCGCTCTTCGGCGTCGATCTCGACGATGTTGAGGGCGTCGTTTTGAATCGCCTCGGGGTCACGGCCCGACACGCGAACTCGGAGGAGGGCGAGGCGCTCGCCGCGGGTTGCGATGGCGCCCACCATCGTCATCGTGAAGCCGACGTCGGCGGTCGCCTGCGCATCTTTGATATTGGCATCTCGACCGTGTAACACCCCGGCGTTGACCACCCGCCGATAATCGTGGACGGAAACGTTGTCGGCCGTTATTTGAGCCACGGCGTGCCAGTCGCCGGCCGCGACATACGAATAAAGGCGCTCGAATATGCGCGTTGCGGTGTTCTCCAGCCGCGGTGCCGGTCGGCTCAGCTGATCGAACCTCGTGACGGCGGCGTCGAGGTCTGCCTCGTCGAATAGCTCGCATCTGTTGATTAGGTCGCCTTCGACGGTCAGCATGTTGATTCCGCGGAACTCGACGTCGGAGCCCTCCTGCGAAGTCCCATGCCCCACCCAAGTGACAACCGCTCCAAGATTGCTCAGCCGACGCGCGGTCTCGATGTAGACGCCGCCGTCGGACAAGAGGTTCCACGCGGTACGGATGTACGCCGTCAAGTCACCGGGCGTAAACGCTATCCCTCGTCTGTGGTCGACATTCACCCAATCCGGTGTTGTCGGGAATAGCTCGCCCCGGCTGAGCGCGCCGCACGCTGTTGTGATGACCGACCACGCGCGCGAGTGGGCTGCCGCCTCGTCGGCGAGGTATCGTTCGTCGAGCTCGGCGATGGCTGCATCGAAGTCGTCGAGGTCGAACACTACGCGTGCGACAACTCGTTCGTCGACGTCGATCTCGATGATGTCGAGGGCATCGGTGTGGAATGCCTCGGGTCGCTGGTCGCGGCCCCAAGTTCGGACACGACTGAGGACGAGGTGCTCGCCGCGGGTCGCAATGACATCTGACGTCACGTTCTTAACCCCGATTGTGACGAGTGCCGAAATCTCGGCGATCGCGGCATCCCGGCCCTGTCGGAGGCCGGAATTGACCACGCGACGCCGATCCTCGCCGGAAATGTCGTCGGCCAACATCTCGGTTATTGCGTCCCAATCGCGGGCCGCAAAGTAAGTGCTCCAGCGCTCGTGAACCCGGCTTGCCGCGTTTTCCAGCCGAAGCGCGGGCGGATGTTCTCCCTCGAATCGGGCGTACGCGGCGTCGAGTTCTGCTAGCGCGGCGTCGAGGTCTTCGACGTCGAACCACACCTGCAGCGCGATTCGACCCTCCTCGTCGATGCCATATAGCTGAAGCAGTTCATCCTGCGGCGCGCCAGGGGTCGCGTCGGCCGTGCCCACCATCAATCGAGAGAGAGCCACCCGCTCGCCTCGCGCGGCGATCATGACGTGGTTGACTCGCATGGCGCCCGTCTCGAGATCGCGCCTCGTCTCACGCCGCACCGCGTCCGATGGGAGTGTAAAGCCGATGATCTTCCGGCGACTCTCGATCGAGGCCTCGGGTGCGAACAGCCGCTCGAACTCGTCCCATGCCCCGCGAGACATAGCGGACATCACGCGTTCGCCCGCTCGCACACACGCGCTGTCCAGCTCGACCGTCGGCGTTTCCGGTGCAGCCGGGGCAGTCGCAAGGTCGCGCCCGCCGAGAACGAGACGCGCCTTTTCGACGAGAGCCGCGGCCCCTTTCCGCTCCCAGAGACCGACTGCTCGCTCCGCGGCGGCTCGTGCCCCCGCGACGTCGCCAGCAGTACCCAACACCGTTGCCAGCGCCAGACATGCGTCGCCATGGTCAACCAGCGCGTCGGTGCGTTCGGCCAGGCTGACAGCAGCCTCGGCAACCCGCCGAGCCTCACCGTGTTCATTGCCGCGCGAAAGCAGCTGCGCCCGTAGCGTACGCCAGGCGATCGATGGTTTCAGTGCGTGACCGGCGAGACGCTCACTCTCCGAACACAATTCGTCGGCCTCGACATCTCGGTCGAGCAACAGACACGCGCGACCCAGCAGCGCGGCGGTCTCGGCGGTGTCGGCGTCAAGGCCCATCCGACGAAAGCCGTTGTAGGCCTGGCGCAGATGCGCCTCGGCCGCGCCAGGATCGTCCACGACCAGCTCGACGATGCCGGCAAACTGCTCGACCTCAAGAAGGGCATGGCGCAGACCGAGCTCGGTGACCGTGCGCCGGGCCGAGTCGATCATCCGTCGGGCCGCCGCGGCGCGTCCGCGGAACGCCTCCAACACCGCCTGGCACCGCGTCGATGTCGCTTCGACCGCGGGTGAGTCGGTCGTGATTCGGAGCAGCCGCACCACGTCAAGACACCGCCCGCCCGCGCGCGGGACCGGGTTGGGTCCCCACAGCGCCGCGAGTGGCGCTTGCGCCAACACGGCGTTCACCCGGCGGTGTTCACGCGCGCGCCGCGCCGCTGTGAGAGCGTCGTCGAGGGCGATTTCGCAGTCGCCGATTCTCCCGAGGCGGGCGAGGCACCCGGCACGGACGGTGTGCGCCTTGGCTTCTCCGGCGGCGTCGTCTAGTTCGGCCAGCTTGTCGGCGGCCGCGCCCACCGCGGCTTCGACCTCGTCCAACCGCTCGGGGTGGATCAGCATCGACAGCTGGCCGTCGAAGCACGTGGCCCATGCCGCTAGCCGGGCCGAATCGACTGTCGCTGTTTGTAATTGCGAGACCGCGCCCGCGGCCGAGGCTACGTCACCCGCGGCGAGGGAAGCCTCGCAGCGTGCGATCAGGAGCTCGGCGGCCTGGTCGTCGCGGTCGGGAAGCTCCTCGTCGATCTCCTCGAGCGCGTGCAGGGCCCGATCGTAGAGGTCGGCGGCGCCTTCGTAGGCGAGGCGGGCCATCGCCTGGTCTGCGGCACGCCGGCAGTACTCGACGGCCTTGGCCGCGTTTCCCGCCCATGCACATTCGAAGTAGTGGTGAGCCAGTTCAGCGAGCCGCTCGTCATCGGCGCCGGACTCGTTCTCCAACGTCGTGGCGATGCGCTGGTGCAGCCGCATGCGCCGTACCGACGGCAGCTCGGCGAGCAGCGATTGCCGGACGATGGCGTGGTTGAACCGGTAGCGACCGCCGGGCTCTTCGATGACGATGCCGGCCTTGGACGCCTCGTCGAACGCATCGACGAGGTCGTCTCCGACCACCCGCTCGACCAGTTCTAGGGCAAACCGACTGCCGACGACCGCGGCTGCCGCAAGCGCCTTGTTTGTCTCCGCCGGAAGCCGTGAAAGTCGTCGGCTTACGGCTTCACGGACCCCTTGTGGCAAGGTGCTCGGATCCCAATGGCCGCCACTTTCCTCCACGTGGCGCAGGGCCTCGATGAGGAAGAAGGGGTTGCCGCCGGTGACCGACGCCAATGCTCGGGCCAGCTCTTCGTCGTCGTAGCCGGCCTCGGCGACATACGCGGTCACGTCGTCCTCGTCGAGGCCGCCGAGCTGAAGGCGATTAGCGCTGCCGGAACCGGCGCTGCGGTGGAGGTCGGCGAGCATCGCCGCCAGAGGGTGGGAGCGGTCGAGATCGGTGCTGCGATATGTGCCTACGATCTGGACGTGGGCCTGCTCGCCGAAGCGAAGCAGATGTCGTAGCAACAGCAGCGTGGGTTTGGCCGCCCAGTGCAGGTCGTCGAGTATCAGGACGACGGGCACGCTGGCGGAGGCAAGTCCCAACAGGGCAACGACGGCGTCGAAGAGGGCGTAGCGTTCGGTGTCCGGGTCGGCGCGGGTGGGCGCGGCCAGATCGGGCAGCACATCGGTCAGCCCGGGAACCAGGGCGAGCAGTGCTTCAACGCCGCGCAGCCCGCGAAGCCCACGGCTACCGAGGCACGGCACCAGCGAACGCAGGGCCTCCGCGAACGGCTGATACGGCGCACCGAGGTCCTCGTCGCACCGGCCGTAAATCACCAGGGCGCCTTGCTCGTAGGCCTGTCGCGACCATTCGCCGGCCAGACGCGTTTTGCCGACGCCCGGTTCGCCGGCAATCAGCACTGCGTTCGTGCCGCCGGCGAGCGCGGTCTGCCACGCGGAGAAAAGCCACTCGAGTTCGCGCCCGCGCCCCACGAACGGCCCCGGGCCGGCCAGCACCGCGGGCAGGCCAGGGCGCTCCACGGGCACATCGATTGACACTGTCTCGCCGGCGGTTTGTAGCCGGAGTTCGAAGACGTGCTCTGGGCGCGCGAGGTTGCGCAGCTCGCGCATCCCCAGATCGGCCAGCGCAACGTCATCGGGCAGTGCGTCGATGACGAGTTCGGCGACCGCGCCCGAGCAGAGGATCTGGCCGCCCACAGCCAGCGACCGCAGGCGCGCGGCGCGATTGACGGCCCGACCGAAGTAATCGCCGTCGCGAAGCTCAGCCTCCCCGGTGTGCAACGCCACGCGGATACGCATTGGCTCCCGTAGTGCCCACGGCTCACCGACGATGCCTTCTTGCAGCTCTATAGCGGCGGCGGCCGCCGCCGACGGCCGCTCGAAGACTGAGAACGTGGCGTCGCCCTCGCCGCGCGTCTTGATCAGCCGTCCGCCGCGTGACGTGACGACCTGTTCGACGAGTTCGTCGTGTCGTGCCAGCGCCACCGCCATGGCGTCGGCCTCTGCCTCCCAGGCGGCGGTCGACCCCTCGATGTCGGTCAGCAGGAAGGTCACGGCGCGAGTCATCGCCGGAGGCTGTTGTGCAGCAGGGGTTTCCAACGCCGCGTCCTGTGCGACGATCGCGGTCTCGAGGCGGCGAAGCTCCGGTCCGGGGTCGACCCCCAGTTCATCGGCGAGCAGTGCCCGCGCCCGTTGGTAAGCGCCGAGGGCTTCACCCTGCCTGCCGGTGCGATAGAGCGCGAGCATCAGCTGGCCCCAACGCCTCTCGCGCAGCGGTGCGTCGGCCACGGCGGCCTCGAGCTCGCCGATGATCTCGGCGGCGCGGCCCGTGGCGAGCAGCGCATCGGCACGATCTTCCACCAGCGCGGCATGGCCCTCCATCCACCGCGTCTTTTCGGATGTCCCGCGCCGGCCATCGGGCAGTTCGGGGATACCGCGCCAGAGGGCAAGCGCCTCCTCGAAGCGGGCCACCGCTTGGCCGGTGTCGCCGCCGGCCGCGGCATCTCGACCCAGCCTTGCGGCCGCCTTGTAGCGCGAGACATCGACCCCCGTCCCGGCCAGGGTCCAACCCGCTCCCTCGGTCAAAACAAAGCCGTCACCGAGGATGCGACGCAGCAGGGAGATGTGGGTCTGCAGGGCCTTGCCAGCGGTGCGCGGCGGATCGTGGCCCCAGAGCAGTTCGACGAGGGTATCGGCCGACACAACCGAACCGCCGTGCAGACCGAGCATCGTGAGGATGGCGCGAGGTTTGGCGCCCGGAATCGTGACCGGCACGCCGTCGCGCCGGACCTGGACAGGTCCTAAAACCCCCAGTTCCACCTCTAAAAGAGTAGTCACGTCCGCAATCGTCGGTAAGACGATTCAACAAGCAGTCAAGATCGAGTAAAAGCTGTCTCACCTGTAATTTCTGAGGATGCGAATTTCTTCCGCGCCCTTCGCCTACGGTTGAGCAGCTATCACGGTCGAGGAACCGACAATCAGGCTTGGACGGCGGCGGCAATCTTGTTGACGACCTCGCCTGCTTGGTCGGCGGTGTCGAATCCACACCAGAGCGTGTCGATGATGACGTTGTTGCGCACTCCCATCGCGCGTTCGCAGGAGAAGCCGCGACCGGCGTCGAGGGTTTGCACGATGCTCAGCGTGGTGTCGGTGGTCACCAGCCCGCCCAACTTCCAGGCGACCGGGTTGTCGCCGGGTTGGGTGATGGTCAGCGGCCGGTTGGCGCAGGTGGCCCACCGCGGTTTGGCTTGGCTGAAGAATTGCTGGGCCATGTCGGCGTCGCGCAACCTGACCACGGCCTGAAGTAAGGCATGCTTGTTTTGGTCGACTTTCGAGTGAGCGTTATCAAGGAACTGTCCTTCCAGCGCGATCCAGCTGCTGTCTCGGTAAACGGTGGCCTCGACCGGTGAGTAGGCGTCGAGACAATTCCGGTCGGAAACCACGTCGTCGCTGTGCGACATCTCGGCGATCGGTCTGCGCAGCGCCATGCTCGTCGTTTGCCCGACGGCATTGACGTCCCTGGCGCTCAACAGCAGGTTCGCCAAGCGCGCGTTGAGGATTGGCGGGGGTTGCCAATGCCCCAGGTTCGGCGCCGCCACGGGTCGCCCGGTGGCGGACACGGTGCAGCCGGTCAGCATCAGGCACAGGCCCGCCGCGGCGAGAACCACGTAGCGCAGGCCGGCCACGATGCGGTGTGCGCGCCCGGCACCGAGACCGGGTCCGGATCCCGTCACTGATGTTGCAGTCATCTTCTGTTCTCCTGCTCGGTCGTCCAACCGCACAACACCACAACTGAGATTTAAATTCACTCTGTCGTCTTTTTCGGCCTCGTGTGCGCTCAACTATGACGTTATGAACAGCAAAAACGGTTGTGAAATGCCGATTATGAACTATCTATGCGTTTTGGGCATGAACCGGAATGTGTCGTGACCGGTCACTTCCGGCCCCGGTAGACGATCGCTTGAGTGACGCTGCCGCCGTTGACAGTCGGCCCGAGCAACGTGGTGTAGGTGTTGGTCGCCGGGTCGTACGCCAGCAGCGAGGTGCCGGGCCCGCAGCCCGCCGTGGCCACGAGCACCAGCTTGTCGCCGGTCACGCCGTTGACGAGAACGCTGTCCGACACGCCCGGGATCTTCACCCGCGTGGTGTGCCCGTCGGGAGTCAGGCGCGACAGGAACATGGTGCCGCACGCGCCGATGGACTGAAGGAACGTGCCGCTGGGCAATTGCCATGCGTCGACGTCGCCGTAGTCGCCCTTGAACCCAGGATCATCCCCCTGAGCTGAGTTGACCGCGGTCAGCGCGGTTGGCGTCGTGCCGTCGACGGGCACCTGCCAGAGCTGACCGGTGGAGGAAAACGGGGCTGCATCGGTGCAGCGAGCGAGCACCACTGTTGAGGTCCACCACCGAACCGGTGAGCACGCGGTGAGCGTCCCCGGGACCTGCAGCGCCTTGAGGGGCGACCCGTCGTTACCCACGAGGGCAAGGCCCTTGGACGAGCCGCGGACTAACTGCGTGCCGTCGGGCGTCGGAAGGGCCCCGCCCTTGTAGTCCTGTCCCAGCGGATACGTCAGCTCCTGGTTGCCGGCGAGATCGACGCGCTGCAGCGACGATCCTTCGCCATAGCGGCCCTTGCCAATCAGCACCGCGGTGCCATCGGGGCGCGCGTAGCCGATCGGGCTGCCGTCGACGACGGTGAACGTAACCTGTTTGCCGTTGCGAAGGTCGACAGCGATGGCCGTGCCGACCGATAAAGACCCGGGCTTGGTCGCGTAGAAGAGGGCGTGGCCGCCGTCATTCGACCAGTCGACCAACCTGGCGTCAGAGCCGGGCGGGAAGGTGCTGATCGGGTAGCGCCCACCGGCCGGGTCGACCAGATACAGCGTGGTGGTGACCGTGTCCGGGTTGGGCTCGGTGGGGGCCGGTTTCACGCCGGGTCGATGGCTGATGGCCGGGCTCCACAAGGCGAGCATCCAACCCGGGCCGACCTGCGACCACGGGATGGCCTCGATCGGCGCCTCGACACCATGGGCCGCCGGCTGCGCGGCCACTACCGGACTGCCCGACGGGCTGTGCGCCGCGGTCGAACCCGTCGCCGACGAGCAGCCGGCGGCAAGCACCGCCGCCACGGCGACGATGCCCACCTGAGTGCGCCATGCCGTAGCGTGTGCGAATCGCCTCCGACGGCGTCGAATGTGTTTGTGGTTGATGTTGATTCGTTTCCCTTCTTGGATTAGCGGAGTAGCGTGGCGAGTTCGGTGCGGAGGACTGTGACCTTGTGTGGCCCGCCGTTGTCCTGGACAACTTGGTTTTGGCCGAAGAAGAAGATCACCGCGTCGTCGGTTATCGCGAAGGCCTGGTACGTCTTCTCATCGAGATCGGCAGACGGCGCGTCCAATTCGCGCCGGACGATCGGGTTGAGCACCTCGAGCGGTTTCGCGCCGGGCTTGAACAGCGTGTCGAAAGTGATCGGGGATTGCTTGGCGAGGTCGAAGTTGAACGTCTGGTATGTGGTGTTCGGGTGACCTTCGTTGGCCAGGCCGGTGTCGTTGTCAACCTTGAGTACCAGGCTTTGCGTGCCTGACTCCGGCGTTCCCGAACGGTAAGTCTTGGCGGTGACGACATACTGATAGGGCCGACCGCGCCCTTCGCGCGGCCCGAACTGGGCGACCCAATCGATGAATCCGTCGCGGCCGTGTCCCAGGAAATCGGTCACCCGCTGCGGGTCCGGGTAGTCGAGGGGAAAGGTCATCTCGATCTTGTAGGTGGAGGTGGCACTTCGGACGTGGCAGAACCCGTCGGGGCCTACGGTTCCGCCGAGGTCAGTGCACATCGAATCCCCGTGTGTCGCACGCGATGTGGTCGCTGTCGCCGACACCGCCGTCGATGTAGTCGGGTGCGCGATGCTTGACGTGCCGCACCCCGCCGCACCGGCTATCGACGCCGCGGCCGCGAGTGTGATGAGAAGGCGACGCAACTTGGTGTTCATGCCGGTGTCCATCACAGGGCCGGCAGCTCGAGGATGCGAAAATGGGAGCTGTCGTTGAGATACACGTTGCCCTTGGTGTCGACCGCTACGCTGGCGGGGTTCTTGAGGTCTCTGAACGGCAACACGGTTGGGCTACTCGCGTCCGCATCCAACTTCAATACGCGGTTGGCGCCGAAGTCGACGACGTAGACATTCCCGCTCCCGTCGACCGCCACATCGCTGGGCAGCTTGAGGTCGGCGAACGGCAGCACGGTTGGGTCAGTGGCGCCGGGCGCCAGCTTCAGCACTCGCTTGCCGTCGGAGTCGACGACGTAGACGTTGGCGCTGCTGTCCACCGCCACACCGTCGGCTCGAACGCCTTTGAACGGCAACACTGTTGGACTAGTAGATCCCGGCTCGAGCCGCAACACCCGGTTGGTGCCCGAGTCGCTGACGTAGACGTTGCCGCCGATGTCCACCGCAACACCCGCGATCCGATTGAGGTCGGTGAACGGCAGGACGGCGGGGCTCGTGGTCCCCGGCATCAATTTCAGCACCCGGTTCTTGAAGCCGTCGGTGGTGTAGAGGTTGCCCGCCGCGTCTACCGCCGCATCAAGG
>NZ_JAOPWB010000302.1 GCF_025965855.1 Mycobacterium sp. | reverse complement strand
CCCAGCGCAACCTGAGTGGCGGCCCGATAGTTGCCGACCGAGATGTAGGAGTTGATCCGGTCGTTGGCCTGGCGCCAGCGCAGCAGCAGCTGATCGGCGCCCTCCAGGTCGGGCTTGTCGACGGCGTCGCTGCGGGACATGTACTGGTCGAGCTGTTGGTGCATGGAGTCGATGCGCTGGTAGAACGACTGCTTGCGGATCTCTTCGTCGCCGCGGCGGATCAGCGAAAGCGTCTCGTCGGCACGCGCTTGCTGGGCGGTGATGGCGACGTTGGTGACGGTCCGCAGTGATTCCGCGGCGGTGTCCTTGGCGCTCCGGCTCGCGGTCGTCGAGATGGTTAGCGCGGTTCCGACCCATACCACCATGACGAGAATACCGAGGGCGCCCACGACCAGCCCCGGGTTGATTCGGCGCCGGGTGCGACGGGCCAGCCACCGATGCGAGAACGCGCCGAAGACCACCGTGCTGGCGACGACGAGGATCACCGGGGCCGGGAAGTGGGTGGACGCGGTGGTTTCGTTGTCCACCCGCTCCGAGGTCGCCTGGTACAGCTGCGCCGCGTCGGGCAGGATCCGCGATTGCATCAGCCCCGACGCCTCCGACAGGTACGACGACCCGACCGGATTGCCTTCCCGGTTGTTGGTTCGCGCGATCTCGATCAGCCCGGTGTAGACGGCCAGTTCGGCGTTGAGCCGGCCCAGCAATTGCACCTGCGGTTCGTCGGTCAGGCCGCTCGACGCTCTCGCCACGGCCACCGCGGCGTCCGTGATGGCCTGCTCGTAGCGCTGCCGGACCGGGCGCGGCTCGGCCTGGGCGATGAACGCGGTGGCCGCCGCGGCGTCGGCCACCGACAGCGTGGTGTAGAGCCGTCCCGCGGCGAACGACAGCGGCTCGGTGTGGTTGAGCACCGTGGACAGCACCTGCTGCCGGTGGTTGATGGTCGTCGAGGTGGCGAAGGCGCTGGAGACGCCGAGGGCCGCCAGCACGATCCCGATGGTCAGGATGAGGCCCGGCGTCGTGGAGATGAACCACCAGCGGGGATGGGCCGGTTCGGCCGGCGACCGCGACCCCATGGGTTCGGTCGACGGGTGCGCCAGCTCAACCGTCACGTCTGATCAGCCCTCATAACTTTCGGCCCACGAACCCGGATAAGCGAATTCTAAGAGAATGTTCGGTCGGATGGGGGGAGGCGACTCAATTGACCGGCGGGGTCGCCTGCATATCCTGATCTCGTGCAGGGCGACGGCGACGGATGGGTGGTATCCGACAGCGGCGCCCACTACTGGGGCCGCTACGGCGCGGCCGGCCTGCTGTTGCGCGCTCCCCGGTCCGACGGTACGCCCGCGGTCCTGCTGCAGCATCGGGCGGTGTGGAGCCATCAGGGTGGGACCTGGGGCCTCCCGGGCGGCGCCCGGGACAGCCACGAGACCCCGGAGCAGACCGCCGTCCGCGAAGCGCACGAGGAGGCCGGCCTGCCGGCCGAGCGGCTGGCCGTGCGCGCCGCGGTCGTCACCGCCGTGGTGTCCGGGCTCGGCGACATCCACTGGACCTACACGACCGTCGTCGCCGACGCGGCCGAGTTGCTGGACACCGTGCCCAACCGGGAAAGCGCCGAGATGCGTTGGGTCGCCGAGACCGAGGTGGCCGACCTGCCGCTGCATCCGGGCTTCGCGGCCAGCTGGCAGCGGCTGCGCACGGAGCCGGCGCTGTTGCCACTGGACCATGGCGACGAACGGCGGCACCACCTGCCGCGCACGCTCGAGGTCGAGGCCGGGGTCTTCGTGTGGTGCATGCCGGGCAATCCACTTCGGGCCGACGACGAGCCGTCGCAGCTGAGTCGCCGGATCAGCTCGCTGCTGCAAGCGCCGACCTGAGCGTTTCGGCCGCCGCCCGCGGGTCCTCGGCCGCGGTGATCGCGCGCACCACCACGATTCGACGCGCGCCGGCGTCGAGCACGTCGGGCAGCCGCTCGGCGTCGATCCCGCCGATCGCGAACCACGGCTTGTCCCCGCCGACTTGGGCGGCTTCGCGCACCAGCGCCAGGCCCGGCGCGGCGCGACCCGGTTTGGTCGGGGTGGGCCAGCACGGGCCGGCGCAGAAGTAATCGCACCGGCTTTCCGCGGCCGCGGCCACCTGGCCGGCGTCGTGGGTGGACAGGCCGATCAGCACCTGCGGCCCGACGATTTCCCGGGCCACGGCCGGCGGCAGGTCGCCCTGGCCCAGGTGCAGCACGTCGGCGCCGGCCGCCCGGGCGATGTCGGCGCGGTCGTTGACCGCGAACAGGGCACCGTGCCGGCGGGCCGCCTCGGCGATGATCTCGCACGCGGCCAGCTCGTCGCGAGCCTCGAGGGGCCCGAACCGCTGCTCACCTGCCGACCCCTTGTCGCGCAGCTGGACGATGTCGACCCCGCCGGCCAGGGCGGCGTCGGCGAACTCGGCCAGGTCGCCACGTTCGCGGCGCGCGTCGGTACACAAATACAGCGTCGCTGCCGCGAGGCGGATAGAAGATTCGTGCACACCGCGACGCTAGCGCGCTAGCGTAGAACCCGAAGAGCACGGGAGTCCCAGCGAGCGGGGGCTGAGAGTGGGCGCGCCTGCCCTTACCGTCACACCTGATCCGGGTCATGCCGGCGAAGGGAGCAAAGGATGCCGAACTCGCTGGCCGTTATCGGCGGCGGCGTCATCGGGCTGTCGGTGGCGCGCCGGGCGGCGCGGGCCGGATGGTCGGTGCTGGTGCATCGCACCGGCGAGCCCGGTGCGTCCTGGGTCGCGGGCGGCATGCTCGCCCCGCACAGCGAAGGCTGGCCCGGCGAAGAGCGGTTGCTGCGCCTGGGGCTGGAGTCGCTGCGGCTATGGCGCGAGGGCGGCTTCACCGACGGGTTGCCGCCGGAGGTGATCACCGCCCGCGAGTCGCTCGTTGTCGCCGTCGACCGGGCCGATGTCGCCGACCTTCGCACCGTTGCCGACTGGCTGTCCGGGCAAGGCCATCCCGTGGTGTGGGAGCCCGCCGCGCGCGACGTGGAACCGCTGCTGGCGCAAGGGATCCGGCATGGCTTTCGCGCGCCCACCGAGTTGGCGGTGGACAACCGCGCCGTGCTCGAAGCGCTGGGCCGGCACTGCGAACGGGTCGGGGTGCGGTGGGCGGGGCCGGTGAGCGACCTGGCCCGGGTCGAGGCCGACGCGGTGGTGATCGCCAACGGCATCGACGCGCCCGCGCTGTGGCCAGGCCTTCCGGTGCGCCCGGTGAAGGGCGAGGTGCTGCGCCTGCGCTGGCGAAAGGGGTGTATGCCGTTGCTGCAGAGGGTGATTCGCGCTCGCGTGCACGGGCGGCAAGTGTACCTGGTGCCGCGCGCGGACGGGGTGGTCGTCGGCGCTACCCAATACGAGCACGGACGCGACACGGCCCCGGTGGTGTCGGGGGTGCGTGACCTGCTCGACGACGCGTGCGCGGTGCTGCCGGCGCTGGGCGAGTACGAGCTGGCCGAGTGTGCCGCCGGGCTGCGACCGATGACGCCCGACAATCTGCCACTCGTGCAACGCCTGGACGAGCGAACCCTGGTCGCGGCCGGCCACGGCCGTTCCGGGTTCCTGCTGGCGCCGTGGACCGCCGAACAGATTGTTGCCCAGCTGGTCCCGATCGGAGTCAAAGCATGATCGTCGTGGTCAACGAACAAACGGTCGAGGTCGACGAGCGGACCACGGTCGCCGCGCTGCTGGAGTCGCTGGGCGTCCCGCACCGGGGTGTCGCGGTGGCGATGGACGATGCTGTGTTACCGCGGTCCGGCTGGGCCACAGAGCTTTTCGATGGAGCCCGACTAGAGGTAGTGACGGCGGTGCAGGGTGGCTGACAAGTTAACGATCGCGGACCGCAGCTTTGCCTCGCGGCTCATCATGGGTACCGGGGGAGCGACGAACTTGGCGGTGCTGGAAGAGGCGTTGATCGCGTCGGGCACCGAGCTGACCACCGTCGCGATACGCCGCGTCGACACCGAGGGCGGGACCGGGTTGCTGGACCTGCTCAACCGGCTGGGCATCACGCCGCTGCCCAACACCGCGGGCTGCCGCGGCGCGGCCGAGGCGGTGCTCACCGCGCAGCTGGCCCGCGAGGCGCTGGACACCGACTGGGTCAAGCTCGAGGTAATCGCCGACGAACGCACGCTGCTGCCCGACGCCGTCGAATTGGTCCGCGCGGCGGAGCAATTGGTCGACGACGGGTTCGTCGTCCTGCCGTATACCAACGATGACCCGGCGCTGGCCCGCCGGCTCGAAGACGCCGGTTGTGCGGCGGTGATGCCGCTGGGCGCCCCGATCGGTACCGGCCTGGGCATCACCAACCCACACAACATCGAGATGATCGTCGCGCGGGCCTGCGTCCCGGTGGTGCTCGACGCCGGCATCGGCACCGCGAGCGACGCCGCGCTGGCCATGGAGTTGGGTTGTGACGCCGTGCTGTTGGCCACCGCGGTGACCCGCGCGGCCGACCCGCCGTCCATGGCCGCCGCCATGGCCGCGGCCGTCACCGCCGGATATCTGGCGCGCCGCGCCGGGCGGATCCCCAAACGGTTCTGGGCGCAGGCGAGCAGCCCAACCCCTGAACTATGAAACGTTATGTCGCGCTGGGTAGCTCGATGGCCGCCGGTCCTGGCACCCGGCCCCGCTGTGTTCGGGCCGATCGGCCCGCAACTATCCGCACCGGGTCGCCGAACGGCTGAGCCTCGAACTGGTTGACGTCACTTTTTCCGGCGCGACCACCGCCCACCTGCTCGCCGATCACCAGCGCGGCAGGCCACCGCAAATCACCGCGCTGGACGGCTCGGAGGACCTGGTCACGGTGACCATCGGCGGCAACGACGTCGGGTACGTTCCGCTGCTGATGGCCGCCTCGCTGCCGGCCGCCGCGCGGCGCCTGCCGCTGCTGGGCGGGCTCATATCCGGACTGCTGGACCGCGACACGCGCGATCGGGCCCTGGCCGACGTGTTCGATTCGCTGTGCGCGGTCGGGACGGCGCTGCGACAGCGCGCGCCGCGCGCCCGCGTTTTCTTCGTCGACTATCCGACGATCCTGCCGCCCGCGGGCGCGCCGGCCCCGCCGCTGCCGCGAGCGGACGCCGACCTGGGGCGGCACGTGGCCGCGACGCTCGAACGCCTCACGGCCGACGCGGCCGCGGCGACCGGGTGCGAGGTCGTCGGCGCCGCCAGGGCCAGCCGGGGTCACCATGCCTGGTCGGCCGAGCCGTGGACGACCACCCCGGCTCGGTGCGGCGTACCGCTGCCCGGCCGGCCGGCCCCGCTGCACCCCAACGGCGCCGGGATGCGCGCGGTCGCGGAATTAGTTGCCGCGCAACTGTAGAAGGTCAGCCGTTGGTGCGCCACCACTGGTAGAGCGCGCCGACGTCCGTGTTGGACGCCCGGATGTGGCTCAGCACGTTTTTGCTATCGGTGGTCCAGGTGATGACCGCGGCGTTCTTGTAGGTTCCGCACGCCACCTGTCCGGCCGTCGCGCCGGAACTGCCCTGGTGCCATGTGCCCGGCGATTGACCGTTGTCCCCGCACGCGCTCAGGGACACGCCGCTGATGCCGCCGGTGAACGCGGCGGCGAGGTCGCTGGCGTTGCTGTACAGCTGGTAGACACCGGCAGCGGGTCCGGCGGGGTCGGGGCTTTGCCCGCAGTCGAGTTCGGCCAGTATCGGACCGGATAATTGGGCCGGTTGGCAATTGTTGATGCCGTAGCCCTTCGACAGCGAGGCCGCCAGCGTGTTGATATCCGACGAGCTACCCGTGCCGGGGTCTGCGGTCGCCATGGCGGTGCCTACCATGGCGGAACCGCCCATGAGCGCTACCGCCGCCGCCGTTCGCAACGCGTTGGTGAGAGGGGACATTCTGAACTCCTTTGTTGTGTTGGAAAACCAAGGACCCAAGCAACTTTCGGTCCGCACCGGCGGAATGCGCTGGAATGTACTGCGGCCCAACCGTCCACGTCAGCCGTTCGCGCGCCACCACTGGTAGAGCGCCGGCACATCGTTGTTCGACCCGCGGATGAGGCCCAACACGTTTTTGGCGTCCGTGGTCCAGATGATCTCGGCGGCATTCTGGTATGTCCCGCATGCCACCGACCCCGAGTTGGCGTTGTTACTGCCCTGATGCCAGGTCGTGGGCGACTGGCCGGCGTCCCCGCAGGCGGTCAGCACGTCGTCCTTGATGCTGGTCTTGAACGAGCCGGCCAGGTTGTCGGCGTTGTTGAAGAGGATGTACCTCGCCTGGACCGGGCCGCTGGGGTCGGGGCTTTGTCCGCAGGTGAGTACGGCGAGTTCACCGGCGTCGAGGTTTCCTGCGGTGCAGTTGTTGAGGCCGTAGCCCTTCGACAGCGTGGCGGCCAGCGTGTTGATGTCCGCCGAGCTACCGGTATTGGTGGGGTCTGCGGCCGCCGTGGCGGCACCGGCGAACGCGAAACTGCCCGTGACCACTGCGGCCGTCGCGGCGCGCAGCGCCTTGCTGAGATGAGGCATCCTTGGCTCCTAAATTTGCTTCGCTCCCCGGAAACAGTGCTTCTGCTAATGGGATCGTAGGGCTATGTCCTGTCTATGCAACACATTCCGCTGGAAATTATCTGTCTGGGCATCATTGTTGCTGACGACGGCCAGCCGCGCCCGATCGGCAAAGCGGTTAATAGCAAGCGACTTTCGCCGCTCGCCGTGGATTCGTCACCGTGGCGGTTGGCAACGCAATCGCCGAAGGCGGATCCGTCGCGCATCGGCCGGAAATCGCGATTTTTGCAGAGATAGTGCCCTCGCGGCGCCGCTCCGGTATGGTAAGCACCGCTTCCCGCCAGCTAACTCCCCTCGACTGGAGAATCTATGACACAGCCGCCCCCACCGCCCGGATACCCGCCGCAGCAACCGGCCGGGCGACCGCCGAATAACCATTTGGTCATGGCCATTATCGGGATCCTGTTCTGCCTTCCCTTTGGCATCGTGGCGGTCGTCAAATCCAGTCAGGTCAACGGTTTATGGGCCCAGGGCCAATATGCCGAGGCGCAGGCGTCCGCCGAAAGCGCCAAGAAGTGGGCAATGTGGTCGATTATCATTGGCGTTGTCGTATCGGTCATCTACGTGATCTTGGCGGTGGTCGGTGGCATGTCTGCCCAGAACTCCAGCGCGGCGGTGTTTTCTGCGCTTTCTGTTATGCCCTAAGCGCGGACCGCGCTCGTGGTAACGCGCCAACGGTCGGTGCCGTTCGCCCTCGGCGCGCCGCTTCTGGTGGCCGCGTCCACCACGTTGGTGTGCGCTGCTACCTGGGTCGCTGATCCGACAACCCCGGGTGGCCCGCTCCCGGTGTGCCCGACCAAGGCGCTGTTGGGCATCGACTGCCCGGGGTGCGGCAGCGCGCGGATGCTCTATTCGCTGATGCACGGCAACGTAGTGGCGGCCGCCAGGTTCAACGCGCTGGGCGTGGTGGCGGTGGTGTTGCTGGTGTGGGCGTACGCGGCGTGGACCTACGGCCGCTTGACGGGCCGGCCGGTCCGCGGCTGGCAGCACCAGCGCTGGGCGGCGACGGTGACGCTGGTGCTGGTGACGGGCTGGTTCGTGGTGCGCAATCTCCCCTTTGCGCCATTCAGCGCGCTTTATGTCTAGCCTTGGGCGCGATGGCAAGAACTTCAAGGACGATCCCCGCGGTGCTGGCCGTGGTCGCCCTGACCGCATTTCTGAGCGGCTGCTCTCATCGCCGCGACAACTCGCAGCAGCCCGCCGGTGACCCCGCCGCCGCCGAGTTCGCCACCGCTCTGCACAACAAGGTCACGGCCGACGCAATGATGGCGCACCTGACGAAACTCCAGGACATCGCCAACGCCAATAACGGCACCCGCGCGGTGGGCACCCCCGGCTACGAAGCCAGCGTCGACTATTTGGTGAACACGTTGCGCAACAGTGGCTTTGACGTGCAGACGCCCGAATTTTCGGCGCGGGTGTTTCACGGCGACAAGCCGACGTTGACGGTCGGCGGCGCGAACGTGGAGGCGCGCGCGCTGGACTTCAGCCTCGGCACCCCGCCCGACGGGGTGAGCGGGCCGCTGGCGGCGGTGCCCACGGCGAACACCCCGGGCTGCAGGCCCGCCGACTTCGACGGGCTTCGGGTGCAAGGCGCGGTCGTGCTGGTGGACCGTGGCACCTGCCCGTTCGCGCAGAAGGAGGACGCCGCCGTGCAGCGCGGCGCCGTGGCGATGATCGTCGCCGACAACGTCGACGAGCAACAGATGGGTGGGACGCTGGGGGCCGACACCGACGTGAAGATCCCGGTGGTGAGCGTTACCAAGTCCACCGGGATGCAGCTGCGCGGGCAGCCGGGACCGACGACGATCAAGCTGAACGCCGGCGTCCAAACTTTCAAGGCCCGCAACGTCATCGCGCAGACCAAGACGGGGTCTCCCACCGACGTGGTGATGGCGGGCGCGCACCTGGACAGCGTGCCCGAGGGTCCGGGCATCAACGACAACGGGTCGGGAGTGGCCGCCGTCCTGGAAACCGCGGTGCAGCTGGGGAACTCGCCGCCCGTGCGCAACGCGGTGCGGTTCGGCTTCTGGGGGGCGGAGGAACTCGGACTGATCGGCTCGCGCAACTACGTGGAGTCGCTGAATCTCGACGGGCTCAAAAACATTGCGCTGTACCTGAACTTCGACATGCTCGCATCGCCGAACCCCGGCTACTTCACCTACGACGGGGACCAATCGCTGCCGATGGACGCCCGCGGCCAGCCGGTGGTGCCGGAAGGCTCGGCCGGCATTGAGCGCACGCTGGTCGCCTACTTGGAGTCGGCGGGCAAGACCGCGCAGGACACCTCGTTCGACGGTCGTTCGGACTACGACGGATTCACCCTGGCCGGCATTCCGGCGGGCGGCCTGTTCTCGGGCGCCGAGGTCAAGAAGTCCGCCGATCAGGCCAAGCTCTGGGGCGGAACCGCCGACCAGCCCTTCGATCCCAACTATCACCAGAAAACCGACACGCTCGACCACATCGACCGCACCTCGCTGGGCATCAACGGCGGCGGTGTGGCCTACGCGGTGGCCTTGTACGCGCAGGGCCTCGGCGGCCGAAATGGCGTGCCGGCGATGGCGGATCGCACGCGCCACGTGCTCAACAAGCCATGATCCGCCGGCTGGCCTCGGCCCTGATGCTGATCGGGCTGGTGGCGGGGTGCTCGTCGCCGCGGCCGGTGCCGCCGGCGGCCGCGCCGGATCTCGCCCGGGGACTGGCGGCAAAGGTGACCGCGGACCGGATGCTCACGCACCTGCGCGCGCTGCAGGGCATCGCCAACGCGAACCGCGGAAGCCGCGCCGACGGCACGCCGGGATACGACGCCAGCGTCGAGTATGTCGCGAAGGCGTTGCGGAACAGGGGTTTTAAGGTATCGACGTCGCAGTTCGACCGGCTCTACAACGTTTCGCAGGGTAAGCCGGCGCTGACGGTGGCCGGCCGCACCTATCAGGTCGACCAGGCGTCGCTGCTGGTCCGGACGCCGCCCGCCGGCCTGACCGGGCCGCCGGTCCGGCCGGCGCAACCGTCGGGCTGCGCCCCCGGCGACTACCCGCCCGCCGTGCCCACGGGCGCGATCGCCGTCGTCGACGACGCGGGCTGCTCGGTGGTCGACAAGCAGAACAGCGCGGTGGCCAGGGGCGCCGCGGCGCTGATCGTACTCAGCGCGCCCAACGGACAGGGAGCCCCGCCAACGCTGTTCGGCCCCGGCTATTTCAAGCAACTGACCGTGCCGGTCGCCGTCGTCGGTCCCAACGGCGCCGCCGCGCTCGCACGTGACACCGCGCCGGTACGCCTGGTGCTGGACGCTGAGAACATGAAGATCACGTCGCGAAACGTGCTGGCGCAGACCGAAACCGGCTCGACGCACGAGGCGATCGTGGTCGGCGTGCATCTGGACAGCCCGCGCGACGGTCCCGGCATCAACGACGACGGAAGCGGCGTGGCGGCGGTGCTGGAAACGGCGCTGCAGCTGGGCCCGTTGGCTCCGGTGAACAACGCGGTGCGGTTCGTGTTCTGGGGCGCCGACGAGGACGGCCTCAACGGCGCGATGGATTACGTCTTCGGCATGGATCGCGATCAGCTCAACGACATCGCGATGTATCTCGACTTCACCATGCTGGGTTCGCCGAACGCCGGCTTCTTCACCGACGACGGCGACCAGTCCGGTCCGCCCACGCCCGGTATCGCATTCGGTGACGTGCCCGAAGGCTCGGCCGGAATCGAGCGCACGCTGGGCGGCTACCTGAACCTGGCCGGCAAGCGGCCCGCCGACATGCCGTTGAACCCGATGACCGATTACCACCCCTTCATGGTCGCGGGCGTGCCGATCGGGGGTATGACCGCCGGTGCTTCGCAGCTCAAAACCACGGTGCAGGCGCGCCTGTGGGGCGGTCAGGCGGGTGTCCCGTTCGACCCCAACTTCCAGACCCCGCGGGACACCGTCGACGCCGTCAACCGGGAAGCGTTGGCGGTCATGGGTTCTGGCGTGGCGTTCGCGGTGGGCACCTACGCGGAATCGATCGGGGGAATCAACGGCGTCCCGCCGCATGACAAGCGGCATCGCACGCGGGTGCCGTAGCGGTTCGGCGGGTGTCACCGGCCACTGCTATGCTCGAACATATGTTCGATGAGGCCGCTCGTGCCGAGGTGATTGCCCGGTTTGATGAGCTTGTTGAGCGGTGTTATCCGTCGAAGACGGCGGAGTCGGCGGTGTTTGT
>NZ_JAOPWB010000271.1 GCF_025965855.1 Mycobacterium sp. | reverse complement strand
GCCTATGGCTAGTGTCGAATGGCCACTTACGACACGCGAAATCGCATTCGGCGTGCAATAACTTCCCACTCGAAAGGGAGATCGCGGCATGACACGCGTCGGCGACGATGCAGAGCGAAGCGATGAGGAGGAGTGGCGCCCATGACCTCAGCCGCCGAAACCACTGCCGCCCAGGGGATCCCCGCCCCGGAAGTGGCGGAGTTCACCTCGCGCCGCACCCTGGTGCTGCGCAGGTTCGGCCGCAACCGGCTCGCGGTGGCGTCACTGACGCTGCTGGTCCTGCTGTTCGTCGGCTGCTACACGCTGCCCGCACTGCTTCCCTACTCCTACGACGACCTCGATTTCAACGCGCTGCTGCAGCCGCCGAACACCCGTCACTGGCTGGGCACCAACGCGATGGGCCAAGACCTGTTGGCGCAAATCCTGCGGGGCATGCAGAAGTCGATGCTGATCGGCGTCTGCGTGGCGTTCATCTCCACCGGCATCGCCGCCACGGTCGGGTCGATCGCCGGCTATTTCGGCGGATGGCGGGACCGGATGCTGATGTGGGTGGTCGACCTGCTGTTGGTGGTGCCCAGCTTCATCCTCATCGCCATTCTCACGCCGCGGGTCAAGAAGTCGTCCAGCGTCCTGCTGCTCGTACTGCTGCTGGCCGCCTTCGGGTGGATGATCAGCTCGCGCATGGTGCGCGGCATGACCATGAGCCTGCGTGAGCGCGAATTCATCCGCGCCGCACGGTATATGGGGGTCTCCAGCCGCCGGATCATCGTCGGCCATGTGGTGCCCAACGTGGCGTCCATCCTGATCATCGACGCCGCGCTGAACGTCGCCTCGGCCATCCTGGCCGAAACCGGCCTGAGCTTCCTCGGCTTCGGCATCCAGCCGCCCGATGTGTCGCTGGGCACGCTGATCGCGAACGGCACCCAGTCCGCGACCACCTTCCCGTGGGTGTTCCTGTTCCCGGCCGGGGTCCTGGTGCTGATCCTGGTGTGCGCCAACCTGACCGGCGATGGGCTGCGCGACGCGCTGGACCCGGGCAGCGGGATGACGCGGGGCGGCGCCCGATGAGCCCGCTGCTGGAAGTGACCGACCTGGCCGTCACCTTTCCGGCCGACGGCCAACCGGTGACCGCGGTGCGCGGCATCAGCTATCACATCGAGCCCGGCGAAGTCGTGGCCATGGTCGGTGAATCGGGATCGGGCAAGTCCGTGTCGGCGATGGCGGTGGTGGGCCTGCTGCCGCAGTATGCGCGCGTGCGCGGCTCGGTCCGGTTGCGGGACACCGAACTCCTGGGGCTTGGCGACGACGCGATGTCGCGGTTCCGCGGCAAGACCGTCGGAATGGTATTCCAGGATCCCATGTCGGCGCTGACGCCGGTGTACACCGTCGGCGACCAGATCGCCGAGGCGATCGAGGTCCACCAGCCGCGCGTCGGCCGCAAGGCCGCCCGCCGGCGCGCGGTCGAACTGCTTGAGCTGGTTGGCATTTCGCAGCCCGAGCGGCGCGCGCGGGCGTTTCCGCACGAGCTGTCCGGCGGTGAACGGCAACGCGTCGTCATCGCGATCGCGATCGCCAACGATCCTGACTTGATGATCTGCGACGAACCCACCACCGCCCTGGACGTCACCGTGCAGGCGCAGATCCTCGAGGTGCTCAAGACCGCCCGCGACGTCACCGGCGCCGGGGTGCTCATCATCACCCACGACCTCGGCGTGGTCGCCGAGTTCGCCGACCGGGCACTGGTGATGTACGCCGGCCGGGTCGTCGAGTCCGCCAGCGTGACCGACCTTTACCGCGGGCGCCAGATGCCATACACCGTCGGGCTGCTGGGGTCGGTTCCCCGGCTGGACGCCGCGCAGGGCACCCGGCTGGTGCCCATACCCGGCGCGCCGCCGTCGCTGCAAAGGCTCGATCCGGGATGCCCCTTCGCGCCGCGCTGCCCGCTGGCCATCGACGAATGCCGCGCCGCCGAACCGGAATTGATCGAGGTCGGCGTGGATCATCGGGCGGCCTGCATCCGCACCGACCAGGTCGGCGATCGCAGCGCCGCGGACATCTACGGGGTCAACACCTCCGCCCGGGCGGAGGCGGCCGGCGACTCGTCGGTCGTGGTGCGGGTGCGCGATCTGGTCAAGACCTACCGGCTGACCAAGGGCGTGCTGTTCCGCCGCACCGTCGGCGAGGTCCGCGCCGTCGACGGCATCAGCTTCGAGCTGCGGCAGGGCCGGACTCTGGGCATCGTCGGCGAGTCCGGTTCGGGCAAGTCGACCACGCTGCACGAGATCCTGGAACTGGTTGCGCCACAATCTGGATCGATCGAGGTGCTGGGCCACGACGTCGCCACCCTGAGCCCGGCGAACCGACGAGCGCTGCGGCGTGACATCCAGGTCGTGTTCCAGGACCCGGTGGCGTCGCTGGATCCGCGGTTGCCCGTCTTCGAGCTGCTTGCCGAACCGTTGCGGGCCAACGCCTTCGGCAAGAGCGCTACCAACGCCCGGGTCGCCGAGCTGCTCGACATCGTGGGCTTGCGCCGCGCGGACGCGACCCGCTACCCCGCCGAGTTTTCCGGTGGACAGAAGCAGCGCATCGGCATCGCGCGGGCGCTGGCGCTGCAGCCGAAGATCCTGGCCCTCGACGAGCCGGTGTCCGCCCTCGACGTCTCCATCCAGGCCGGGATCATCAACCTGCTCCTCGACCTGCAGGAGCGGTTCGGCCTGTCGTATCTCTTCGTCTCCCATGACCTTTCGGTGGTCAAACACCTCGCGCATCAGGTGGCTGTGATGTATGCCGGCGCCATCGTGGAGCAGGGCGACAGCGAGCAACTTTTCGGCAATCCGCAGCACGAATACACGCGGCGGCTGCTGGGCGCTGTGCCGCAACCGGATCCGGGGAAGTATGTCTAGGTTTCGCGCGCGTCGAGGCTGCGCTCATGGCGCCGAGCCTGCGCTGAGCGCGCCGTTTCGTGGCAAATCCGCGCTCTGGACGCAGTCTCGAAAAGCCCTGAGCGTGGCGGTGGTCGCCGGATTGGCGCTCACCGGATGCTCGCCGGCCATCGACCTGACGCCCTCGACGGGCAACAAAGCCTCGATCGGCACCACCAGCGACGTCAATCCACGGGACCCCGCGACGCTTCAGGACGGCGGCAACCTGCGGCTGGCCCTCAGCGACTTTCCCCCGAACTTCGACATTCTCAACATCGACGGCAACTCGGCCGAGGTCGCCTCGATGATGAAGGCGACGTTGCCGAGGGCGTTCGTCATCGGGCCGGACGGCTCGACCACCGTCGACACCGACTACTTCACCAGCGTCGAGCTCACCGGGACCAACCCGCAAGTGGTCACCTACACCATCAACCCCAAGGCCGTGTGGTCCGACGGGACGCCGATCACCTGGCAGGACATCGCCAGCCAAATCCACGCTCTCAGCGGCGCCGACAAGACCTTCGAGATCGCCGGGCCCGGCGGCGCCGACCGTGTCGCGTCGGTGACCCGCGGGGTCGACGACCGGCAGGCAATCATGACCTTCGCCAAGCCGTACGCCGAGTGGCGTGGCATGTTCGCGGGCAACGGCATGCTGCTGCCGGCCAGCATGACCTCCACGCCCGAGGCGTTCAACAAGGGGCAGCTCGAAGGGCCCGGCCCGTCGGCCGGTCCGTTCATCGTGTCGTCGCTGGACCGGACCACGCAGCGAATCGTGTTGACCCGCAACCCGAAATGGTGGGGCGCGCGGCCGCGCCTGGACAGCATCACCTACCTCGTGCTCGATGACGCCGCCCGGATACCGGCGCTGCAGAACAACACGATCGACGCGACCGGGATCGGCACGGTAGACCAGCTGACCATCGCACAACGCACCAAGGGCATTTCGATACGGCGCGCCCCGGCCCCGAGCTGGTCACACTTCACCTTCAACGGCGCCCACGGAGCGATCCTGGAAGACAAGGCGTTACGGGTCGCCGTATCCAAGGGCATCGACCGGCAGACCATCGCGAAGGTCGTCCAGTACGGCTTAACCAATAACCCGGTGGCACTGGGTAACCACATCTGTGTGGCCGGGCAGGAGGGCTACCAGGACAACAGCTTCATCGTCCCCTACGATCCGGCGGCGGCGAGCCGGGAGCTCGATGCCCTGGGGTGGAAGCTCAACGGCCAGTTCCGCGAGCGAGACGGTCACCAGCTGGTCATCCGCGATTTGTTCTACGACGCACAGGGCAGCAAGGTGTTCGCGCAGATCGCCCAGCACAGCCTCGCGCAGATCGGGGTCAAGCTCGAACTCGTCGCGAGGTCCGGCAGCGGCTTCTTCACCAACTACGTCAACGTCGGGGACTTCGACATCGCGCAATTCGGCTGGCTCGGCGACGCGTTCCCGCTGTCGTCGCTGACGCAGATCTATCAGTCCGACGGGGCGAGCAACTTCGGCAAGATCGGCAGCCCGGAGATCGACAACGCGATCGAGCGGACGCTCGAAGAACTCGATCCGGCCAAGGCGCAGGCGTTGGCCAACGACCTCGACAAGCTCATCTGGGCCGAGGGATTCAGCCTGCCGTTGACCCAATCCCCCGGCGACGTCGCGGTGCGCAGCACGCTGGCCAATTTCGGCGCGGTAGGTCTCGCCGACCTGAACTACACCGCGATCGGGTTCATGCGGACCTGACCGGCCGCCGCAGCGGCGTTGGGACCCGCAGGGCCGGCAGCGCGCCCTCGGCGATGGCGGCCGCCTCGATCGCCTTCCACAGCAAACGGACCGAGGGCCGCGGCGGAAGCTCATCCAGCGCCGGCGCCTGGGCGGCCAGCCCCTCGAGTTCGCCGCTGCAGACCGCGCCGGCGATGGCCAGGGCGGCGGGCTCACGAAAGTCCAGCGCGCTGTGCGCCATGGTGGGAAGTTTCAGCAGCTGCGCACCGGGCACCACGGAGGCCACCCGCTGGGCGACCGCCGGCGGGGTAATGAGATCGCGGCCGCCGGACACCACCGCTGTGGGCCAGCCGAAATTCGGCATCTCGGCCGGCAGATCGTATGGCTCGTCCTCGAATGTCGCTGTCTGAGTCCGGTTTTCACGTTCGGCCACGGCGGGGTCGAGCGGTAGGCCGTCGGGTTCGGCGGCATAGTCGAGTTCGCGGAACGCGATGCGGCTCACCAGGTCTTCCTCGTAGCGGTACGGCAGGTTGCTCAGGGTGGCGAATCGGGATAGCGCCCACCACACCACCTTTCGGTCGTCGAGCAACAGGTCGAGTTGCCGGTCGAGCAGGGTGGTCCCGCCATAGCCGTAGACCGTCGCGACGACCTGGGTGGCCGACGCCGTCATCACGCCCGCATCGACGAGTTTGCGGACTTTCGGTGCGAGCGGCGCCGTTTCGGGGCTGTCCCCCCTGAGCAACAGCCGGCGGATCGCGCGGCGCACGATGACGATGTCGTGCCGGGACAGCAGCGGCGAATCGAGGACCATTGCCCGCACCCGGCCGGGGTGACGCACGCCGACTCCCGCGGCGATATAGGTGCCGTACGACGTTCCGTAGATGACGGCCGAGTCCACGCGGGCGTCGTCGAGCACCGCGGCCACGTCGTCGACGACCTGATTCACGGTGAGGGCGTGGGGCGGCAGGTCGGCGCCGGAGTCGGTGTGCCGCGACAATCCCACGCCGCGATGCTCGATCATGATGACGTCGAGGCCCGCGGCGGCGGCCCGGCGCCGCACTCCCTTGTACATCTGCACCGACGCCACTCCCGGGCCTCCGGGGATGATCACCAACGGGTGAGCGGACTTGCGGCCGCTGCGCACGTAGTAGAGATCGAACTGCTCGGAGCTGCCCGGCGAGACCGGCCGACGCACCCGCCGCACGCCGGGCAGCGCCGCCAGCTTCTTCTGCACCCGGCGCCGTTTCGCAGTCATCGTCATAGGTGTCGCCCCGCCGATTCCATTCTTCCCAGAAGGGTGTCTGCCATAGATACCCGCTGATGCGCACGGTAAAGCGCAGCGCCGTGAGCGCGCGCGTCATCTGGCATTCAAATCCAAGGGGATGAAACCGGACCCTAGTCCGATAATCAAGGAGCCGGGTAGGCCGGGCGTTACCAAACCGGTCAGACGTGACCTCGAATTCAACGGCGTCAATCCGGGCATGGGCCACGGCGAGGTTGCCGGCTTCGAGGCGTCGGTAGTGTTGAATCGCACGGACTTCGGCATTGACATCGATATGCCTCTGCCAAGCGGCGGTGCTGTAGTCGGTCGCATAGCGATAATCAACGCGCGGTTGACTCTTCGGGAGTTAATTGATCGGGTCGATCTCAGACACGATCGGGGGTGTCGCTAGGCCGCCCTGGGTTTATCACGAATACTTAGCGTGAAACGTCCAGCAGAAAGACGATGAAATGCCGCGTCCTCGCCGCTCGCCCCCTGGTGACAGTCCCTGGCTATCCCCGACGGAGCTCCGCGCTTGGGTTGCCTATATGCGCGTCCAGTTGCGGATGAACCATGAGATCAACCGACAGCTGCAGCGTGATAGCGATCTCTCACTGTCCGACTATCACGTGCTCAACGCGTTGAGTGGTGCACCCGAGCACAAGCTGCAGGTCACCGATCTAGCCGCCTTGATCGGGTGGGAGCGCAGCCGGCTTTCCCACCATCTGCGTCGGTTGAGCGACCGTGGCCTCACCAAGCGCATTCAGTCCGCGGACGATGGCAGGGCGACGGATGCGGTGTTGACCAGCAAAGGCATGAACGCCATAGTCAAGGCCGCACCGGGTCATGCCAGGCTGGTGAAGAAGTTGTT
>NZ_JAOPWB010000245.1 GCF_025965855.1 Mycobacterium sp. | reverse complement strand
TTGGTGGGCCTGGTGCGCACCGGCTCCAGTTGGATGTGCGCGTGCGTTGCGGTCGCGGTCATGCCTGTACCTCGTCATCGGTGCGATGGCCGGTGAGCGACAGGAACACGTCGTCGAGGCTCGGTCGGGACAGCCCGATGTCGTCGACGTCGATGTCGCTGTCGCGCAGCCAGCCCGCGACCCGGACCATGTCGACCAGGCCATCGGCTGCCGCCGTCACCTGACGCGCACCGGTGTCCACGAACACTTCCGCACCTGTCTTGGCGAGTAGCGCCTGCGCGGCCGCAAGATCGCCTGCGCTGGTCACGGTGACGACCAGGCTGGCGGCACCCGCCTGCTGCTTGAGCTGTAGCGGCGAACCCTCTGCGATGATGCGGCCCTTGTCGATCACCACGATGTTGTCGGCGAGCTGATCGGCTTCCTCCAAATACTGCGTGGTCAACAACAGCGTGGTGCCCTGCTTGACCAGGCCCCGCAGCACGTCCCATAGGTCGCTGCGGCTGCGGGGATCCAGGCCGGTGGTCGGCTCGTCAAGGAACAGCACCGGCGGCGACGCCAGCAGACTGACGGCCAGATCGAGCCGTCTGCGCATGCCGCCCGAATATGACCTCACCACGCGGTCGGCGGAATCGGCGATCGTAAACTGTTCCAGCAGTTGGTCTCCCAGCCGCGCAAGGTCTTTGCGCCGGATGCCGTACAGGCCGCCGATCATCCGGATGTTCTCGCGGCCGGTGAGCAGTTCGTCGACGGTGGCGACCTGACCGGTGAGGCCCATACTGTGGCGCACCTTGTCGGGCTCGCGGCGAACGTCGTAGCCGGCCACCCGGGCGGTGCCGCTGGTCGGCTCGGTCAACGTCGTCATCATCCGCACCGTGGTGGTCTTGCCCGCGCCGTTGGGGCCGAGCAGGCCCAGCACCGTGCCCGGCGAGACGGTGAAGCTGACCCCGTCGACCGCGGTGTTGTCACCGAACTCCTTGACGAGCTCGATGGCCTCGATCGCGGGTGTCATGTCAGGAACCGTATCGGCCGTCGCCGACATCGCGTTACTGGTTTTCCCTCCACGAGCGTGCACAAAATGCACGCGTTCGGCGGCGTGTCTGCGTACAGACACGCACACTCGCGGTAGTTCGGCCTCTAGGTGACGAGCGAGACCGAGGTGGAGCGGCGCAGCTTGCCCGACGGGGTCTTCGGGATCGTGCCCGGCCCGAGCACCACGACGTTGCGCGGACGCATGTCGACCTCGGCCACCACCTCGTGGGCGACCTGGTGCTCGATGCGGCGCACCTCGACCGGGTCCTGCCATGCATTGGACTCGACCGCGACGGCGAACGTCTCGCGCGAGTGCCCGGCATCCAGACGCACCGCGACGGCGCAGCCCGGCCGAACCCCCTCGACGCGGCCTGCGGCCCGCTCGATGTCGGTGGGATAGATATTGCGGCCCGCCATGATGATGACGTCCTTGACGCGGCCGCACACCACGATGTGGCCGTTCTCCATCTGATAGCCGAGATCGCCGGTGTCGTACCAGCCGTGCTCGTCCTGGGCCGGGATGAAGCCGCCCATGGTGAGGTAGCCGGGCGTCAGCGACTCGCCGCGCAGCTCGATCACCCCGACGCCGCGCGCGGGCATCACGTTGCCGTGCTCGTCGATGATCCGTGCCTCGAGGTCGGTCAGCAGGGGACCCAGCGTGGCCAGCCTGCGGGTGTTGCCCTTGGTGGCCGGGACCGCCCGGCGCAGGGCCGCCAGCAGGTCGGCGTCGACCTCGTCGACGACGAGCCCGGCGTTGCACTCGGAGAACGACACGGCCAGCGTCGTCTCGGCCATGCCGTAGGCCGGCAGGATCGCCGACGGCCTCAGGCCGAACGGCCTGCCGGCGTCCAGCAGGTCCTCGACGTCGGCGGGATCGACGGGCTCGGCGCCGGACAGCGCGAAGCGCAGCGTCGACAGGTCGAAGTCCCCGGGCTTGGCGTTGCGCCGCAGCCGCTTGGCCAGCAGCGCGTAGGCGAAGTTGGGCGCCGCGGTCATGGTGCCCTTGTACTTGTCGATCAGCTTGGCCCACAGCAGCGTGTCGCGCAGGAAGTCCATCGGCGTGACCTTGACCAACTCCGCGCCGAAGTACATCGGGATGGTCAGGAAGCCGACCATGCCCATGTCGTGGAAGCAGGGCAGCCAGCTGACCATGACGTCCTTGTCGACGTCATATTGGGCGCCGATGAACATCGCCTCGGCGTTGGAGTGAATGTTGCGGTGAGTGATCTGCACTGCCTTCGGAGATCCAGTTGAGCCGCTCGTTAATTGCATGAGCGCCAGATCGTCCTCGCCGACCTCGACGGGGTCGATCGGGTCCGACGCCAGCAGCTCGGCGACGGTGAGGACCCTGAGGCCCTTCTCCTCGAGCACGGGGATGGCCACCACGAAGGGCTCGGAGACGATGACGGCCTTGGCCTCGATCATGCCGATGACCGTCATGGTGTCCTCGGCCCACACGGCCAGGTCGGTGCGCGGCGTGGGCTGGTGCAGCATGGTCAGGCTGGCGCCGCGCATCCACAGGCCCTGGGCCGTCGGGGCGATCTCCACCGGGTATCCGGCGAGCACACCGACCGCGTCGCCGAGGCCGATGCGCGCGGCGGCCAGGCCGCCCGCGATGCAGCGCGCGCGCTCGTGGACCTCGCCCCAGGTGTGCCGGACGGGTTCGTGGGGGTCACCGGTGACCATGCCGGTCGTCGCGGTGCGGGCGTTGCGGAACATCTTGTCGGTAAACCTGCTCACAAAAGCCTCCTCGGTTCCGGCATTTGCCCCAAGGCCCGGAATCTCATGTTCCGCCTGCTGGCCGCCACTTTGTAGCAGCCACGCGAGCACAGTTGCGCGGCGGTTAGGTCTCGAACCGGTGGCGAGCCAACGAGCCCACCGGCGTGTCCGGTCGGCGATGGAATCGAGTGGTCTTGCTTACCGCTGCGCGTCACCGCGAATCATCTTAAACTCCTCTTAAGTAACTGCCAAACCGTGACGCGACTTGAGTGCGATTTCACACTTCAGTGGGGGCCGGCACCACGCGGGCGCCGGGCACCGGTCCGCTGGCGACCCGAACGGTGCGACAGACACCCGCCCCCGACAGCTGGGTCCCGACATCCACCGCCGAGGCCGCCGACACGCACAGGAAAGCGCACGTCGGGCCCGAGCCGGACACGAGGCCGGCCAGGGCGCCGGCCTCCACGCCCGCGCGCAGCGCCTTTCGCAGGGCGGGGTTCAGGCTCACCGCGGCCGCTTGCAGCTCGTTGCCCAGAAGGGGCGCCAGTTGCTCCGGATCGCCCGCGGCCAGGGCCGCCAGCACCGGGCCGGGCTCGGCGAGTCGTGGCGGATCCCCGGCCTTCCTGAGGCGGTCCAGTTCCTTGAACACCGCCGGGGTGAGCAGCTCGCTGTCGGAGAACGCCAGCACCCAGTGGAAGCTGTTGCGGGACAGCACCGTCGCCAGCTCCTCGCCGCGACCGGTTCCCAACGCGGTGCCGCCGTGCAGGGCGAACGGCACGTCGCTGCCGAGCCGCGCGGCTAACATGCGCAGGTCGCGGCGCGGCACGTTGAGTTCCCACAGCGAGTTGATCGCGACCAGCACCGCCGCCGCGTCCGCGCTGCCCCCCGCCATGCCGCCGGCCACCGGAATGGATTTGTCGATCATGATCGAGACGTCGGGCGCCCGGCCGACGTGTTCGGCCATCAACTCGGCCGCCTGCCAGGCGAGGTTGCGTTCGTCGGTGGGCAGCTTGCCGGCGCCCTCCCCGACGAGTTCGAGCGACAGCACGTCGGCGTTGCGAACGGTCACCTCGTCGAGCAGCGAGACGGCATGAAACACCGTCGTCAGTTCGTGGTAGCCGTCTTTGCGGCGGTTCCCCACCGCCAGGTAGAGGTTGACCTTCCCGGGCACCCGTACGGTGACCGACCCGGTGGGCACCCACTGCGCGGCGGTGTTGCCGTCAGACATTGTCAACCACCGCAGCAGACTATCGCTGCGACGGGCGAACCACACGCCACGGCGCTCCGGTCAGCTCGCCGAGGCGTGCCCCGAAACGCGCGGCAGCGTGTCGTCCGGGTCACCGGAACGCCGCAACAGCCGCACGAAGTCGTCGATGGACAGGGTCTCGCCGCGACGGGCCGGATCGATGCTGGCGGCCAGCAGCCGATTCGCCGACTCGTTGCCCGAGCCCGCCCACTGGGTGAACGCGTTGCGAGACGTCTTGCGCCGCTGGGCGAACGCGATGTCCACGAGCTCGAACACCTGCCGCCGGAAGGTGTCGTCGGTCGGCCACGGCGAGGTCTCGTGCCGGTCGATGCGAACCAGCCCCGAATAGACCCGGGGGATCGGCCAGAAGACGGTCGGCGAAACCGTGCCACAGCGGCGAACCCGCCCGAAGTAGCGGAGCTTCACGCTGGGCACGCCGTAGTCCTTGCCGCCCGGCTCCGCGGCGAGCCGTTCGGCGACCTCGGCCTGCACCATGACCGTGACGACCCGAATGGACGGGAATTCGGCGAGCAGATGAAGCAGCGCCGGAACCGCGACGTTGTAGGGCAGGTTGGCGACTACGGCTGTCGGGCCTGTCGGGCCAGTGGCCAGCTCGTCCTGGCGGAGCGTCAGCACGTCGCGGTTGAGCACCGACAGGCGGTGGACTTCGCTGTGCGAGTGTTCGGCAACGGTCTGCGGCAGCCGGCCGGCCAACACCGGGTCGATTTCGACGGCGGTGACGCTGGCGCCGCGGTCAAGCAGCGCCAGTGTGAGTGAACCGAGCCCGGGACCGACCTCCAGGACGTGGTCGGACCGGCCGACGCCGGAGGTCGCGACCACCCGTCGCACCGTGTTGGCGTCGTGGACGAAATTCTGTCCCAGAGCCTTTCGTGGCCGAAATTCCAGTTCTTTGGCCAGCCGCCTGATCTCGGTGCGCCCGAGTAGCCGGATCGTCAGCTCGCACCAGCTCTTCCGCTGCACACGGGCCAGGCACCCCAGCCCTGGCGCTCCCGGGTCACATCGGCGACGGTGATCTGCTCTTCGCGGGTGGCGAGGTCGGCGCGGGGGGCGAAGCGCAGCCCGCCGTTGCGCTCCCAGGTGCCTTGGTCGAACTGCACACCGCCGTAATACCCGTTTCCGGTGTTGATCGCCCAGTTGCCGCCGGCCTCGCAGCCGGCGATGGCGTCCCAGATGTATCCGTCACTTACCGGCGGCACGTCGGTGCCGGGCTTGGTGCCCACGCGCACCACGGCCTCACGGGCCGGGGTGATCACCGTGTTGGCGACGGGCAACCGGCCCGTCTCGACACCGTTGACCGTGGCCACCGCGAACGTCACGTCCTGTGTGCCCGGGCTGCCCGCGTCCTCGACGACCTGACGGCTGACGTTCATCTCCGGGTCCTCGATCCGGCGCGCCGGCGGCTGCAGCGGAACCCGCTCGGTGACCCGCTGAATCCGGTTGCGGGTCACCTGGATCTGCATCCCGTCGACGATCGGGGAAGCCGCGCCGGGCGCCACCTGGTCGCTCTCGAGCAGCGGCGCGCCGGCGGCGTTCAGCAGCCCCGCGACATTGGCCGCCGCGAGGTGAACGGTGCGCACCGCGCCGCTGTCGTTGATCTGGACCGTCTTGGGGCTCACGACCGGCAGCGCCATCCCCGCCAGCGGAACGCGGCTGCCGCGAGAGGCCGCGGCCGGGGCGGTGTCGGTCATCGCGAGTTGGGCCAGCGCCTCGTCCACGGTCGACGCCGTCGTCCACAACTGCTTGGGGTCGTGGCCGTCCAACGAGATCTGCAACGGCCGGCTGCGCCGCAACACGATATTGGTGGCGTCACGGACCTGCACATCGGCGGCCGGGTAAAGGTCGTCGCGCTCGTCGACGCTGAAGCCGTTCTCTTGGACGATGTCGATCACCCGCGACTTCATGGTCGACACCCGCATCGCGGTTCCGTCAACGGTCAACGTCACCGTCTTGGATGCGGAAACCGCGAATCCGCCGGCGAACCCCAGCACCAGCAGCAGCCCTGCGACAACGAGCCGCAACATCGGTGATGAATTTCGATGAAGTTTTGTCAATACAGTCAACGCGCGCTACCCCGACCTCAGCAACCAGTCACGAACCAATCAGCAAGGAAAATGACAAAAGGGCCCAATGGCCCCGCCGTTCGATCACAAGACGGTAACGAACCGGCCAATGTTGAGCAACTCCGACGCGACGCTGTCAGGGAAATCACCGCCGACACACGCTGGTCGAAAGCTACTCAGGGGCCAGTCCATAGACCCGGCGGGCATTGCTGGTCGTGACCTGCGCCAAGTCCTCGGCACGACGATCCACCAGTTCAGCGATCGCCCGCACGGTATAAGGAAGGCAATACGGCTCGTTCGCTGCGCCCCGATAAGGGTGCGGGGTCAGAAAAGGTGCATCGGTTTCCACCAGAAGCTGCTCCGGCGGTATCAGCCCAACGGCCTCCCGCAGGGCGCGAGCGTTGCGGAAGCTCACCGTCCCGGAAAGGCTCAGCAACCACCCGCCATCCACGCACCGGCGGGCCATCGCGCTGTCCGACGAAAAGCAGTGAAAGATCACGGCGTCGGGGGCCCCCTCGGCCGCCAGCACGTCCAGCACCTCGGCGTCGGCCTCCCGGTTGTGGATCATCAGCGGTTTCCCGCACCGCTTGGCCAGGTCGATATGCCACGCGAAGGCCTCCCGCTGCACGGACGGCTCCGCGCAGCCGTCCAAGCGACCGGGCCAATACAGGTCCATGCCCGTCTCCCCGACCGCCACCACCCTGGGGTGGGCCGCCAGCCGCTCGATCTCCGCGCGGGCCACGTCATCCAGCGCGTCCGCGCGGGTCGGGTGCAAGGCCACGGCGGCGTAGACCCGGGGATCCCATTCGGCGGCCCGCGTCACCCAGCGCGCCGAGTCGAGATCGTCGGCGATGGTGACCACCGCGCCCACTCCGACCGCCGCGGCGCGGTCGACGATGGCCCGCACCCCCTCCGCGTCGCTCGCGCCGCACGCATCGAGGTGGGTGTGGGCGTCGATCAACGGCGCCAGCGGCTCGGGCGCGGGCGGCGCTGGTCGTTCACCAGAGCGGTTGGAGCTCACCGCCACACCATAGGGTGAGTCTCGATGAGGCCCTACTACGTCACCACCGCGATCACGTACCCCAACGCCGCGCCGCATTTGGGACACGCGTATGAGTACATCGCCACCGACGCCATCGCGCGGTTCAAGCGGCTCGACGGTTTCGACGTGCGCTTCCTGACCGGAACCGACGAGCACGGGCTGAAGGTCGCCCAGGCCGCCGCGGCCGAGGGGCTGCCCACTGCCGAACTGGCCGAGCGCAACTCGGATGTGTTCCAGCGCCTGCAGGAGAGGCTCAACATCTCCTTCGACCGGTTCATCCGCACCACCGACGCCGACCACCACGAGGCCTCCAGGGAGATCTGGCGGAAGATGACGGCGGCGGGTGATATCTACCTGGACACCTATGAGGGCTGGTATTCGGTGCGCGACGAGCGATTCTTCGTCGAATCGGAGACCGAAGTCGTGGACGGAACCCGGATCGCCGTCGAAACGGGAACCCCGGTGACCTGGACCGAGGAGCAGACGTATTTCTTCCGGCTGTCGGCGTATGCCGACAAGCTGCTGGCCCACTACGAGGCGAACCCCGACTTCATCGCCCCCGAGGTGCGGCGCAACGAAGTGGTCAGCTTCGTCTCCGGCGGGCTGCGCGACCTGTCGGTCTCGCGGACCTCGTTCGACTGGGGCGTGAAGGTCCCCGACCATCCCGATCACGTCATGTATGTCTGGGTGGACGCCCTGACCAACTACCTGACCGGGGCGGGATATCCCGACACCGACTCCGAGTTGTTCCGCCGCTACTGGCCCGCCGATCTGCACATGATCGGCAAGGACATCATCAGGTTCCATGCGGTCTATTGGCCGGCATTTCTGATGTCGGCCGGAATCGAGCTGCCGCGAAGGGTTTTCGCGCACGGCTTCCTGCTCAACCGCGGCGAGAAGATGAGCAAGTCGGTGGGCAACATCGTCGCACCGGAGGCGCTGATCGATACGTTCGGCCTGGATCAGGTGCGCTACTTCCTGCTACGCGAGGTGCCCTTCGGCCAGGACGGCAGCTACAGCGAAGACGCGATCATCACCCGGATCAACACCGATCTGGCCAACGAACTCGGCAACCTGGCCCAGCGGTCGCTGTCGATGGTGGCCAAGAACCTGGGCGGGGTGGTGCCCGACCCCGGCGAGTTGAGCGCGGCCGACGGCGAGCTGCTGGCGGTGGCCGACGGCCTGCTGGAGCGGGTGCGCGCCAACTTTGACGCGCAGGCCATGCATCTGGCTTTGGAAGCGATCTGGCTGATGCTCGGGGAGGCGAACAAGTACTTCTCCGCGCAGCAGCCGTGGGTCCTGCGCAAGAGCGAGGCCGAGGCGGATCAGGCGAGGTTTCGCACCGTTCTGTACACCACCTGCGAGGCGGTCCGCATCGCGGCGCTGCTGGTCCAGCCCGTCATGCCCGAGTCGGCCGGCCGGCTGCTGGACCTGCTCGGCCAGGGCGCGGACCAACGGGCTTTCACCGCCATCGGCGCCCGGCTGGTGCCCGGCACGGTGCTGCCGCCGCCCACGGGGGTGTTCCCGCGCTACCAGCCGCCGTCTCCCCCCGAAGTCGGGTGAGGTGATTGAGCGGTTATTAAGTTTAAGTTGCACGGCAGGCCCGTTCAGTGGCGATCTTGCCGCCCTGAATAAAAGCGTCCGAACGACCTCGGGTCATAGGCCATAATCGGCATGTGGAGCGACGACGAAACTGGCAACACAGTCAATCGCCGATAACTACCTTGAAGGAGTTGCCCGCGCTGGTCGTCCTGGAGCGAATTCCGATGCCCGTGCTCGCCATCGGGCAGGACGGCGGCATCCTGTTCACCAACACGGCATTCGCCGAGATGGTGGGCTGCGATCCCGAAGAGGTTCTGTCCCTGCGGTTTCACGAGATCTTCCACGACGCTCCCGAGGCGGAGTCGCTGCTTTCGGTCGTGCACGCGCTGGCGAACATGGTCGTCGAATTGGCCCACAAGGACGGTTCGGTGGTGCGGGCTTTGATGAGCAAGTCGGCGGTCATGCGCGCGGACGATAAGTTCGTGCTTGCGGCGTTTCAGGATCTGACCGAGCAATTGTGGGTAGAGGAACGTTAGCGCCTCCTCTATAAACCATTAGGAATCATTGTCCCGCAACTAGATACTTCCAGTATGGCCTTTTGCGGGGAACCTTCTTCATTGCGCACGGCGGCCGGTATCGCCTAGCTGACTTCTGGGATCGCGGCGGTGGCGGCGGGGGGCGATGCGGCGGGCCGGCCATGGCGGAGGGCCTCGCGTGCAAGAAATTCACGGAAGTAAGGAAGCGACGCCTCCGTCGCGATGCCGGCCAGCATCAGCTCCCAAATTTGACTCGGGGGGCCGGCGAGGCGATCGGCGACGGCACTGGTTTCACCCGGAACCGCCACCCCCTTGCCCGCGATCGCGTTGTACAGCAAACGCGTTCCGAAGATGGCGCCGACGATCGACTCGCTGATCACTGCCGCATCGAGCTCCCGTCGCAGGTCGCCTTCGGTGCCGGCCCTCCGGGCCTGAGCCGCCATCAGCTCGACCAAGTTCGCGCAGAAGCGCGTGGCCGTTTCGTTGAATCCGCTTAGGGCACCCATCAATTGCTCGGCGGCGCGGGCCGTTTTGTCGGTGCTGAGCACATTCGCGAGCGTGAAGGTGCCGTGAATCATGTTCTCGAGCGCCGGCGATGACGACCCGCACACATTGCGGAACGCGACAAGTATTGTCTCAGACCCTTCTTCGATGATGGCCGACGCCAGCGACTCCTTCGAATCGAAGTGGTGGTACAAGGCCCCTTTGGTCATGCCCGTCCGCTCGATGATCGTGTTCCACCCCGCCGCGGCGTACCCGACGTCGCCGAAAACGTCTATTGCGGCATCGAGGATCTTTCGCCGGGTGGCTTCCGATCGAACCTGGCGCGCCATCGCGTCTGCACCTCCGGAGTTCGGTCGATGGGCTTAGATTCCGGATCTCGACGTCTTCACGAATCTTCCGGCCAGAGAGCCGAGCCTAACAGCCGCCGCCACCGGTCCCGATCGCGCGATGCGCAGGTCGCACACTAGTCGGAATCCGCTGCCGTCGAGCTGGCGGTGATCGCGAGCGCCGCGCGGCGCTTGAGGAACTGGCGGAAGTATTCGATCCGATCCGCCCGCAAGATGCCGCTCAGCAGCAGGAGCCAGGACTTTTCCAAGTCGTGCAGAAACCGCTCCGGCTCTTCCAGATTGCTGGTTTGCCGCAGCCCCATGTGCAAGGAGACCATCAGGCGCCCCACATCCTGCGGATCACACTGCTGGTCGATGTCGCCCTCGGCGATCGCCTGCTCGACGACTCCGGCCAACGCCTTGACCCATTCCTCCAGAAGCCGCTTCTGCAGCCCCTCCGACCGGCCGACCGACTCGAGCAGGTTCAGCCCCGCCCTGACCCCGTCGGTCTTGATGTCGCCGACGGCGATCAGATAGGAGAAGTCGATGAGGGTTTCCAAGCCCGAAAGTCCGCGCGTCAGCAGATCTTCCACCGCGGTAGCGCCGGCGACGGTCTGCCGTTCGATGATCGCGACGGCCAACGCGTGCTTGGACCGGAAGTGGAAATACATTGCGCCCTTGGTCAGTTCCGCGTCCGCGAGAATGTCGTCGAGTCCGACATCGTGATAGGCCCGTCGAGCGAACTGATGTGAGGCGGCCCGCAAAATCTGTCGCCGCGTCGCGTCCGCGCGTCCATCGGTCGAGTGGGTGGTCATCGGAACCGGGACCTCGGCTGTCCGGTGCGGCTTGATCGCGCTCCTGGGTAAGCGATGCGAGAGATCATTCCGGGGCCTGCGTCATGGCCCGGATCGATCGTTTTCACGTTCACGATGCCTTCCTAGAGCAGGGCACACGCCTCGGTTCCAAAGCCAGCATTCACCGGCGTGTCTCGGGCGGCATTGGGGGCCGTCTTCGAGGTTAGCAGTCGGTCGTGGCCGCGCGGTCTTAACGCGGCGGGTCGAGATAACGAACTTCGAAATACTTATAGTGCACAATACCGCTGCACCACGAACTATAGGTATGTAATCTTTGCCTATGTGGCTGTCAGTTTGTTGGTCTGGTCAGCGCGTTGATGGGCGAGCTACCGGCTGGTGGGGCACTTGGAACGCTACGTCAACCACCGTGCCATGCGGCCCGTGCGCCCTGCGGCCCGCATGTGCCGCTCGTCGATTCGCAGCGGAACGCGCCGCCTGCGGCGATGTATCGATATGCCGCGAATTCGGCGAAGGGCTCGGAGTTGACACCGTTCGCGTGTGCGCCCGAGGTAACCGACCCCGCCGGCGCCGCAGGCCAGGCCACCGCGGTCCCCGAAGCCGCCGCCGACTCGACTACACAGCAGTTCTCCCTGGCAAGCCCGATGTCTTCGGTGTCCTCGATGTTGCAGAGCCTGGCGACACCGGCGTCGGCGAGTGCCGCGAGTACGGGGGGCTTGGCAAATTGCTCTACGACAGCGCGCGACTGGCGCCGCAGCTCGCCTCCGCCTCAGACGCGGACCGCGCGGGTGAAACATCCAGCGGCACAGAGAATCGGGAGTCAGATGCTTTGTCGGTTATGTGATTCCGACCGCCTGGTCAGCGTCCTGGATCTCGGCGCCACTCCCGCGTGTGAGAAGTTTCTGACGGCCGACGAGCTCGATCTACCGGAGCTGACCTTTCCTCTGCACCTGCGGTTGTGTGAGGACTGCCTGCTGCTGCAGATACCGGCGCTGATCACGCCCGAGGACACCTCCACCGAATACGCGTACTTCGCTTCGTATTCGGACACCTCGGTGCAGCACGCCAAGGTCTTCGTCGACGAAGCCGTCCGGCAGCTCGGGCTCGGCCCCCAGTCGCGGGTGGTCGAAGTCGCCAGCAATGACGGCTATCTACTCCAGCACGTCGTCGCGGCCGGGGTGCCGTGCCTGGGGATCGAGCCGTCGGCAAACGTCGGCGCCGCCGCGCGCATACGCAATGTCCCCACGGTGTCGGCATTTTTGGACGAGGGGATCGCGGCCCAGGTGCGCAACGAGCACGGACCGGCCGACCTGGTCGTCGCGAACAATGTCTACGCACGCATACCCGACCTGCGCGGCTTCACCCGCTCCCTGCGCAGGCTGATGGACGACGACGGCTGGCTGAGCATCGAGGTGCACCACGCGCTCAACCTGGTGCGGCTCGGGCAGTTCGACACGATCTACCACGAGCACTTCCAGTACTACACGCTGTTTTCGGCGATCTGCGCGCTGGCCACCGCCGGGCTGGCCGTGGTCGACGTCGAGCTCCTGCCCACCCACGGCGGATCCATCCGCATCTGGGCCCGCTCCGCGGAGGTTGCCGGACGACCGACCGAACGCGTGGAGAAAGTGATGCGCGCCGAGGAGGCGGCGGGGCTGCACCAGGTCGACGGCTATCTGCAACTGCGTCCGCAGACCGAGGCCGTCCGGCACGAGCTGCTGGACTTCTTGCTGCAGTGCCGCGCCGAAGGCAAGCGCGTGGTCGGCTACGGCGCACCGAGCAAGGGCAACTCCCTACTGAACTACTGCGGGATCCGCAGCGATCTGCTCGAATACACCGTCGATCGCAATCCGTACAAGCACGGCCGCTTCACGCCCGGGACCCGAATCCCGATATACGAACCGGAGCGCATCGCCACCGACCGCCCGGACGTGGTGCTGGCGTTGCCCTGGATCCTCGAAGCCGAGCTGACTCATAAGCTCGGTTACATCGCCGAGTGGGGCGGCCTGCTGGTCTTCCCCCTTCCGATACTGCACACCGCAGACATCTCAGCGATCGGTAGTGCGCGGCGGTAAGCACCGGGCGGAGGGTGCGGCGGCACCGACCTTCGTCGAGTCCTCGACCTGGGGACTGTGCCGCCGGGCGACGACTTTCCCCGGTCGCCGAACCCGTGCGCCCTGAGGAGTCGTCCCATCCGCTCGCGACGGACCTGGGCACCCGCCGCGGCCTGGCCCAGGTCGCCCACGACGACACGAAGGCCGCCGATCCGCGGGGCATCGAGCCGTAGGCCAAGAGCGGGCGACCGAAGCCGTCCGGCGCGTCGCCGACACGCGGGCAGGCTGCGCGGCGCAAGCGTGCGCGAATTCGGCAGCCCGCACAGCGGGACCTGGTTGCCGCTGCTGGCGGAGCGCGGTTTCGCTGCGGCCGGGATGCGCGTGGCCTCGGCGTGGGAGTTCGATCGCTACGGCCGTACCGTGTTGGTTGCCGCCCGGCCGCGACCGCTCACTGAAGTCACTGACTGTTCGCTGACGTCGTCGAATCTCGCGGAATGTCCAGCGTGGCAAACGGATACAGGCCCGCGGCGTCGCGGCCGTCGCGAGCCAACACCATCGGACCGTAGTTCACCACGTGCGATGCGCCCGGCTTGTGCTGCTGCCAGTCCATGGACGCGCGCAGCGTGTAGTGGCCCGGCGCCAAGCCCGTCAGGTCGACGCGCACCGTCTCGGTCGACGACGCCGGGACCGCCTCCTCGCGTGAGGAGCTGGTGTCGTCGCTAACCAGCGCCTTGAGGTTGACCGTCGCCGGTAGGCTCCGAACCGCCGCCCCCGAGAAATCCACCAGCTTGTAGCCGGGCGCCCACTGCTCGGTGGTCGCCGCGGAGCCGTAGTTGGTCCAGACGACGGATATGGTCGCCACCTTGCCCTGTATCGATTGGGATCCCGGCCGCGCCTCGACCGAATACCGGTAACCCGCCGATGTATTGGCCTGGGCCCACAGCAAAAACAGGCTGGGGTCCATCGCCGACCTGGAGTCGCGATCCGGGAAGTTGACGCTCGACGTCATCGACACGTGGTACCTGACGACGTCGTGCAGGCCCTTCTCGTAGTAGGACCGCGGATCGGTTCCGTTGGGCAACTGGCACCACTCGGTGATCACCGGCGCCGAGGCCAGCCGCTGCTTGATCGCGTTGACGACGGCGTCGTTGGACCGCACGTATTGCGACTCGCTGGATTCGGCCCACGCCGGCAACGGCGCCTGGACACCCAGGCAATCCGAGCGGATGCCAACCGGCGCCGACAGTTTCTTGGTCACGTCGTCAGCCAATAGCTCGCGCACGATCTCGGGATTCTGCGGCGTGACCACCAATTGCGTGTGAGGGAAGGCGTTGACGTTCGCCCCGACCAGCTGCCGGATGGAGTCGGTGGTGATGCTCTGATCACGGAACTGGCTGAAATAGCCCAGTTTTGCGGTGCTTTCGTCGGGCGCCGGCCCCGGCGCGCCCAACACGTCACGCAAGTACGCGATGTGGTTCTCGCCGAAATCCCCGTATCCGGAGAACTCGAAGACGCTGAGCCGCTCGTCACCGTCGTAGCGGCGGCCCAGCGCCGCGAGCAGCTGCCCGAACGCGTTCAGGTAGTTGGGGTCGTTCCAGTTCGGCACCACCTGCGTCACCCCGGGCGTGGGACTGTTCGGCGGCGCGGGATAGTTGGTGGCCGCCGACCGCATCCAATCGGGAATCGCGATGTTCGTGTTGTCGGGATAGGAGTCGTTGCAACAGGAGTTGTAGGCGTATACACGAAGCGTCAGGCGCATGTTGCGGTTCTGCAGCTTCGTCAGCGCGTCATCGATCACGCTGAAGTCGAACCTGCGATCGTCGGGGGCGTCGGGCGGCAGGGTGCCCGGATCGGTGGGCTGCAGCTGCCGCCAGGAAACGCGCAGAGTGGCGTCGTAGGACGCGGGCCACGCCGGGTATCGCTGTTGTGCCGGATTGCCTTGCGGGAAAAGCGGAATCAACAACTCCTCGTACTGGCCGCGCAGCGGATTGGCGATCTCCTGAACGGTGGGCGGTATGGCCGGAAAGACCATCGCGGACAGCGGTCCCGGATTGGGGTGACCGCCGCACCCGTTCAGCAGCAGCGCCGTGCACGCTATGAAGGAGGCAGGGGCCAGCTTGCCCTTTTTGAATGAACGAAACATCGTCACCGGGGCTAGATCGCGCCTAACGACAGCGCCTCGCGGTCGGCGAGGAACGGCATCGGCATCCAGCGCGCGGACAGCAACGCTTCCATTGCGTTGCCCGGGACGGGTCGGGACAGCAGGAAGCCCTGCGCCCGGTGGCACCCGTGTTGCATCAAAGTCAGTGCGGCGGCCGGTGTCTCGACGCCCTCGGCGACCAGTTGCAAGCCGAACGCCTCGGCCAGTCCGATGATCGCCCGGACGATCGCCAAATCCCCGGCGTTGGTGCCCAGGTCGCGGACGAACCCAGTGTCGATCTTGAGCATGTCGACCGGCAGGGACTTCAGGTGCGACAGCACCGCATAGCCGGTGCCGAAGTCGTCGATGGCGATCTGGACCCCGACCTCCTTGAGCTCCGCCAGGGTCTTGCGGGTGGTTTCGATGTCGTGAACCACCGCGCGCTCGGTGATCTCCAAACAGACTGACCCACCGTCGATGCCGAACTCCTCGATGATCTCGGCGACGCTACGAACAAAACCACGCGTGATCAGTTGAATGGGCGACACATTGATGTGCAGGACTGCGGTCTGCCCGACACCGTTGGTTCGCCACCGGCTGAATTCGGCGCAGGCGCTTCGCATCACCCACCGGCCCAGTTCTCCGGCCAGGTTGGTCGATTCGGCTACCCCGATGAACGAATCCGGCAGCAGCAGCCCCCAGATCGGGTGCCGCCAGCGGACCAGTGCCTCGGCGGCCACGATGGCGCCGGTCCACAGGTCAACCTCGGGCAGGTAGTGCAGCAGTAGTGCCTCGCTGTCGATGTCGCCCTGCAGATTCAGTTCGATGTCGTTGCGGAAGGCGCTTTTCAGCGACATGTCGTCGGTGGACAGCGCAACCTGGTTGCCGCCCCCGCGCTTGGCGGTCAAGACGGCCTCGTCGGCCCGGCGTAGGAGATCGGTGCTGTTGTCCCGCCCCGGCATGCCCACCGCCAGTCCGATGCTGACGGTGCGGGTGATCATGTGCCCGCCGAAAGCCAGGCGCTCGTGCAGCATCGCCCCGAGCCGGCGGGCGAACGACTCCGCGGTCCCCGTCGACATCGGCTGGTCCGGGATGACGACGAACTCGTCGCCGCCCAGCCGGGCGATCATGTTCTGGCTTCCCGCGCACACCCGAATGCGTTGCGCGAAGACCCGGATGAACCAGTCGCCCGCGGTGTGGCCGAGGTAATCGTTGATCGGCTTGAGCCGGTCCAGGTCGAGGTATAAGAGGGCGACGGGTCCCGGGCTGCCCGGCGCTAGCCTTTCGGACAGGTGCGCGACCAGCGCGCGCCGGTTGTAGAGGCCGGTCAAATCGTCGTGCTCGGCCAGGTAGCGCAGCTTCTCCTCGGCCGCGATGCGGGCTTGCAGCTGCGCGAACAGTGCGGCGACCGCTTCGAGCGTGTTGATCTCTTTTTGCTTCCACTTGCGGGCGCCGTTCTTGACGAAGCCGAGCACCCCGGTGGTGG
>NZ_JAOPWB010000244.1 GCF_025965855.1 Mycobacterium sp. | reverse complement strand
GCTTGCATGTTCGAAGGCACCATCCGCGACGGTCCCTGGCCGGAGCGCCACCAATGGTCTGCGCTTAGAGGCGACCGACGGTTCCTTCGCGACCGGCACCGGCCCGCTCGTCAGCGGTACGACCCTTGCGCTGACGATGGCGATGGCGGGGCGCCGCGCCTACTGTGACGATCTCGTCGGCCCAGGCATCCCCAAGCTGCGCGCCCGATGCTCTGCCCGCTGACCAGCAGCAGGCGAACGAAGGTGTCTCGAATCTAAGTCTTAGACCGCATCCCGGCGGCGCGATACACAAACACCGGCTCCACCCGAAACCGCAGCACCGTCGCCGGCAACTGCCCGAGCACATCAGCAGGGATCTTCTTTTTGTAGTTCAGCTTCATCGAGCCGGAAAAGGCGGGATCGACTCCGTGTAAATCGATTTCGATCCGTAGGCCTTTCGTCGTGATGGTCGCGCGCGCCGGTCCCTTGTCGGTGTCCCAGGGGCAATCGATGGCCCGCAGCTTGCCGTCGCCCCGCGTGGGAAACGTCGCAACAACCCGTGCGTTGCTGAAGCCGAACCCGCCCGAGTAGCGGGAGACGCCAGAGGCCGAATATACGCCCGGCACATGGCCGCTGAAGTGTCGGCTCACCGCGACCTTGCCGGCGGTGAAGATGACCCCCTCGGCGTCGAGTTCTTCGCGCAGTTCTGCGGGCAGCTTCCCGATCTCGGACAAATTGTGAAGAAAGCCAAGCACAATCAGACCGTAGCCCGGCGCAACCACGCGCGCATTCGTTTGCCAGAGACGTTTACTGCACTATGACGTTCGCCGTGTACGTGCACGCAGGTGGGGCGTTCTTGCCCACGATGCTCGAGTACGAGGTGGTGATCGTCGTCGTCCCGGGCTTCAAGGCCGCGAACGTCCACACCTCCGTGCCCGGCGCCCCCCGCGCGTCGGAGGTCGGGTGCACGAACTCGTGACCGGTTTGCTTCACGATCGTCGGATCGCGGATCTTCGTATTGATCATCCACCGGTACGGCGTGGTGTAGTTCGAGCCCAACTTCACCGTCAGCGTGTTGCCGACGCCCAGTGTGACGTTCTGGGTGATGGCATTCTGCTTCAGCACATCGCCCATCGGGACCTCGAGCGTCTGGCTCGTCGGCGGGTTCCTGGACGCGAAATGGCACCCCACCAACATCGATGAAACGAGCATCGCGACGGTCACCAAAAGCCTGATCTTCACGACAGTCATCTCCCCCATTATGACCCGCAGCCCAAGTCGGCATGCCAGCCCCAGGCGAGCGGAGGCTATTGGACGAACGTAAGTCGAACGGCTCAATCCGAGTCGTTGCCGGGCCTTTTGGTGAGGATGAGCAGGCCGACCGGCAGCACCGCCGCGACGGCGAGGGCTGCCGTTTGCCCGACGGCGGCCGCTGTCGTGAAGTTCTCGAGGTGCGTGACGTGGAAGACCAGATGCGGGACGACGAACAGGAGGTAGGCGCCCAGCGCGACCCGGACCATGCGTCGTTCCATCGTCGTTGCGGCGGCGACGACGACAAGCGCGAACGCGAGGTTCATCGCGCCGTAGTCGCGCATGAGGTGTTCGGAGTACGGCGGGATGCGGTCCACCCACGGGACATAGTCGTAGAAGGCCCTAGGGGCAAACGTCGCGACGAGTCCGACCACGACTTCCACGAATGCCAGAAACCACAGCCCGGCGCGCAGCACGGAGCTGGTCATCGTCGCCTCAAGTAAGCGCGGATGGCGTCGCGGTACGGCAGTTGGCCGGTTGCGAGTTGTTCACCGAGGTATTGCTCGAACGTGATCGTGCCGGCGGCGTGCTGCGGGGCTAGCAGCCCGCCGGCGCTAATCCCGCCAAGTACCTTGCCGGGCAACCTGATCGGGACGATGGGCCGGCGCTTGCCGACGATCGCCAGGTAGCTGCGGGCAAGGTCGTCGAGCGCACGCGCCTCCGGGCCGCCGAAATCCGGCGCCCGCCCGATCGGCTCACCGAGGGCCAAACCCGCCAACCGCTCGCCCACGTCGCGCACGTCGACCGGTTGGAACCTCAGGCCCGACGGCAGCGCCATCACCGGCGGTTTCGTGAGAATCCGCAAGAGGAAAGCGATCAGATCGTGAAACTGGGTCGCCCGCAGCACCGTCCATGGCAGGCCAGATTCGGCGATCGTGCGTTCGTTGGCGAGCATTTTGCGGTAGAGGGCGAATGGAACGCGGTCAATCCCGACGATGGAGACGTAGACCAGGTGCGGTGAGGCCGCCCTTTTCGCCGCCGCGACCAGGCGCTCGGCGGGATAGACGCAGTGCACGATCGCGTCGACGCCGTCCACCGCCGCGTCGAGCCCATCACCGGTTTGCACGTCCCCCACGACGTGCTCGACGTCGGTGCGCTGATGCGGCCGTCGTCCGCGGCTCAGAACGCGGACCACTTTGCCCGCGGCCGTCAGATGATCGACAACGATGCGGCCTACAGTTCCTGTGCCGCCGGTTACGAGTACAGAGTTGGTCACACCTTATGAACCGGACAGACGCGCCGGATGTGACAACTGCTCGGTAAGAAACCGCAATTTGTCCGGATGGGCCATCGCCCGCAGGGCCGCTATCCGCTCACCGATGATCTCGAAGCACAGGACGCCGGCCAGCGTGTCACCGTCGAATACCAGCATCGCCGGCTCGCCGTTGACCTCGGCGACATCGAGACGCAGACCTGCCTGCGCCAGGTTCCTGCTAAACACGCGCGCCACATAGTGGGCCGTGCGGTCGCGGCCCGAGACGATGCGCCGGGCGGCCGCCACCTTGCCGCCGCCGTCGGCCGTGGAGGTCACGTTGTCGGTCAAGATCTCGACGAGTCCGGCCACATCGCCGGCGCGGGCGGCGGCGAAGAATCGGTCGACGAGGCGCCGCCACTGCGCCCGGTCCGGTTGGAATTGCTGCCGGGATTCACCCAGCCGCTCCCTCGCCCGCCGGTACAACTGGCGGGCGTTGGCTTCCGACGTTTGGAGGATCTCGGCGATCTCGAAATGGCTGTAGGCGAACGCTTCTCGGAGGACGAACGCCGCACGCTCGGTCGGGCCGAGTCGCTCCATCAGGCTCAGCAGCGCGATCGACACCGACTCGCGCTGTTCGGCGGTCTCGAGCGGGCCGAGCGTCCGGTCGTCGGTGAGCACGGGCTCGGGAAGCCACGGGCCGGGGTAGACCTCCCGCCGCGCGCGAGCCGACGTGAGCCGGTTGAGGCACAGGTTCGTGACGGCCGTCGTGAGCCACGCCGGCAGCGACTCGATTAAATCCGGATCGGCGGCGTGCAGACGCAGGTATGCGTCCTGGACCGCGTCTTCCGCCTCGCTCGCCGACCCGAGCAGCCGGTACGCCAACCAGAACAGACGCGGCCGCTGAGACTCGAATGCCCCGACGACATCGCTCACACCGCCAAGACTGCCACGCACAACTTAAGATCCGCAGATGACGATATTGGTGGCGCGATTGCTTCTCGGAGGAATGTTCGCTGTGGCCGCGCTGGCGAAGCTGGCGGACCGCGACGGTGTGCGGCGGGCGGTCACGGCATTCGGTGTGCCAAGAGCCGCCGCGGGATTCGTGGGGTCGGCGCTGATCGCGACCGAGTTCGGCATCGCGGCGCTGCTGGCGGCGGAGCCGCACAGCGGCGCCGTGGCGGCGTTGGTCGCGCTCGCCGGATTCAGCGCGGTGGTGCTTGCGAGCCTGGCGCGCGGCCGACGCCTGGAGTGCCACTGCTTTGGGCGGCTGTCCTCCGGGCCGCTGGGGTGGCAGACATTGGCCAGAAACGGGTGCCTCTCCGCGCTGGCCGCGTTCGTGGCGCTCGACGGCCAATTCGCCTGGTCCCTAACCGCTTTCGCGGCAGCCATGCTCACCCTCTGGCTCGGCCCCGCGTCACGCCGGCGCTGGACGTCACGCTCGGGCGCCGCCGCCGGCCTGGCGCTGCCGGACCGGACCGGCCGCATCCGGACCCTCGACGAGCTGCTGGAGAACCGCCGACCGGTAGTGCTCATCTTCAGCCAACCCGGCTGCGGCGCCTGCGATGCGCTGCTGCCCGAAGTGGCCCGATGGCAAGGCGAGCTGGACGGGCGCGTCACCGTCGCCCTCATCAACGGCGGCCCCGCCGGCCACCGCGTGCCGATGGAGCTGATCGACGAGTCCCGGGCCGCCTTCGCCGCCTACGGCATCACCGCCACGCCCAGCGCCGTGCTCATCGAGGGGGGCCAAATGCTCGAGACGGCGCGGGGCGCCGGCGCCATCGGCGACCTCGTCGACCGCGCGGCGCGGGCCACCGGGCAGACCACGTTCACCCGGCGTGGGCTGTTGCGCCGAGCGTCGGTCGGCTTGCTTCCCGTCGTCGGTGCCACGGCCGCCGCCTGCGATTCCGGCGGCAAGACCGCCCTGGCCAGCAATGTCGACACCTTCGAGGTCGACGGCGCCTGGCTGTGCAACCAAACCTTCGCGTTGTGCACCACCGCACCGTGCGTGCCGTCGCCGACGGATCCCAACATCTCGATCTGCAACTGCGTCGTCGTCAACGGCTACTCGGTCGGCTTCAAACCCTGCACCGACCGGGCCCAGTCCGGCAACAAGGTGCGGTCGGCGTTCTCCACGGTCAACGTCAACGCCAACTTCGGCGTGCTGAGCTGCCCATCCGGGGTGCCGTGGGCGAACTGCCTCGACGTCGAGTGCGAGATCGACGCCACCAATCCCGCCGTGGCCAAATGCCAATGCGTGACGGTCAAGACCGGCGAGTCGCTGACCTTCGGCGGCGGCTGCGACACCGCCACGTGCACCTCGACAATATGGTCGGCCACGACTCCGGACCTGCCGGCCAACGCCCAATACCGCAAAGGGATGAACCAGATCGGTCAGCCAGTTAACTTCCCGAAGACCTGTCCCGCGCCGCATCCTTAGACGCGTTCTGTGACGCGCTCATAGCGATAGCGCATGCGCTATCGCTTTTGAGATTCACCTGACCCTCCTCCGACGGGCTGACCACACTCGCCACCCAAACCCCAGGCCGCGTAAACCGAGCCGGTCCGGCAGGATGGGCTGGTGTTTGGCCTCGTCGTCATCGTTGCGCTCGTTTCCACCGTCATCGTGGGGACGGTCATCGGCCGGCGCTATCGCGTGGGTCCTCCGGTGCTGCTCATCTTCCTCGGCGCCCTGCTGGGTCTGATCCCCCAGTTCGCTCACGTGAGGGTCAATGGCGAGATCGTGCTACTGCTGTTCCTGCCCGCGATCCTCTACTGGGAGGGCCTGAACACCAGCTTTCGCGAGATCCGTAAGAACGCGCGCGTCATCGTCTTTCTCAGCGTCGGCCTGGTGATCGCCACCGCGGTGGCGGTGTCGTGGACGGCGCGAGCGCTGGGCATGGAACCCCACGCGGCGGCCGTCCTGGGCGCCGTGCTCTCCCCTACCGACGCCGCCGCGGTGGCCGGGCTCGCGAAAAAGTTGCCACGCCGGACGGTCACCGTGCTGAAGGCCGAGAGCCTCATCAACGACGGCACCGCGCTGGTCTTGTTCGCCGTGACCGTCCACGTCGCGGTTGGAGGCGCCCAGGTCACCCCGCCCGATCTGGTCGTCCGGTTCATCGGGTCCTACCTCGGCGGTATCGCTGCCGGGCTGCTGGTCGGCGGCTTGGTGACCCTGGTGCGCAAACGAATCGACGCACCGCAGGAGGAAGGAGCCTTGAGCCTGCTGACGCCGTTTGCGGCGTTCTTGTTGGCCCAGGCAATGCACTGCAGCGGTGTGGTCGCGGTCATGGTGTCGGCTCTGGTGCTCGCGTACGCCGGGCCGCTGGTGATCCGGGCCCGTTCCCGCTTGGCGGCCTTTGGATTTTGGGACATCGCGACATTCCTGATCAACGGGTCGCTGTGGGTGTTCGTCGGGATTCAGATCCCGGGCGCGCTGCGCGGCGTCTCGGGTGCCGAGGGCGGCCTTCGCCACGCCGTCTATATCGCCCTCGCCGTCACCGGTGTCGTGATCGTGTCCCGGATCGTCTGGGGCGAAATCACCACCGCGTTGCTTCGCCTTTTTGACCGGCGGCAGGTGCAGCGCGAGCGTCGCGTCGACTGGCGTCAGCGTTTCGTCACCGCCTGGGCAGGATTCCGCGGAGCCGTCTCGCTTGCCGCGGCGCTGGCCGTCCCGATGACCACGCTCAGCGGCGCGCCGTTCCCGGACCGCAGCCTGCTCATCTTCATCGTGGTCGTCGTCATCCTGGTAACGGTTCTGGTCCAAGGGATCTCGCTGCCCGCGGTAGTCCGCTGGGCCCGGATGCCCGACGACGTCACCCACGCCGAGGAAGTGCGACTGGCCCGCACCCGGGGCATTCAAGCCGCTCTCGACGCCTTGCCGGAGGTTGCCGCCGAAGTCGGCATCAGCGAGGACCTGCAGCGGCGCCTGCAAAAGGAATACGAAGAAAAGGCCGCGCTGGTCATGGCCACCGAGGACGGTTCGACGAACCACCGCCTGGTCAAGGGCAAAGAGAAGGTCCGGCAGGTTCGTCTGGGCCTGCTCGATCGCAAGCGCCGGGAAATCACCGCCCTGCGCAACCAAAACCTCATCGACGACATCGTGCTGCGCGAGTTGCAGAACGAGATGGACCTCGAGGAAGTCCAACTTCTCAACGCCGCCGACGACGACTAGAGCACTTGATGCTGCAGACGGTCGCCATCCGCGGGTACCGCTCGCTGCGCGAGGTGATCGTGCCGCTGGGTGGGCTGTCCATCGTCACCGGAGCCAACGGCGCCGGGAAGTCATCGCTGTACCGCGCGCTGCGGCTGCTGGCCGATTGCGGCCGCGGCGAGGTGATCGGTTCGCTCGCGCGTGAGGGCGGGCTGCAATCGGTGCTGTGGGCCGGGCCCGAGCAACTGGGTGGCGCCCGGCGCACCGGCAAGGCCCAGGGCACCGTGCGCACCCGGCCGGTGTCGCTCGAATTGGGTTTCGCCGCGGACGATTTCGGCTACCTCGTCGACCTCGGCATTCCGCAATCGGCCGGGCCCGGCTCAGCCTTCGCCCGCGATCCCGAAATCAAGCGGGAAGCGTTGTTCGCCGGTCCGGTGCTGCGGACGGGCACGACGCTGGTGCGCCGGACACGGGATTTCGCCGAGGTCAGCGCCGACTCGGGCCGCGGGTTCGACGAGCTGAGTCGATCCCTGCCCTCGTATCGCAGCGTGCTTGCCGAGTACGCCCATCCGCACGCGCTGCCCGAACTCGCGGCCGTGCGCGAGCGACTGCGCGGATGGCGGTTCTACGACGGGTTCCGTGTCGACGCGGGAGCTCCCGCGCGGCACCCGCAGGTCGGCACCCGCACCCCGGTGCTTTCCGACGACGGCCACGACCTGGCCGCCGCGATGCAGACGATCATCGAGGCGGGATTCGACGACCTCGCCCGTACCGTTGCCGACGCGTTCGACGGCGCCAGGGTCTCGGTCGCCGTCCATGACGGGGTGTTCGACCTCCAGCTGCGACAGCGCGGCATGCTGCGCCCGCTCCGGTCGGCCGAATTATCCGACGGCACACTGCGATTCCTGCTCTGGGCCGCCGCGCTGCTCAGCCCGCAGGCGCCCTCGCTGATGGTGCTCAACGAACCCGAAACCTCCCTACACCCAGACCTGGTGCGACCACTCGCCGCGCCGATCCGCACCGCCGCCGCGCAGACGCAGGTCGTGGTGGTCACCCATTCCCGCGCGCTGCTGGAGTTCCTGGACACCGTGCCCGTAACCGAGGCCGCCGGCGATAACGCCGTCGAGATCGAGCTGTACAAGGAGTGGGGCGAGACGCGCATCACCGGCCAGGGCCTGCTGACGACACCGCGTTGGGAATGGGGCAAACGCTAAACGCCACGCCGCACCACCGCCCTTGAGCGTGCGTCGTGGGTGACGACGCTCGGCGTGTCGCCGCCCCAGCCTCACACTCAAAGCCCTGAGCACACTCAAAGCCCGCGCGGACCCCGACATGCCCAACAAATTGCCCATCAGGCAATATTGCCCGCCGTGCATCTTTCGCGTACGTTGGTCTCCATGACCGCCCCATCCCCCGGACTGCGCGAGCGCAAGAAGGCCGACACCCGGCGCGCGCTCAGCGACGCCGCGCTGAATCTGGCGTTCGAACGCGGGCTGGAAAACGTGACGCGCGACGAGATCGCCGGCCTGGCCGGGGTGTCGCTGCGCACGTTCAACAACTACTTCACCGGCAAATACGAAGCACTCGCCTACCGGCAAACCGAACGCATGCGCCGCGGCGTCGCCGCTCTGCGGCAACGTCCCGCCGCCGAACCGCTGTGGACATCGATCTCGCACGTCGTGCTCGAAGCCATCGAGGCCGATTTCGGCGACGTCTACGGCGAGGAGAACCGGGTACCGAGCCGCCGGGAACTTGTCGAAGTTCGAAAGCTGCTGATGAACCCACAGGTACGTAACGCGTTGCCGCAGGACCTATTTGACGAGTGGCTCGAGGTGATCGCCGAGCGCACCGGCACCGACCCACACCGCGACATGTATCCGAGGCTGGTGGTGGCCGTCGTGCGCGCCGTCGGCGACGCGGCGGCAGAGGCCTACGTGCGGGCGGATCCGCCGGTGGCCATCACCGACTTGATCCGCGACGGCTTCGCCGCCGTCAGCGCGGGCCTGCCCGAGCCCACCAAACACAAGGAGGCCCACCATGGCTGACCAACCCGCCGATATCGTCATCGCGGGCGCCGGCCCCAACGGGCTGATGCTGGCCTGTGAGCTGGCGCTGGCGGGCATCAGGCCCGTGGTGCTCGACGCCCTGCCCGGGCCGAGCCCCGAACCGAAGGCCAACGGCCTTGTCGGGCAGGTGGTTCGGATGCTCGACATGCGCGGCCTGTACCAGGCGTTCACCGGCGACGACGATCCACCCCATCCCACCTATGGATGGATATTCGCGGCCATGACGCTGAACTTCCTGGGTGTACCGGACAATCCGATGTACGCGCTGCCCATGCAACAGCCCCGGTTGGTGCGGCTGCTGGAGAAACGGGCGCGCGACCTCGGCGTGGACCTACGCTGGGGACACGAACTCGTCGACCTACGACAAGAGGCGAAATCCGTTGAGCTGACGGTATCCTCACCGGAGCGCGAGTACCGCATCGCCGCCGGGCATCTGGTGGGCGCCGACGGCGGGCACAGCCTGGTCCGCAAGACGGTGGGCATCGACTTCGCCGGCCACACGTCGCAGACCGTCGCCCGGCTCGCCCACGTGCACATCCCCGACGGGCTCCGCCGCGCCGACGGCGGCATCGACGTCCCCGGATTCGGCCGGATCGCGTTCGGCCACACCCGGTTGGATCGCGGCGGAGTCATTTACGCCGAGTTCGAACCCGGCCGTTCGATGTTCGGCACCATCGAGTTCGCGCCGCCGGTCGAGGACAAACCCATGAGCCTCGACGAACTGCGCGAGAGCGCGCGCCGCGTGCTCGGCGTCGATCTCCCGTTCGAGGAGCCGAAAGGCACCGGGCCCCATGCCCTTCGCCGGATCAATGGGCAGAACACCCGCAACGCGGAGCATTACCGCGACGGGCGGGTCCTGCTGCTCGGCGACGCCGCCCACGTCCACAGCGCCATGGGCGGGCCCGGCCTGAACCTCGGACTGCAGGACACCCTGAATCTCGGTTGGAAGCTCGCGGCCCACCTCAACGGGTGGGCGCCGGCCGGATTGCTCGACACCTACGAGTCCGAGCGCCACCCCGTGGGCGAGCGCGTGATGATGCACTCGCTGGCCCAGACCGCGCTCATGGCGCCGGGACCCGAAGTCGCCGCGCTGCGAACGCTTTTGGGTGAGCTCTTCAGCATTCCCGACACCGCCAGGCACATGGCGAGGCTGCTGGCCGGCAACGACGTGCGGTACGACGTGGGCGACGACCAGCCGCTGTCGGGCTGGCCGGTGCCCGAGCTGACCCTCGACGACGGCCGGCGGGTCACCGAGCTACTCCACGACGCCCGGCCGGTCCTGCTCGACCTCGGCGGCGGCGTCGGGGACGCGGCGCGCGGGTGGCTCGATCGGGTCGACGTCGTCAGCGCGACCGTCGCCGACCGGCCCGCCGCGGCGCTGCTGATCCGGCCCGACGGATACGTCGCCTGGGCGGCGGACGCGTTCGGGTCTGACGAGGAAGCGGGCCTGCGGACCGCGCTGCGGCGCTGGTTCGGGCCCGAGTCGAGCGCATAGCGGCGCCAGCGACCAGACTGGGCTGCATGGCTCCCGGTGATCCGGTGCGCAGCGCGCAGAAGATTGTCGACGTGCTCTCGGCGCAGGGCGTCGAGTACATCTTCGGCGTGCCCGGCGCCAAGATTGACGCCGTCTACGACGCCTTGGTCGACGGCGGCCCCCAGGTGGTGGTGTGCCGCCACGAACAAAACGCGGCGTTCATGGCCGGGGCGATCGGTCGCCTTACCGGCACCCCGGGTGTGGTGCTGGTGACGTCCGGTCCAGGCACCACCAACCTGGCCACCGGCCTGCTCACTGCGAACACCGAACAGGATCCGGTGGTCGCACTGTGTGGCGCCGTAAACCGCGAGGACCGCCTCAAGCGCACCCATCAGTCGATGGATGCCGCGGCGATGCTCCGGACCGTCACCAAGTTCACCGGCGAGGTCAACGACCCCGACAACGCCGCCGAGGCCACCATCGCCGCGTTCCGCGCCGCCCTCAGCGAGCCGCGCGGCGCGGCCGCCGTCGTGTTGCCCGCCGACGTCTTGGCCGCTCCCACGACGGCCGGCATCACCGCCCGACTCCCGATCCCACCCCTGGCGGCGGCCCCAACCGCGGCCATCACCAAGGCAAGCGAGCTGATCCGCGCCGCACGACGGCCGGCGCTCCTGGTCGGTACCCGCGGCGCCGAGCCGGACAGCTGCCGGGAGCTACGCGCCCTGATCGCCACGACCGGGCTGCCCGTCGTGGAGACCTTTCAGGCCGCCGGGGTCGTGTCCCGCGCATTGGAGGACTGCTTCGTGGGCCGGGTGGGCCTCTTCCGCAACCAGCCCGGCGACGTCGTCCTCGACCACGCCGACGTCCTGATCACCATCGGCTACGACGCCGTCGAATACGACCCGGTGCTGTGGAACAACAATGTCGAGCGCACCATCGTGCACATCGACTCGGTTCCCGCCGAGATCGACAACCACTATCAGCCGACCCTGGAACTGCGCGGGAATGTCGCGGCGACCCTGGCGGCCCTGACCGACAATCTCTCCGGGCTCAGGCTCAGCAACGAGTACCAGTCGCAGATCGCCATGCAACGAAAAGCGTTGGCCGACATCGATACCGCCGCGCGCAACGAAACACCCGAGGGCCCCGGACTCAACCCGGTCACCGTCGTGCTGCGCCTGCGCGACGAACTCGACGACACCGCCACCATCACCTGCGACATCGGTTCGGTCTACATTTACATGGCACGCCACTTCCGCGTGTACGAGCCCAGACGGCTGCTGTTCTCCAACGGCCAGCAAACGTTGGGCGTGGCCCTGCCGTGGGCCATGGCCGCTTGCCTTGTGCGACCCGGGACCCCGATCGTGTCCGTCTCCGGGGACGGCGGATTCCTGTTCTCCGCCCAAGAACTCGAGACGGCGACTCGCCTCGGGCTCAAGTTCACCCACATCATCTTCCGCGACAACAGCTACGACATGGTCGGCTTCCAGGAAGCCCTCAAATACCAACGCAGATCCGGCGTGCAACTGGGCGACTACGACATCGTCTCCTACGCAGCGGCTTTCGGTGCCCGCGGTCACGGGGTGAAGACCTTGGACGAATTCAGTGCCACGCTGCGCCAAGCGCTGGCCGAGGAGGGACCGTCCCTGATTGATGTGCCGGTGGACTACAGCCGAAACACCGACCTCGCCGAACACCTGCACGACGACCCCTTCGAATGAGCCGGGGAGAACCCATGACCAACGTGACTGGCCCGCACGAGCGCTTCCGCCGTTGGGCCGCAACTCTTCTCCAGCAGAAGCAGGCCACCACCGCCCATGACGACGAGGTGTATCAGTTCTCCACGATCAGTGCACTGCTCGACGGGGTCTACGACGGCGACGCCACCGTCGCCGACATCCTGCGTCACGGCGACTTCGGCCTGGGCACCTTCAATCACCTGGATGGCGAGATGGTCGTCCTCGACGGCATCTGCTACCGGTTGCGCGCGGACGGGACCGCCAGCCGGGCGGCGCCGACCGATCGCACGCCGTTCGCGGCGATCACCCGCTTCCACAGCGACTTCGAGATCCCGATCCACACGCGCGCCGGCCGGGCCGAGGTGACCGGCGCCATCGACCGCCAAATCCAAAGCGCCAACCTTATTTACGCGATCCGGATCACCGGGCACTTCGCAGAACTGCACACCCGCACGGTGATGGCGCAGAAACCGCCCTATCCGCCGTTGACGCAAGCCACCGAAGATCAGGCCGAAGCCGTGTTCACCGATGTCTCCGGTACAGTGGTCGGTTTTCGGACCCCCGACTTCGAACAAGGCATCTCCGTCGCCGGATACCACCTGCACTTCCTCAACAGTGAGCGCACCGGTGGCGGCCATATCCTCGACTTCACCCTCGAGCACGGAAAGGCTGAGGTCAGCGGCGCATCGCAGTTGCATCTGAGCCTGCCCACTTCCGGTGCGTTCCTCGGTGCGCAGTTGTCCGGCGACGACCTCGCCGAGCGAATCGGCAAAGCCGAAGGGCCCAAAGGCGACTGACCTTCCGTTGCGCCGAGCGTCGAATTGTTGCCGCGTTTCTCGGGGAGATTGCGCCATCAAGTCGACGCTCGGCACCCCGATCCGCCGGGCCGACCAGCGGAATTCACGGACTGTTCAGGCACGTGTCGGTTCCACATCGATGACTGCACACGCGCGCCGCGTGTCCTCACGTTATGCGCGTTGTACAGGTCGCCAACTTTTATGGCCCTCGCTCCGGCGGCCTTCGCACCGCGGTGGACAGGTTGGGCGCCGAATACTGCGCCATCGGGCACGAGGTGTTCTTGATCGTCCCCGGCCGCAGCCCCGAACGCACGGAGCTGCCCACCGGCGTGGTGCGAATAACGATGCCCGCTCGGTTGATTCCTTTCACCGGGGGCTATCGCGCGGTGATGCCGGGACCCGTCAAAGCGCTGTTGGCAGCGCTGAAACCCGACGCGCTGGAGGTCTCCGACCGGCTCACCCTGAGGTCGTTGGGGCCGTGGGGCCGCGATTACGGATCCAAGACGGTGATGATATCCCATGAGCGCCTGGATCGCCTTGTGGGACAAATACTTCCGCGGCGCAGCGCGGAAAAGTTCGCGGACTTCGCCAATCGGCGCACGGCCGCCAACTATGACACCGTGGTGTGCACCACGGCGTTCGCGCGCGAGGAATTCGACCGGATCGGCGCGACCAACACCGTCACCGTGCCACTGGGTGTGGATTTGCAGACGTTTCACCCGCGCCGGCACTCTTACCTGGTGCGGCGGCGCTGGGCCACACCGCAACAGATCCTGCTGGTCCACTGCGGCCGGCTGTCGGTGGAAAAGCGCGTCGACCGCAGCATCGACGCCCTGGGCGCGCTGTGCCATGCCGGCGTCGACGCCCGGCTGGTCGTCGTGGGCGAGGGCCCGATGCGGACCAGGCTGGAACGGCAGGCCTCCCGGCTGCCGATCGACTTCACCGGCTTCATCAATAACCGGCACACCGTCGCGGGGCTGCTGGCCACGGCCGACGTGACGCTGGCACCGGGGCCACATGAGACGTTCGGCCTGGCCGCGCTGGAATCACTGGCGTGCGGGACACCGGCCGTCGTGTCGCGCACCTCCGCACTGACCGAGATCATCACCCCGGACAGCGGCGCCCTGGCCGACAACGACCCATTCGCGATCGCGTGGGCGGTCGGCGCCATCGTCGGGCGGCCGGAACACCACCGCCGCAGCTCCGCCAGGCGCCGCGCGGAGAGCTTTACCTGGGAACGGGCCGCGGCGGGCATGCTGGCGTCGCTGGGGACCGGCGGCACTCAAGAAACCGCTCAGGTCTAACGCATATTCGTATTACCGGAGCGCGCGGAGAATAAACCGCAGCTCACACGCCGCGCGTGAAGGAAGGAAAGCGGTTATCCGCCGCTGGGCTTGGTCGGGCTGTGTTTGCCCGGGCAGTAATCCGCGGTGGCCGCGCCGATGAATGTCTCGGCTTGCGCCTGGGTCAGCTTGTGCGACCCCGTCAGCTGGTCCACCTCGTCCTTCTGGGAGTAGCCCGCCTCGAGGTCCTGGCACATTGTGCGCGCCATGCTCACGGCCTGGGCCGGCGTACCGAAGCTGATGCCGTGTGACGAAAGGTACTCCGCGAAGTCCTGGTCGGTCTGGTCGGCGTGCGCGACCGCTGCCGGCACCCACAGGACGGCCAGCAACGCGCCAAACGCGAACGCGGAAATCTTCTTCTTCATTTCCCCATCACTTTCCAAGCTTCACATCAACCTCGGATCGACACGAGGATTCGACACCCAATGTAATTAATCCTCGCGTGCGAGCGGTTCCGTGGTCAATAGTCTTCCCGCAGGACGGCCCGCCGAAAGCCAAACTTCAATCCGCCGTTCAGTTTTAGTTCTGGTTGAGTTTAATTCCGAACGGGCGGCTGACCTCGCCGCAGACCACAAGAGTTCATCTGCAGTTCCGATCACGTTTACTTCGCGCCGCGCGGCTAGGCTCACTGGAAACGCAAGGAGGTGCATCGATGGAAACGCGGGACCGGGTGCTGGTCACGGCCACCGAGCTGGCCGCCCTGATCGAGGCCGGTGACGCGCTGGCGCTGCTCGACGTGCGTTGGCGCCTCGACGAACCCGATGGCCGGGCGGCCTACCTGAAGGGGCACCTCCCCGGCGCGGTGTATGTGTCGCTCGAGGACGAACTGAGCGACCATGGCATCGCCGGCCGCGGCCGCCACCCGCTGCCGTCCGGGCGCAGCCTGGAGGCGGCCGCGCGCCGATGGGGTATCCGCCAAAACGATTCGATCATGGTGTACGACGACTGGAACCGAGCCGGTTCCGCGCGGGCGTGGTGGGTGCTGACCGCCGCGGGGCTCGAAGACGTGCGCATCCTGGACGGCGGCCTGTCCGCGTGGCGCGCGTCCGGACGGAGCCTCGAGACCGGTCCGGTCAACCCGCCGGCCGGGGATGTGGCTGTGCCACACGAAGATCTGTATGCCGGCGGCCGACCCACGTTGACGGCCGCCCAAACCGGCGAAGACGTGACGCTGCTCGATGCGCGTGCCCCGGAACGGTTCCGGGGCGACGTCGAACCCCTCGACCCCGTCGCCGGCCACATCCCCGGCGCGAAAAACCTTCCCAGCGCTGCCGTACTGGCGGGCGACGGAACGTTTGTCGGCGATTACGCGCTCACCCAACTGCTGTCCGACCGCCGCATCGATGCCGACGGCCGCGTCGGTGTCTATTGCGGCTCCGGTGTCACCGCGGCCATCACGGTCGCCGCGCTCGCGGCGACGGGCCGAGAAGCAGCGCTGTATCCGGGGTCATGGTCGGAGTGGTGTTCGGATCCGAACCGTCCCGTCTGCCAGGGCCCCGAATAGGCCCGGGCCAGGTCGACTCATGCGCCGCCCCAGCTCTGCAGGAAAGCGGCGGTCACCCGGGCGGCATTTTCCGCCGCGATCTGCTTATAGAAGAAGAACTCGAACGGGAAGCCCGGCAGGCGCAGCGGGTCGCCGGCCCCGTCCGAAACCCCGCGGATCCCGAGAAACGGAACCCCATGCGCGTCGGCGACCGCCTGCGCCGCCGCCGTCTCGTTGTCCGTCGCGTCGAAGGCCGGGTTCGACGTCGACGCGATATTGAGGTTGCTGATCAGAGAGTTTCGCAGCCAGGGCCCCGCTGCCTGAAAGAAGTTGCCGGTGTAGAGCAGTGAGCGATCCGGTGCGCTGCAGGGTTGGCATCCGAAGACGTCGCCGCCGTTCGGCACGCACGGGAATGCCCGGCCGTTGTTGTTGTCGGAGCTGGACCCGTCACCGCCGACCACCAGCACCGGCTGGCGCTTCAGGTCGATCAGCCGGACGCGGGGCGCGTTCTTGCACAGGCAGATGGGATTGCCAAGGTAATTAACGCGTTCCAGGTCAACGCTCAGTGCCTGAGCCGCGGCCAGCATGCCGGGATCGACCGGCTGAAACGTCGCGCCCTGGTCCATGCTCCATCGCGCCGGCACCGTCACATCCCCGATGTTGACGCGCGCGCCACCCCCGGCGACGCCCGAGAACACCACTGCGCCAATGGAAACGGACGACGCACAGGTGAAGCGCGCCAAGGCGGTCTGGGCGGTTTCGGTCGCGTTCACCAGGCCGATGCCCGTCATCGCCACGATCACCTTCTTGCCATCGATCGTTCCGAGGCAAAAGCGCCGGCGGTCGGCCCGCACCACCGGGTGGCGGTCGAGTGCAGTGTGGGACAGAACCGCGTCGGCTTCCGCCGGGAAGGCGGACAGCACCAGGGTGCGCTGTTCGCAGGAATCCGTCGTCACGTCGGGCGCGCCAGCGGGTTCGGCGGCGGCCACGCCAGCGCCCGCCGCCACGGCGAGCGCCACCACGGCGGCCACGCGAAAAGGCTTGAGCACGATCCCCCTGGTCTTTTGTCGGTCATCAATGCCGATACTCGCTGTCTTATGGACGTGGCTAATGTGGTGGCTTGATTTTCGCGCATCGGGGGCGCGTCTGAATATTCGTTATCGTTCTTTTTGTTTAGCGATTTCGTGACGTTACTACCGTTAGTCTCGACGGCGTGCTTGAAGTGATCGACAAGAGGCCGAGCCGCGACTCTCATAAAACGCCGTTGGTCTTCGTACATGGCGCCTGGCACGGCGCCTGGTGTTGGGACGAGCATTTCCTGGACTACTTTGCGGCGAAGGGCTATCGGTCGGTGGCGGTGAGCCTGCGCGGCCACGGGAAGAGCCCCGCGCCAAAAACCATGCGGTTCTGTTCGATCGCGGACCTCGTCGACGACGTCGCCTCGGTCGCCGACGGCCTGCCCATGCCACCCGTGGTGATTGGGCACTCCATGGGCGGCTTCGTGGTGCAAAAGTACCTGGAGTCACACGGCGCTCCGGCCGCCGCGCTGCTCGCCTCCGTACCCCCGAGCGGCATCGCCGGATTCTTCCTGCACAGATTCCAGCGGCATCCGTGGCTAACCGGGCGAAGCCTGGCCATGGGAAGGTCGCTGCCGGGCGTGGGCGGTACGCCGGAATTGGCCCGCGAAACCTTCCTCTCCGAATTGATTCCCGACACGGACGTGGTGCGCTACACCGAACTGCTCGGCGAAGAGTATGTGTCGAAATTCGTACTCGAGATGCTCTTGCTCGACCTGCCCAAGCCACACCTCGTCACCGCCCCGCTGTTGGTCTTGGGGGCCGAAAATGACATTGTTTTCACCCAACACGAAGTCCGTGCGACTGCCGCCGCGTACCGTACCGAAGCGGAAATCTTCCCCGGAATGGCCCACGACATGATGCTCGAGCCCGGGTGGGCCGGTGTGGCGGAGCGAATTCACGCCTGGCTCGAAACCCGTTGCCCGACGACGTTGCCGAAATGACGGGGCGGCTTGACGGCAAGGTCGCGATCATCACCGGCGCAAGCAGCGGCCTCGGGCCGGTGATGGGCTCGCTGTTCGTCGCGGAAGGCGCCCGCGTACTGCTGGCCGCGCGGCGCGAAGAGCTGGTCCGCGATGCCGCGAACGCGGCGGGCCCGGGCGCCATCGCGATGCGTGCCGACGTCACCAATGAGGATGACGTCGCGGCCATGGTGACGCGGGCGGTCGACGAGTTCGGCCACGTCGATATCCTGTGCAACAACGCCGCCGCGCCCGGGCAGGACCGCTGGATCTGGGAGCAGACGCTGGACAACTGGAACGCCACCATCGCCATCGACGTCACCGCGGCCATGCTGTGCGCCCGCGAAGTGCTCAACCGGTCGATGCTGCAACGTCGCCGCGGAGTCATCCTGAACTTCTCCTCGACTGCCAGCTACTCCGGCATGGTCCGCAAGACCCACTACGTCGCCGCCAAGGCGTCGCTTCGTGCGTTCACCAAAGCCGTTGCGCTAGAGGTCGGTCCGTACGGTATCCGGTGCAACTGCATCGTGCCCGGCGCCATCGACACCGAGCTGTTTCGCAAATGGGTGCAACGGACCGCCGATGAACAGGGGGTTGACTTCGACACTCAGCGCGCCAAATCCCTCAAAGGTGTGGCGTTGCAAGACATTTCCTCAGCCGAGGACGTCGCCAACCTGGCGTTGTTCCTGGCCAGCGACGAGAGCCGAACCATCACAGGGCAATCGATACCCGTGGACGCCGGGGGGTACATGCAGGGATGAGCACTCGCCTGTCGATATCCACACCCGTGGTGACCATGTTGCCCCAGATCAGCGCCGACTGGGAGAAACGCGCCTCCATCGAGGACCTGGCCCGGATCGCCGAAGCCGCAGACCGACTCGGCTATCACCACCTGACCTGCAGCGAACACATCGCGCTGCCCGCCGACGAACAAAACCGCCGCGGCGCCCGCTATTGGGATCCGCTGGCCACATTGGGCTATCTCGCCGCGCGCACCCGACGGATACGGCTGGCCACCCACGTGCTGGTGCTCGGGTATCACCACCCGCTCGCGATCGCCAAGCGCTACGGCACCCTGGACAAGGTCAGCAATGGGCGGCTCATCCTCGGGGTTGGGGTCGGCAGCCTCAAAGAGGAGTTCGAGCTCATCGGCGCTCCCTTCGACGACCGCGGACCGCGCGGCGACGACGCGCTGCGCGCGCTTCGGGCCTCGCTGTCGGTCCCCGAACCCGCCTACCACGGCGAGTTCTATTCGTTCAGCGGCATGGTCGTCGATCCGTGCGCCGTCCAGCAACGCGTCCCCATCTGGATCGGTGGGCGGACGCTGCGATCGCTGCGCCGGGCCGCGACCCTGGCCGACGGCTGGGCCCCATTCAACGTGAGCCTGCGCCAGGTCCGAGAGTGGTTGGGCCGCTTCGACCTTCAGCCCGGATTCGAGGTCGTGCTGCCACCGCCGGCGCCGCTGGATCCGATCAACGAGCCGGAGCGCACCCGCGACGCGCTCGCCGAGGTCGCCGCGCACGGCGCCACCATCGTCAGCGCGATTTTCAAACACACCTCGCTGCAGCATTATCTCGAGAGTCTGGCGGCGCTCGCTGAACTCCAGCCGTCTTAATCAGAGAGGGCTCCCATGTCGAAGGCGATCCGAACGCTGATCATCGTGATGGGCTGTGTCGGTATTGCGGCGTGTGGGTCGCAGCCGCCGTCACCGCCGAAGGCATCCGGCCCGAGTTCGACGAAACCGCCTCCTAGGACAGCCACGACCGTCTCTCCGGCCACGGCCACCAGCACGCCGCCGTGCATCGGCTTATCGATATGTCCGCCACCGCCGCCGGACGCCGATGGCAATCCGGGGTGTTACTACGCCGACGGCTGGCAAGGCGACGCGTCCGGGATCGAGGTGTGGTACTTCCATGAGCCACAGAACCTTTCGAAGCCCGACAAGGTTACGGCCCTGGTCCGCAAGAAGGACGGTAGCAACGAGTCCCAGGACGCCAACATCGAAGCGGGACAACAAGTGCACCGCTTCGAATTCCCGAGCATCGACAAGTCCGCCGTTCAAGAGGTATTGCTCACCACCAGCAACGGCCGCTGCTTCGTGATTGGGCCGGCCACGTGATCCGCGTCAAGGCAGGCTTTTTCAGCCTCACCGCTCCCGCGCCGCCCGACGATGACGGCAGTTATCTGCGTTGGCACCTGCTGGATCACATGCCCGAGCAGTACCAACTGCCAGGCATAGTCCACGCGTTGCGTTGGATCGCCGACGGTGACTACCCCGATCACCGCCTGGCGGCGCATGGGCCGCTGGGGCAGGTCGGCAACGCGGTGCACTACCTGATCGGTGACCCCGTTGAACAAACCTTCGACGACTTCGTCGCACTCGGCCGCTCGCTGCGGGAGAACGGCCGCTTTCCCGTCACGCGGCCGTCGCTGCAAGTGGCCGGCCTGCGCCTGCTGCAGTGGCAGTCCTCGCCACACGCCCTCGTCTCCCCCGAGGTGGTACCGTTTCGGCCGCACCGCGGAGTCGTCCTGATCGTGGAAGAACCCGCCGACGGCCGCCCCGACGAGTGGCTGCAATGGCTGCACGCCGACCACTGTCCGGCGCTGCTCGCCACGCCCGGCACGGCCGGGGCCTGGACTTTCGGTTCGAGCGCCGGATGGAGCCACCTACCCGCGGGATGGCGGACGGACCACCAGTACATCACGGTCGTTTACCTCGACGGTGATCCGTTGACCACCACCGCCGCCGTGGCTGACCTCATCGAACAGCGGTGGCGGTCGGGCGCGGTGCGACCCGTGTTCGCCGGACCGTTGCGAACCATGGTCAGTTGGGAAGCCTGGCGGTAAACCGGTGAAGGTGCAGTTTGACGGGTCGCCGGAGGGATGAGACCTTGCAGAAAAGAACGGCCTCTATAGTCCTTCTGACGCTCTAGCAAAGGACGTGAGATGACCAATCCCCGGTGTCGCCACCGCACCCGCGCGGCGCGGCGGCGGCTCGTTCTCGCTGCCGCCGGGCTCGGCGTGCTCGCGTTGGGGGCCACCCTGCCGGCCTGCTCGAGCAAGAACGGCCAGCCATCTGCTGCCACGAGTTCGAGCGCGGCACCGTCGAGCACGACCGTCATGATGGACGGCAGCAAGCACACGATGACTGCGGCCGTCGAATGCAAGAGCACGGCGGCGCAACCCAGCGCCACGCCGGCGGAGTCCGGGGACCTGACAACCCGCATCACCGTTCACGACGATTCGGCCTCGGTGTCACTGGCGCTGTCGGACGAAAAACCCCCGAGCGTCGACGGCTTCTCCCTTTCGCTCAAAGCGGGATCCGGTGAGTATCAGCTGCCCTATCAGGCGCCCCAGTCCGCAACCCAGGTCCAGGCAACCAAGGACGGCAAGAGTTACACGGTGACCGGGACGGGCCAGGGGGTGTCGCCGAATCAAGGCGACGTCCACCAGGTGACGTTCGGGATCCACGTGACCTGTCCGTGAGTGGCGTCTCCAAATCGGCTGTCGCAGTGGAACTTCGCCTTCATGAGGCCCGCCTGTCACTCGAGTCATCGCAAGATGTTGGGGTAGTTCTTTGCCCGCCTCACAGCGACAAGCGGTGATGGTGAGTGATGACCGTTCATTCCCGAGCGACGCCACCAGGTTGTCGCTGTGAGGTGGGCACAACGGCACACCCCAAACTTTCTGTGACGCCTGGGAATTCTGAGCCGGGCGCTGCCTAGGAACCGACGCCGGCGTGCTGCACCGCCATCGCGGTGACGACTGCTTGCAGCAACCGGGCGAGTTGTTCGGCGTCGCTGACCGTGCGATCGCCCATGGCCAGGCGGGAGAAAACACCCGCGAGGAAGATACGTGATGAGCAGCGAAATCACCATCGTCGGCTGCATGGCGTACCCCGACGAGATATTTCAGCTCACCGAGGATCTCGTAGCGAATTGGGAAAGATACGCACTGATCGTCAGCCACACCGTCCCCTTCGAGAACCTCGGCGCGGCACTCGAACTCGCGAGCACACCCGGTGCCGCGGACAAGGTCGTCGTTACCTTCCCCTAGCTTCATGGTTGTCCACCGCGATCACCTCTGCGATGCTGTCAGCTTGGACATCTTCGCGGAGTGGCGAAGCGGCGGGACCGAGCTTCGATGGCGGTCGACAACGGCCGCCAACGACGGACACGAAGTCACGGTGTTCAGCCGCCGTTGCGGCACGCCCGGGGCGCCCGCGCTGGTTCTGGTGCACGGCTTCCCGACGTCGAGCATCGACTATTTCGCCCTGGCCGGCGAACTGGGCTCCGAGTTCGACATGTTCGTGCTGGACTTTCCCGGCTATGGATTGTCCGACAAGCCGCCGGCGCCGCACGTTTATTCGTTGTACGACGACGCGCGCCTGCTCGTCTACGCGATCACTCAGGTGTGGAAGCTGACCGAATTCCGCATGCTCACGCACGATCGCGGCAGCAGTGTCGGCATGATCGCGCTGGAGATGTTGGCGGCCCAGGACCCTCCCGCGGTGCCCGTCGACCTCGTCTTGACGAATGCCAATATCTATCTCCCCCTGTCGAACCTCACCGTGTTCCAGACCGCCCTGCTCGACCCCGCAACCGGGCGAGACACCGCGGCGGCGACCACGCCCGAGATGCTCGCGGCCGGCTTGGGCGTCAGCACCTTCATCCCACGGCGGACACTGGAAGACCCGGAGATCGCGGCGCTGGCGAGGTGCTTCGCCCACAACGACGGAATCCGCGTGCTGCCGGACACGATCCAATACCTAAATGAGCGCGCCGCGGATGAAACCGGTTGGCTGGAAGCGCTTTCCAAGAATCACGTCAACACCACGCTGGTGTGGGGCATCCACGACAACGTCTCACCCCTGCGCGTTCCCAACTACGTCTGGCAGACGTACCTGAAGAACAAGCCCGGCCGGAACCGCTACTGGGTGGTGCCCGGCGCCGACCACTATCTGCAGTGCGACGCCCCCGCTCAACTGGCCCAGATCGTTCGCCTCACGGCTCGGGGCGGGGACATCCCGCTCCAGACGCTCGGAAATCAGCCCGGTGGCGCCGTGCTGGTCGACGAAAGCGCGTCCTAGCCGCACCTGACGGGCTGGAAAATCACGGGGTATGGGTCGTCGTCGATCTCGATGTCGTATGGGTCGTAGTACAACTCGACCGCGCTGGTGCCGGTCATGGTCGCGTCCCTTCGCTGAACTCCGGACCAAATATTTGATTACTTCAATCGTTCCGATGCAGGAAGCACTATCTTGAGGATCGAACCCGTTACCGGAAGGGGCGCGGACGTGGGCGCAATCATCATGCTTGGCACGCTGTTCGGGCTTATCGTCCTGATCTTCGGCTTGGTGCTGCGCTACGACCCGGAAGCACGTGGTGACTCGAGGCAAGAGCGCGACCGATGAGCGCCGGGATGACGCCCTTGATGCAGGCGGCCAGCGGCTTCGCGCTCGTCGGTGGCCTTACATTTACGGCAATCGGTTTTTACCTGAGCATTCGCCAGCGCCGGCTACACCCGCTGCTACTTCTCTGCATTTCGGCGATCTCGTTCTCGTGGATCGAGGCGCCCTATGACTGGGCGATGTACGCCCAGTTCCCGCCCGCTATTTCGCGAATGCCGTCATGGTGGCCGCTGAACGTGACGTGGGGCGGGCTGCCCTCGTTCGTTCCCGTCGGCTACATCTCCTACTTCGTGTTTCCGGCCGTGACGGGCGCGGCGTTAGGGAAATGGATGAGCGCGAAATTCCACTGGCGCAGACCGATAACACTGCTGATCGTCGGGCTCGTCGTCGGCTTCTGCTGGGCGATTCTCTTCAACGGGTTCCTGGGAGCCAAGCTCGGCGTCTTCTATTACGGCCGCGTGATCCCGGGCCTTGCGATACGCGAGGGAACCATCCACCAGTACCCGCTCTACGATTCCCTCGCGATGGGGATACAGATGATGGTGTTCACCTACCTCCTCGGACGAACCGACTCGGAAGGACGAAACGTCATCGAAGCGTGGGCCGCCAAGAGGTCGACGAGCCGTCTTGGAGCGTCTGCTTTGTCCGTCGTCGCTGTTGTCGTGATCGGAAATCTGCTCTACGGCGCCGTTTTCGCGCCCCATCTCGTGACGAAGCTGGGCGGCTGGGTGACTTCGGGGCCGACGGGCCAACTATTCCCGGGCGTGCCGAACCAGCCCAAGTAGGCACCCGGCGTCGAGTTGTCGCGCGAAATCAGCGCGTTTCACATCACAGCTCGACGCTCGGGGGGCGAATTCAAATAAACACCGGCAGCTTCGACCATCCCCGAACACTCGACGTGTGGGCCTTGGTCGCGTTGGCGTAGTCGACTTCCCAGTCCGGCCAGCGTTTGATGACCTCCTCGAGCGCGACCCGCGCCTGCATGCGCGCCAAGGCGGAACCCATGCAGAAGTGCAGCCCGTGGCCGAAACTGAGATGGGTGTCGCCTCGATGGATGTCGAACGTCTCCCCCTCGGGATATCTGCGTTCGTCCCGGTTGGCGGATCCATTGAGCAGCAGCATGATTGAGCCCTCGGGAATTTTCGTGCCGTAGCGTTCGATGTCGCGGGCGACGTAACGCGCCTGCACCGGCGAGGGCGCTTCGTAGCGCAAGACCTCCTCGATAGCCCTGGGGATCAGCGACGGGTTGTCGACGATCTGCCGCCGCTGTTCGGGGTGTTCCGCCAGCAGTTGGCCGGCGAAGCCGATCAGACGCGTGGTGGTCTCGTTACCCGCTCCGGCGATCATGCTGGTGTACAGCAGCACCTCGGACCGGGTCAGCCGCCGGGTCCCGTCGTCGTCCTCGACCTCGGCGTTGATCAACTGCGTCATCAGGTCATCGGAGGGGTGGTCCACTCGCCAATCGATGTAGTTCGCAAACATCTCGTGGCTGTGCTCGAGGAAGTCTTGTCGAACCGCTCGGAACGTACCCTTTTTCAGGGTGAGTTGGCTGCCGCCCTTGTCGCGGATCGCTTCCTGATCGTCTTCGGGGATGCCCAGCAGGTAGCCGATCGTACGCATCGGGACCATCGCACCCAGGTTCTCGACGAAGTCGAACCGGCCCGAGTCCAACAACGGGTCGAGCGCCCGCGCACAGAAGGCCCGCGTAAGCGGCTCGATCGCCTCCATCCGCCGCGGCGTGAAAACCTTTGAGAGCACGTGGCGATGGACATCGTGAATCGGCGGATCCTCGAAGAGGATGACACCGGGCGGCATCTCGATGCCGCTCATGATGATGTCCATGGTGGTGCCGCGACCCGACCGGAAAACGTCGAAATTCATCAGCTCGCGGGAGACGTCGTCGTAGCGGCTCAGCGCGTAGAAGTTGTATTTGTCGTTGCGGTACAGCGGGGCCTCGTCGCGCAGCCTCTTCCAGATCGGGTATGGATCGTCGTCGATGTCGAAATCGAAGGGGTCGTAGTAAACCTCGGCGGTGCTTGCACCGGTCATAGTGGAGTCTTTCGCTGCGACAGAGCCTCGGGCAACACGACGTCTCCCACGCGCTTGAGATAAGGCCATGCGACCTCCGGCGAAAGCCCGCCGCACAGCGGTAACAGGTTGAGTATCTGGCCGGCGCGAACTCGCGAAATCGCCTCCGGGACAGAGATAATGACGTGCGACGCCGCCGCCTCTCGCAGCTCGTCGACCGTGCTCACGTGTGAGAAACCCGCCGATGTCTCGTTGCCCGGATTCCACTCGGCATAGGTGCGCGCATCGTGCAGAAGATGCTCGCCGATCTCCGACCAGGCCTGCTCCACATCATCGGCGACGAAGACAACCGACGGGTGGTCGCGGTCGGGAAGCAGCGTCGGGCCCGGCTGATGGCCGTGCTCGCGGCAGGCCGTTTCGTAGGCCTCCCGCATGCCGGGCACATTGGCGTTCGCCAACAGGCCGAGCCCGTACCTGCCGGCCCGCCGCGCCGCTGCCACACTGCCGCCGCCCCACGTCAACCCCGGCCCGCCGCGGGTCTCCGGGCGCGGCGTCACCATGATCCGCCGTCCGTCCTGATTGACGGTTTCGCCGGAGAGCAACGCGCGCAGCAGCGCCACCTTCTCGTCGGCGAGCCGGCCGCGATCACCCAGTGCCACACCGAAGTGCTCGAACTCCTCCGGCCGATACCCCAGGGCCAGGATGTACGACGCCCGCCCAGCACTGATGATGTCGAGGACCGCCATGTCTTCGGCGAGCCGCACGGGGTCGTAGAACGGGAGAATCAGGATCAGGCTCAACGCGATGCGCTGTGTTCTCGCGGCAACGGCCGACGCCAACAAAAATGGAGACGGCAGGTAGCCGTCCTCGGACCCGTGATGCTCGCAGAACACCGCGGCGAGGCCGCCATGATCCTCGGCCCACGCGCACATCTCGGGCACGGCGCCGTAGAGCGCCACTGGCGGCGCTCCCCACGCGGGGGCACGCATGTCGAAGCGCAGCGTGAACACACCCAGCTCCTAGACAACCTAATATTTGTATCGGGTACGGTACGTGCCTGCCCAGAGCTGCGTCAACGTTTAGGCGAAGAGCAGGCCGGGCGGTGCGTCGACCACCCGTATGGAACCCGGACTGCTGAGTTCGGTGGACTTGCCGTTGACGATTCCGAAGCACGCGTTTGCCACCTAGTCTGCCGGAGTGACGTTTAACCCACTCGAGGAACTCACGCTGCAGCAACTGCGGTCCCGCACCAGCATGAAATGGCGTGCGCACGCGGACGATGTGCTGCCACTGTGGGTCGCGGAGATGGACGTCATGCTCGCGCCGACGGTGGCCGACGCCCTCCGTACCGCTATCGACAATGGTGATACCGGCTATCCCTCCGGCACCGCGTTCGCCGAGGCGGTCAGTGAATTCGCTTCGCAGCGTTGGCAATGGCACGACTTAGAGGTCAGCCGCACCGCGATCGTTCCGGACGTCATGCTCGGCGTCGTCGAGACACTGCGTCTGGTCACCGACCGTGGTGACGCCGTCGTCGTCAACTCGCCGGTGTATGCCCCGTTCTACGCGTTTGTGTCGCACGACGGCCGTCGAGTGATCGAGGCTCCGCTGGACGCCGACGGCCGAATTGATTTGGAAGCCTTGGAGGAAGCGTTCACGCGTGCCCGCGCTTCGGGCGGAAAGGTCGCCTACCTGTTGTGCAATCCGCACAATCCGACAGGGTCGGTGCACACGTTCGACGAACTGTGCGCAGTTGCCGAACGCGCCCGCCGGTTCGGGGTCCGGGTGGTGTCGGACGAGATCCACGCACCGGTCATCCTCTCGGGAGCGCGATTCGTCCCGTATCTGAGCGTTCCCGGTGCCGAGAACGCGTTCGCCCTGACGTCGGCTTCGAAGGCGTGGAACCTCTCCGGGCTGAAGGCGGCCGTGGCCATCGCCGGTCCGGAGTCGGCCGCCGACCTGCGCCGGATGCCGGAGGAGGTCAGCCACGGGCCGAGCCACCTCGCCATCATCGCGCACGCCGAGGCGTTCCGGACCGGTAGCGACTGGCTCGACGCGCTGCTGCTGGGCCTCGACGAGAACCGGACGTTGCTGGGCGATCTGATCGCTGTGCACCTACCCGGAGTGAAATATCTACGACCGCAGGGCACTTACCTGGCTTGGCTCGATTGCGGACAGCTCGGATTTGACGAAGAAGTCGCCGACGGACTTGCGGTGGTGGCTGATCTATCCGGGCCTGCCCGCTGGTTCCTCGATCACGCCCGCGTCGCGCTCAGTTCCGGCCACGTCTTCGGAACCGGCGGAGCCGGACATGTGCGGTTGAACTTCGGTACCTCGCAAGCCATTCTCACCGAGGCCATATCGCGAATGGGCCGGGCCGTTGAAAAGGTTCGGTAACCGAAACTCTTCTGAAACAGCGATTTTCAGTTTAGGCAGGGATTTCCTCGGCGCCGCGGCCCAGGTTTCGGAAGCCCTCAGCGGGCTTCTTGATGCCGAGTAGGAACGGCAACGTGCTCAATTCGAACTTCGCTGTCTTCCCCAGCCGGCCAAAGAAGCCGCGCTCCGGCGGGGTCGGCGGCACCTCCGACGTGGCGAGGTCGATGTAATGCGTCGACGTGTTTCCGATGCCTGCGAAGTCGTGGATCAGCGGCTTGCAAAGGCCGCGGGTCGACTCGTCGAGGCACTCCGCCACGGGATCGGTCATCAGCACGTATTCGACCACGGGTACCGAGTTTTTCAGCATCCGGTGGACGAGGATGACATCGACACCGGCGAGCTCAACGTGGCGCTTGACCCGCTGCTCAGCCACCTCGCCTTCGTGGACGACGAACTTGAGCGACAGCTTGTCCAGCTGTGCGCAGCTTGCACACTCGCAGGCGATGTCCGTTTTGAACCGCTCCCGTCGCGCGAGGAACGACCAACGCATCCGTGACAGCCGGTCGCACACCAGCACTTTGGCATTGCCGTCCGGCTCCCAGAAGAACGCCGCGTCGCCCTCTAGTTTCGCCAGCTTCAGCCCTTTACCAGCATCGATAACCGACTCGAGCAACCCGGCCACCGTCTGCTGCGCGTGCGCCAGGTGCGTCCGGTTCCAATGCATGTAGTCCGTGTATCCGCTGATGTCGGCAATCAGCAGAACGGCGCGCCGGATGGCCATGAATTTTGCAGTTTAGTGGCCACTCGCGGCCGCCTCAATGAAATCTCGTACTGGACGAAGAGGCGTTCGGAGAGAGAGGCTTGCAGAGGTGCCCGCTCACCGGAGGAGCTGAATGTGGATGTGCTGCGAACCCCGGACTCCCGATTCGAAAACCTGGAGGGCTATCCGTTCGTAGCGAATTATTTCAACGTGGCGGCAAGCGATACTCAGCCGCTGCGAATGCACTTTCTCGACGAGGGTCCGGCGGATGGCCCGCCGATCGTGCTGCTGCACGGGGAGCCCACCTGGAGCTACCTGTATCGGACGATGATTCCGCCGCTGGCTGATGCCGGGAACCGCGTGCTCGCGCCCGACCTGATCGGCTTCGGCCGCTCCGACAAGCCCAGCCGAATCGACGATTACACCTATCAACGGCACGTGGAGTGGGTGACGTCATGGATTGAGCGCCTCAACCTGAAGGATGTCACGCTGTTCGTGCAGGACTGGGGATCACTTATCGGTTTGCGCATCGCCGCCGAGCAGAGTGATCGGATATCGCGGCTGGTAATAGCCAACGGTTTTCTTCCGACGGCCCAGCGGCGGACACCGCCCGCCTTTTATGCGTGGCGGGCCTTTGCGCGGTACTCCCCGGTGCTGCCCGCCGGCCGCCTGGTGGCCGCCGGCACCGTCCGCAGGGTTCCGACCAAGGTGCGGGCCGGCTACGACGCGCCTTTTCCCGACAAGACCTATCAGGCCGGGGCGCGCGCGTTTCCGCAGTTGGTGCCGACCTCTCCCGACGATCCGGCGATCCCGGCCAACCGGGCCGCGTGGAAAGCCCTGGGCGAATGGGAGAAACCCTGCCTGGCCATCTTCGGCGCCCGCGACCCCATCCTCGGGCGAGCGGACCGTCCCCTGATCAAGCACATCCCCGGCGCGGCCGGCCAACCGCACGCCCGGATCAACGCGAGCCACTTCATCCAGGAAGACGCCGGACCGGAACTGGCCGACCGCATTGTCGCCTGGCAACAGGCGGTGCGCTAAGCGAGTTAGCGTGCGCTAAGCGAGTTAGCGGGTGTTGATCAATCGCACGACGCCGCGCATGACCGCCCTGCTCACCGTGTGCCGTGTCCACGAACGAATCCGAATCGCCCAAACAGTAGGATGATCCGTGATGTCGACACGTTTGCAGTCCGCCGGCCCGAATCGCGGCAGAGTCGGTGGGATTGGCTGACGGTCAGGCTGCGGGTCAACAATGGTGGAGCGAATCGTAAGCCGACAGGCAGAGGAGCGGGCCCTCGTCGACTTCCTTGACTCGGCGCTCCGCGAACCGTCTGCTTTGGTCATCGAGGGCGAGCCAGGTATTGGTAAGACGACACTCTGGCTCGATGCTGTGGACCGGGCCCGCGAGCGCGGCTTCCGGGTTCTCACCAGCCGCGCCGCCGCCGCGGAATCCGTACTGGCCTATACCGCGCTGGCAGATCTGCTCACTGATGTCGACGACGCGATATGGGCAGACCTGCCAGGGCCCCAGCAACAAGGCTTGGATGCAGCCCTTTTACGTCGACGCAATGACACTCACGACACCGATGCGCGGGCGGTGGCAGCGGCCTTCCTCGCCGTCATCGACCGACTCGCCGGCCAAGGCCCGGTCCTGGTCGCTGTCGACGACCTGCAGTGGATGGATACCTCCAGCGCCAACGTCATATCGTTCGCAGCGCGCAGACTTCCGCAGGGTGCGGCGTTGTTGTGCACGATACGGACCGATGAGGCGGCGCCGGGGGTACAGCTTCCAAGTCCGGACGCCACCCGCCGAATCCGACTGCACCCGTTGACAGTCGGCGAGCTACACCAGCTCCTCGCGCTGCGAGTGGGTAGCTCGCTAGCCCGTCCCATGTTGTTACGTATTCACGAAATTTCTGGCGGGAACCCATTTTTCGCACTGGAGCTGACCCGCGAAATCGAAACTGATCGCCGCACCACCGAGTTGAGCTGGCCGAGTAGCCTCAGCGACCTGGTGAGCTCGCGAATCAGTCGGGCCGGCGCAGGCGCTGAAGACGCGCTGCTTGCCATGGCCAGCCTCCCCGACCCGACGGTGCAGGTGGTCGCCCAAGCAATAGATACCGCACCGGATCGCGTCGTGGAGCTGCTCGGCGACGCCGAAACTCACGTGGTGGTAGCTATCGACGGCAACCGCCTCCGGTTCACCCACCCCGTACTGGCCCACGGCGTGTACAGGGGTGCAGCGCCGCGACGCCGCCGCGCAATGCACCGCCGCCTGGCCGAACTCGTCACCGAACCCGAACTACGGGCGCGACACCTCGCCCTATCCGATACTACGGGCGAGCCGCAAACCATAGAAGCCCTCGACACTGCGGCCGAAATCGCTCGTAGTAGGGGAGCCCCTGCGGCCGCCGCCGAACTGCTTGAACTGGCAATCGGCCTGGACGGAGACACGCCCGAGCGCCGGATCCGATGTGCCCACAGCTATTTCTTCGCCGGCGATCACCAGCGCGCCCGTCAGCTGCTCGAAAAGTGCATCCAACAATTAGCGCCCGGAAGTCTGCGGGCTGAAGCCGTCAGTTTGCTCGCCGTTGTGCGCCTATACGACGAGGGCTACCTCGAGGCAGCTGATCTATTACAACGCGCACTCAGCGAAGTGGGCGACAAACTCAACTTAAGGGTCCCCGTGCTAGTCATGTTGTCGTGGGCGCTGTTCAACGCGGGTCGCCTCGACGACGCTGTGGCTACCGCCCATGAGGCTGTCGTGTGCGCCGAGCGGCTTGGGGAGCCGCATCCGCTGAGCCAGGCGCTTAGCATGCGTGTGTTGATGGACTTCCTTCGCGGCGATGGCTTCGACGAGGCCCGCATGCAAACCGCACTTGAGTTGGCCGACAACGAGTTCTACGCGCCGATGCCTTTTAGGCCGAAAGTTCAAAACGCGCTGCTGCTGGCTTTCACCGGACAGCTCGAACGGGCTAGTGCGGAGATGCGGTCAATCCGGCGAGACGCCATGGAAAACGGCGATGAAGGTGAATTGAGCGTTGTTACCTTCCACCGTGTCCTCGTCGAATGCTGGCTCGGCAACTTCGCCGACGCCAATCTAGCGGCCGAGGACACCATGGAGATTGGGCTGCAAGTCGGCCGCGATGTAGCGGTCATATCCGCCCTGATCGCCCGCGGGTGGCTCGGCGCTTATGCCGGGCGCGAGCCCGAGGCTCGACGCGACGTCGCGGATGCGCTGGCGGCCGGCCAACGCAGCGGTACGTTCCGGCTGGTCCAGTGGGCCATCACCGCGTTGGGGTTTCTGGAGCTATCACTGGGCAATTCCAAAGCAGCGCTTGACACTCTGCAGCCGCTGCTCTCCGATTTTGCAGCGGCTCCGGATTCGATCGAGATCGTTGCCGCCTCCTTCATACCCGATGCCGTCGAGGCGATGACCAACTTGGGCCACCTCGACGACGCCGAGCCGTTGATCGAAGCTCTGGAGCGCAATGGGCGTCGGCTCGACCGCGCCTGGATGCTCGCCGTGGGCGCGCGCTGCCGTGCGATGCTGCTCGCCGCACGCGGTGAGCTGACCGTCGCAACCACGACCGCCGAGCGCGCCATGACCGAACACGAACGCCTGCCCATGCCGTTTGAACGCGCCCGCACCCAGTTGCTGCTCGGTCAGCTGCAACGTCGGCAACGCCACCGTGACGCCTCAACAGCGACGCTCGGCGAGGCACTGCAAACCTTCGAGCAGCTCGGCGCGACGTTGTGGGTCGACCGCGCCAAAGCCGAGCTGGCACGGGGCATGTCGGGCCGACTCCGAGCCGAGGGACTAACTCCATCCGAACAACGTGTCGCAGAACTGGCGGTGTCAGGTATGACCAACCGTGACATCGCCGCGACATTGTTCATCAGCCCCAAGACCGTCGAAGTCAACCTCAGCCGCATCTACCGCAAGCTCAACATCCGCTCCCGCATGGGGCTCTACCGTGCACTTGAATCCACCCACGAATCACCCAAACAGTAGGAAGACCCTCGGGTAGGGCTAGCGGACCGGGTCATGAGGGGCTGTCCGATTAACGGTGGATCCGACCTTGGCATTTGTTAGTTGCCGGTCGGGGTGATCCGGCCGTTGAAGGTGATTGCGAACGCGTTTAGTGCGGGCTTCCACCTCATTGCCCATCGTGCCCTACCCCGCCCGGTCGGATCTAGTGATCGGGTGACGAGGTAGAGGCACTTCATCGCCGCCTGGTCTGTCGGGAAGTGCCCGCGGGCACGGATCGCGCGCCGATAGCGGGCATTGATCGACTCCACGGCGTTGGTCGAGCAGATGACTCGCCGTATCTCCACGTCGTAGTCCAGGAAGGGCACGAACTCGGTCCAGGCGTTCTCCCAGAGCCGAGTGATCGCCGGGTACTGCCCGCCCCATTTGGCGGTGAATTCGACGAAGCGTTCCTTGGCCGCGGCCTCGGTCGGGGCGGTGTAGACCGGCCGGATGTCCTTGGCGATTTGATCCCAGTACTTGCGCGATGCGTAGCGAAAGGTGTTGCGCAACAGATGAATCACGCACGTTTGGATGATCGCACGGTCCCAGACCGTGTTCACCGCCTCCGGCAGTCCCTTGAGCCCGTCACAGACCAGGATGCACACGTCGCCGGTGCCGCGGTTCTTGATCTCGGTGAGCACCGACAGCCAGAACTTGGCGCCCTCACCACCGTCGCCGGCCCACAACCCGAGGATGTCGCGCTCCCCGGCACAGGTGACTCCGACCGCAACGTAGATGGGCCGGTTGGTGACCTGCCCGTCGCGGATCTTGACGAAGATCGCGTCGATGAACACCACCGGGTACACCGGCTCCAGCGGCCGGTTGCACCACTCGGCCATCTCGCCGATCACCTTGTCGGTAATCCGCGAGATCGTGTCCTTCGACACGGTGGCCCCGTAGACGTCGGCGAAGTGAGCGGCGACCTCGCCGGTCGTCAATCCCTTGGCCGTCAAGGACAATACGATCTCATCGATGCCCGTCAGGCGACGCTGACGCTTCTTGACGATCTGCGGCTCGAACAAACTGTTCGTGTCGCGGGGCACCTCGATCTCGACCGGCCCGATCTCGGTGAGCACCGTTTTGGCCCGGGTCCCGTTACGCGAGTTGCCGCTGCCGCGGCCGGCCGGGTCGTGCTTGTCGTAACCCAGGTGCTCGGCCATCTCCGCATCCAGCGCGGTCTCAAGCACGTTCTTGGTCAACTGGTTGAGCAGCCCGTTCGGCCCGACCAGTTCGACTCCTTGTTCCTTCGCCTGCGCCAGCAGGCGCTCGGCAAGCTGCCGTTGATCCAGTTCCATAGCCACGGGATCGAGTGTTTCTGACATCGTCAGTCCTTCCCGCCAAGCTCACGCTCGGCGTGTCAGACCAAGATCAGATCCACCGTTGTTCTGACAGTCCCTCAACGGTGGGTATCTGGATAGTGGCGAGGCCGAGTCGAAGACGGTTGCGCGAGTGTTTAGTACGGGTGTGCGAAAGTTATCGGCAATAGGCCGCAATTGAATTACGTTGTAGCACAACGTCCCAACGAATGCGGAGTGGTTTACCGGTAATGCCGCATATTTGAGTCCGTCGTATTCCAGGACCTGGCGTGGCTTCATCCAGCCCAGGGACAGGATCAGCGTCGCGGGCGACCACACGTTAGATCACGGCCACGCAAGATTTTGGCCGGACCGAAGAGCCTCGCGTGGCTTCGCGAGTGCAGTTCCGAGAATCCAGGCAAACAACAGTCGTGAGTTCAGCCTCCGTCGAGCACGATCAGCTCACCGGTCATGTACGACGATGCATCGCTGGCGAGGTACAGTGCGGTGCCGACGATCTCGTCTGCGCTGGCAATGCGACCGAGACTGACCCGCGCCGCCATTTGCGCCCGCAGGTCTTCCGAGGGCAGCGACGCGTGCAAGCTGTCGGTGTGAAACGTTCCGCAGACGATGGCGTTGGCGCGGATGCCGCGAGGTCCGAACTCGTTGGCTGTGGCCTTGGTGAGCGCGTTGAGGCCGGCCTTGGCGGCGGCGTACACGACCGTAACCGAGTTCGGGTGCAATGATGCCGTCGAGCTCGTGTTGATCACCGAGCCGCCCCTCGGCATGTGCTCGGCGGCGAGTGCGGTGAGCCGCAGCGGACCGCGGAGGTTGACGCCGATCGTCTTGTCGAACAGCTCTCGGGTGACATCGAGCAGCGAGGGCGGCACGGGCGCAATACCGGCGTTGTTGACCAGCACGTCGATCCGTCCGAACTCGGCGACCGTCGCATCGATCAGGGTCGCGCACTGATCCCAGTCGCCGACATGAGCAGCCACCGCAAGCGCACGCCGACCCATCGAGCGGATCTCGTCGGCCACCACCTCGCACGCCTCGAGCTTGCGGCTGGCCACGACGACATCGGCGCCCGCTTCGCCAAAGCCGAGCGCCATCGCCCGACCAAGGCCCTTGCTGGCGCCGGTGACGACGACGACCTTGCCGGTCGCCTCCAGACTCGGGATCGTCATGCTCGCCTCGACTTCCGCGTGGGCGGTGGTACGGGCGCGATGTCTCGGCCGATGCCTTCGATCAGGTAGCGGATGTGCAGATCGAACAAGGCGTCGGTATCGGCCTGGTCGACACCACCCGGGTCGCCGCCCGGACGCGCTCGTCGCCGGCGCCGGCTCGGCGGCTCGACGCCGCTCTCGACAGCTCCGAAACCTACTGTGGCCCAAGTCAAGAGGCGGCACGCTTGCACAGCCGCGTCTGGCGCGAACCCATCGCGTCGCATCGCCTTGATCAACGGCCTCGATGCCTCGACATACGCCTCACGCCCATGCCACACGATGAGCCGGCTGTCGCGTGCCTCGCCCAGCCGGGCCCGCAGCTCGCGGGTCCAGCGCAACGCGTAGTCGTTCCACGTCTCGTCGTCGTTGGCCGGCGGGGCGAGGTCTTCCAGCAGTCGCTCGGCGATCGCGTCGACCAACGCGTCGCGGTTGCCGACCCTGCTGTACAGCGGCACGGGTGAGACCCCCAGCCGAGTCGACACGCTGCGCATGCTGACCGCGTCGAGCCCACCTTCCTGGAAGATCTCGACGGCGGCGTCGACGATGTCGTCGGCATGTAGTTCGAACTCGCTCGCCTTCGGTGGCCCGGTGGTCTTTCTCACTGGACCACAACCCGCTTGCCGACGACACCGCGGTCGGCCATCTGCTGCAGCGCTGACGGGAGGGCGTCGAAGGGCACCTCGGCGGTCACGGAGCTGCGCAGCCGTCCGTCGGCGACGAGGCCCGAGAGAGTGGCGTGGATCGAGTCCAACTCGGCGCGCGAGTAGCCGCCGGCGAACACTCCAATCAACGACGTGTTGGTCATGACCAGGTCGTCGGTGGCGACCTTCGGCCACCGGCCGCTGGCGAACCCGACCGCAAGCAACCGCCCGTAGCGAGCCAGAGCGCCGACCGCATCCTCGGCGAGTGAACCACCGACGGGGTCGTAGATCAGATCTGCTCCGTGCGTGTCAGTTGCGGTGCGGATCGCCGGTGCGACCGGGCCTGCGCGGTGATCGATGGTCGCATCGGCACCGAGTGTTCGACAGAACGTGGCTCGGTCCTCGTCGCCGACCACGGCGATGACGTACGCGCCCAGCGCCTTGCCAAGCTGCACAGCGGCGATTCCGCTGCCGCCGGAGGCCCCGAGGACCACCAGCCGATCACCGGGCTTGATCTGGCCACGGTCGACGAGGCCGATCCACCCGGTCAGATGAGGGATCCAGAAACCCGCCGCCTCGGCGTCGGTGAGTCCGTCGGGCACGGCGAATGCGGACTCTGGGCCGACGAGGCACTCCTCGGCGAACGAGCCGTGGCCGGTGTAGAACATCGTCACGCACATGATCCGGCTTCCGACCGCTACATCGACCCCGTCGCCGACGGCGGTGACGACGCCGGCGGCCTCCTGGCCGGGCGTGAACGGGAGCGGGGGCGTGAGCGGATAGGTGCCGCGGCACATGAACACGTCGGGCAGGCCAATGCCCGCAGCGGTGACGCGGATGCGCAGCTGCCCGGGACTCGGCTCGGGGACTTCGACGTCGACGGCGTGAAGGACGTGGATCGGCTCACCCGCGCCCTGTACCTGCCAGGCTCGCATTATGACGTTGCTCCGCCGCAGGAGGCGGTGGCGACGAGCGCCGTGGCGCTGTCCAGGAGCAGGTCGGCTTGGCCCCCGAAGCGCTCGTGCATCGGTTTGTCCGACAGGCCGCGCTGGAACTTGGCGTAGCTCCCCTCGAGCACGATCGCCAGCTTCCAGCGCGAGAACACGTCGTACCAGCCGATCGAGCTCGTATCGCGGCTCGAGGCGGCGCGGTACCGCTCCACCAGGGTGGCCCGATCGGGAACGTGTTCGACGGCAAAGCTCGGCGGCTTCGAAATACCAAGGCGTCGTGCCTTCCGGACCCGGATGGAAGATCAGTGCCCAGGCCAGATCGATGAGCGGGTCGCCGATGGCCGCCATTTCCCAATCGACGACTGCGAGCAATTGCGGCGGCGCCTGCGGTGCGAACAGCACGTTGTCGAGCTTGTAGTCACCGTGACACAACGCGCTGGGCTGGTCGGCCGGCCGGTGTGCAGCGAGCCACTCGCCGATGTGATGTGCGGCCGGTAGATCGCGTCCGCCGTACGAGTCGAGTTGCGACAGCCAGCGTTTCAGCTGACGACCGAGGTAGTCGGGGCGTGGAGCCATGTCGCCGAGGCCGCACGCTCGCCAGTCGACGGCGTGGATCGCGGCCAACGCGTCGACGAGCTCTTCGAGTGCGCGCCCGTGAGTCTTCGGCATCGTCGCCCACGCGGAGGGGACGTGCTGCACGATGGCCGTGCCAGCAATGCGTTCCATCACGTAGAACGGCGCGCCGAACACATCGGCATCGGCGTGGGCCACAATCGGCCGCGCGATGCGCACGGGTTCGTCCTTGATCGCGTCGAGGATACGGTACTCGCGCAATACGTCGTGGGCCGTCGCCGAGCTCGCGTGACGCGGCGAGCGACGCAGCACCCAGCGGGCATCGCCGCGGTCGATCGCGAACACCTCGCACGAACCACCTCCGGTCATGGGTGTCACCGTGATTGGGACATGACCTCCGAGGGAGCCGTCGAGGAAGCGCTGCAACGATTCGGACGTCATGTGACGCCTGCTTCGGCGCGCAGTTCGGCCCACTTCGCTTCAGCGGCCGGTCGCCGGCTGGGGATGTGCTCACTCGGCCAGCCCTCGACCGGCGTGTAACCATTCAGCAGCGTGCGTGCGAGCACGGACTTGTGTACCTCGTCGGGCCCGTCACCGATCGGCCCGAACCTCGTTCCGCGATACCACGACTCGACGGGTAGATCGCTCGAGTAGCCGAGCGCTCCGCACACCTGGATCGTGCGATCGAGCACTGCGAGCACGACCTTGGAAACGTGGGCCTTGATCATGCCCAAGTCGGCGCGCACTGCAGCGGCACCGTACTTGTCCATCTTCCACGCGGTCTGGAAGGTGAGCAGCCGCGCCGCCTGGATCTCCATGTGCGACAGGGCAACATAGTCCTGCATCATCTGGTGTTGGGCAAGCGGCTTGCCGTGCGAGGTTCGCGACACGGCGCGCTCACACATGATGTCGAGCGATCTCTGGGCCTGGCCGAGCCAGCGCATCGCATGGTGGATGCGTCCGCCGCCGAGGCGTTGTTGAGCCAACGTGAACCCGCCGCCGGGATCGCCGATGAGGTGGTCGGCCGGCACACGGCAGTCCTTGAAGATCAGCTCGGCGTGATTGCCGACGCGACCGAACTGGGGATCAGGATGGGCCATCGTGCCGATGTCGCGCACGATCTCCATTCCCGGCGTGCCCGTCGGAACGACGAACACCGAGGCGTGCCGATGCGGCCTGCCCTCGGGGTTGGTCTCGGCGAAGACGAGCACGATGTCGGCGATCGACGCGTTGGTGATGAACCACTTGTGGCCCTCGATTACCCACTCGTCGCCGTCTTTGGTCGCGGTGGTGCCGATGACTGTCGGGTCGGCACCGGCGAAGAATGGCTCGGTGAGCGCGAATGCGCTGGAGATCTCACCGCGCAGGTTCGGCCACAGCCACCGCTCCTTCTGGGCCTCCGTGGCGCCGTGGGCGAGCAGCTCCATGTTCCCGCTGTCAGGTGCCTGCACACCGAAGATCGCCATCGACATCATGCAGCGGCCGATGATCTCCGACATCAGCGCCAGGTGCAGTTGGCCGAGCCCGTCG
>NZ_JAOPWB010000243.1 GCF_025965855.1 Mycobacterium sp. | reverse complement strand
CCCCGAGCTTGCGGTATTTCTCCGGATCGCGCAGGTAGTCGACCACCTCGCTGATCTCGGCCTTGACCTCATCGATCCCGGCGACGTCATCGAAGGTCACTCGCACCGATTCCGGGTCGACGGGCTTCCGCTTGTTCCAGGCGAAGCCGCCGAACATCCCCATTCCCAACTTCTCGCTGCGCTTGAAAAGCCAGTACCAGAAGCCGAACAGCAGCAACATCGGGGCAACCGAGATCAGGAGGTTAGCCAGAATTCCGCGCTGCTGGGTAAGCGGGGTCGCCGAGACCGTTGCGCCACTGTTCTTCAATTGCGTTAGCAGGTCGTCCTGCGCGAAGGTTGGGCGCTCGGTGGTGAACTTCTGATACGTCCGGACATTTTGCGCGCCCGCGGCTTGGCCGGGCAGCGGCTTTGCTTGGCGCAATGTGCCCTCGATGGTGTCGCCGTGGGAGAACACCTCAGCGACATTGCGCTGCTCGACCTGGGTCGTGAATTCGGTGTAGGGCACCTTCGGCGGCGCACCGAGTGCGTCCTGGAAACTCAGTCCCCCAAACAGCAGGAAATACCCGAGTCCGAAAAATAGTAGGACTAACCACCAGTTCGGCCCCCCGCGCCCTCCGCCCTCATCGCCCCGCGCCGGGAGACCCTCGGTGCGCCATGGCTTGGCCGCCGGCCTGTCCGACGGCGGCGCCGATCCGCCGATGCTGTTGTCTTCTGACGGCTGTGTGGCATCTTGCTGTGCCATGACGTGTACCCCACCCCGACAGTTGACGGGAGACACCCGCCTGAATGCGCCATTTGCTTGTTCTTCGACGATATCGCCGAACACCGGGTTTGGTGGAGGGTTGGCACTCTCAGCGTAGTGCTGGTATGACCGCACCATCTCCTCGTGGAAGTCATGTACGGCCGGGCGTATACGCCGGCGATTAGCGCCGCGCTGCCGGCGAAGATTCTCGCCAGCGTCGGCCTGCCGCTGACGACACGCGTGGAACCATACGACGATCACGATGACGTGCTCTGGGCCGGCGATCAGGAGCGCTCCGCCGAGCAACGCGCCGCAATCGCGGCCGAACAAGAACGGGTGTTCACCCGCCGTGGCGGCTGAGTTTCAGCCGGAGGAGATCTTGGCCGTCCTGGATCGCCACGACGTGACCTATGTGTTGATCAGCGGCTACGCCGCGCTATTGCACGGATCAACGTTGCCGACTACCGACATCGACATCACGTCGCGACGTGACCGGGGTAATCTTGCGAAACTTGTTGCGGCACTGGGCGAGTTAGATGGTCGCATCCGCGTCAGCAACGATGTAGAGCCGCTACAGTTCCAGACGAGCCCTGAGTCACTTTCTTCGGCGACAGTGTTCAATCTCGCCACCAGATTCGGCGACCTCGACAGCTGTGTCGCTCCGAAAGGACCACGCCGCCGATCGATCGGGCAGCAGTGGCGCTGTCCGGCAACACTATTCGCATCCACGGTCGGTAGTGCACTCGCAACGTATAGCCAGCCCTGACGCCGCGATCACCCCGGCAGCATCGCCCACGGCCACACCCTCGGCCCCCAGCGCGGAGAGCAGGCCCGGCCGGCGTCGGCGTGGCCGACAGACGCGGCAGGAGGACGATTTCGTCGATGCCGAAGCGGCGGCCGCCGCGCAACGCGCGGAGCACTTCTTCCGGGGATGGCTGATCGTGGCCACGGGCATCTCGATCGTGGCGAACGTGGCTCATGCGTGGTTGAAGGGCACCCGATGAAATCCGGGTGCTCGCGACGATAGCAGCATTTGTTGCATCTGTGATCCAGTCGGTCACCTCCTGTGCGTGACGTTACTGCCGAAATCGAGTCCGGTTGGGATGCTGACGGTTTCGAGGTCGGCGTATCGTGCCACTCTCAACTCCCCGGGGGTGCCCATGAACGCCGCAACGCAATGTGAAAAACGATTTCCGCATGTATAAACGGAGGGTTTTCGATTGCCGGAATTGGAGGGCATGCCGTGGCTAGGATGCAGAAGCGCGAAAACTGTTGGCCGAGGTGGATGCCGAGTTGGCGCTCGCGTCGGAGCGGCGCGGCGAAACGCTTGAGTGGTACGGCGTCGGAGCGGGCTGTTCGCGCCCTGACCTCGGCGACAATCGACCGCAAAATGTGGCTGTCTCGCGCGGACGGCAAGTGCGGTGATGATGTGAAGCTGCGGGTGAAGCTGTCCGCACACCGGCATTCGTCAATCAATCCGAAATATCCTTCTGCAGCAAGTCTTTCAACACGATCTGGTGCGGGTCGCATGCCGACAGCTCCGCGCCGCACGGCATGGTGACGCCGGCGGTCGTCACCGCACCCGATCTCGTCCAGCGATCAGCGGCACCATGCACGTGCCTTAAGGAGCCGCGTATTCAGCGGCTGAATCTCGGCGTTCGTGCCGATGGGCCATAAGGCGACAGTCAGGGCGGATCTACGAGGCACATCCCGCGGATGTTATCTAGAGCCGCTCATTTCCTGTCCTAATCCATTTGTGTTTGAAGGTGATTCGCGTCGAGCTCCCGGTGTGCCGCGTGTGCCGCTCGCAGTAGATCCATCAGCTCTTCTTCACGCCGAATCCGTGCCCGGTGCTTCGGTGCAAGCGCCTTGATCTGTTTCTCCTCATCGAGGAGCCTGGCGAAAATCTTCTCGCGCTCGGCTTGATCGGCGCAGTAATTCAGGTCGAGGTACTCGGTGGCGTGGCGACGGGCGCCAGCGACGGCGTTCTGGGCCCGGCCTCTGGTCGAAAGCAGCGATGCGACGGTGGTGATGACCAGCACACCGACGATCACTGCCAACGACAGGCCGCTGCTGATCTCGGCGACGTCGACGGAATCACCGCCGCGGGTTGGCCTTACGTAACCTGACGATCTCGGCCTCGAGCTCCGCCGCTGTTTGGCCCGGTGACGTGACTGGTCGACGAGACAGCGGCACCAACGCCGCGACACCGTCGGCTAGAGGCGACGTTGATCGACGTAGAACGTCGGCCGCGAGATGCCGTAGCGGCGGCACGTCTCGGCCACCGTGATCTGGTCGCGCATCGGGGTCAACAGAATCTCCAACCAGCATTCGTTCACACTTAGCACTCTCACTTCCGGAGAGTGTCAGGGATGTCCCCGGAACGATGTCTCAGCCATGTGTCCGGACTGAACATCAACCCGGTAAGCACACCTGCTCACTTTTCGACGGAAGAAACTGCGCAACATTCAACCGGAACCGACAGACGGTGGCAGCGCTGGTAGGCGTCCGTCTCGCCGTTGCGGAGAGGCTATGCCGTCCGATGGGTTCCCTGCTGTTGACCGGCCGGATACACGCTGCTGCGGTCGCGGACTGGCGAGCAGCCGCCAGGTTCGATGCTCCTACTGACGGGGCGAATCGGTGTCGAGATTTCTGGCTTGGTGGGTGCACGCGGCGGTCGCATCGGGTTGCCAGACTCGTTTTCAGGGAGGCGTTTCACGGCGTGCTGGCCGCGGCGATTCTCACTCCGGATACGAAGGACTTGGTTTGGGGCGAGATTCGAAGCAATCAATTGGATGGTGGGTGACATCGTGACAACCGAAGCGCCCACGCTGGCGGGGGTTGAGGCTCGCCGTCGGTTGTTGGCGCGGCTGAGGTTCACGGGCACGCTGGCCTACAAGCTGGCGACCACCACCAATCACAAGGTGATCGGGATCATGTACCTGGCGACCTCTCCCATGCGCGGCATGACTGCCGTGGACGCTTCTTGTGGCCGCCTTGCGCAGGTTCCGGACGGGTTTCGCTCATCACTCTCTCCTGTTCACCGCATGAATCGCAGGGGAACATCAGCACCCGGGGGAGCGGTCTTGCTCGCACAAGGCAAGCGATGACTGACCGGGAAGGCAGCGCCCCACGCGGCAGACTCGGCGCAGTCGTCGCCATGTTGGTCAACCGCTTTGAGGAAGTGATCTATGGGATCGCCTTCCTGCTGCTCGCGGCGGCGGCCGTCCTGGTAGTGATCGGCACAATCGGGGCAGTCATCCAAGCCGTGACCCGGCGGATGAGCACGATCGAGGGCGGTGTGCTCGTCCTGGAACGCACTCTGCTCACCCTCATCATCGCCGAACTCGCCTACACGCTGCGTACCGACTTCTTGCACCACGAGATCGCTGCTGAGCCATTCCTGTACATCGGGTTGATCGCCACTGTCCGGCGGATGCTGATCGTGACCGCGGCGTTCGAGCAGCCACAGTCGGACTCGGAGCTCAACCGTCTCCTGCTCGAGCTCGGTGTGCTGGCGCTGCTCGTGCTCGCCATCGCCGCCGCGATCTTCTTGACCCGCTACGGCGCCCGGAAATTCGTCCCGCGTCTCGCCGCGAGCTGATTGTCGAGCGGGGTTGAGAGTCGGTGGCGGTTGTTTACACACCAGCGGTCGGCGGTTCGATACCGTCGGCGCCCGCTCGGTTTGGCGAGCGTGACGCCACTGTGAAAAACCAAGCCGATTTTCGCCGCGGCGTTACGCTCGCGGAGCCGTGTCACGTCGGCGTCAACAGCGATCCAGTTGCATTTGGCAGGGGAACCTCCCAATGCGCCAAAAGATCAGCGACAGCAAAAGACATTTTCGGCTGATCTGGTGCCTTCGAGAAGCGTTGGACTGCAATAAGGCTCAGTCGATGTCGGACGGAGACCAACTGGTGCTTCGGGGCAGGAAATACTCTGCTGCCACTCCTTGTCGACGACCCTGGTCAACCCGACACCGTGTTGTCGTTGAAGTTGGTGACGTAGACGTCGCCGGCGGTGGTGCCCGTTTGTGGTCGCCGGATAGGCCGCAATTACGCGAAGTCGTCGAGGAGATTGGGATTCCGCTTGATTTTCTGGTCCAACGGCACCACGACGCCTGGCTCCGGCGCATTCGTTGGTTCTTGGTACGCCGACTCAAGACTGGCCGGAACCGCTTCTAGGTCGCGGTATATGCGCATGAGTTGCTCGAGGATCTTGATCCGCTGCTGACGCGCTTCGTCCACCGCCCGCCCGGCCTGCTCACGACAATGATCAGCCTCCCGCTTTGCGTCGGCGACAAGTAGGTCGTGCCCCCGCTGGGCGTCCCGCCACGCCTCATCGATCACCGACTGCGTTTCGGCGCGCATCCTGGCCAGTTCAGCATCGAGCTTCTTCCTGGTTTCCCCATACTCGGCTTCTAGGGCTTTTCGCTCCGCGGCCAGGTTCCCCAACAGCGCTTTGTGCTCTTGCTGCGCGTCCTCGGCCCCGGCCTCGGCCGCCGCGATCAGCGCCTCCGCCTCGGCCCGTGCCTCGGCCTGCATCTCAGAAATCTCGTCGACCGCACGCCGTAGCATCTTGGCCATCCGCCGTTGCATCGCCTGGGGCGAGGGGGAAGCGTCCGTGAGAACGGCGACCTCGTCGGTGAGGACGGCGACCTCAATCCGCAGCCCCGCTGCTTCATCACCGAATTCTTTGAGTCGCGCCCGAAGGCTCTTAATTTCGTCGAGCAGCAACTGCTGCTTGGTGATCGTGTTCCCGATGTAAGCATCAACCTCAGTCGGATCGTAGCCCCTGAAGATGAGAGGAAACGTCTTTGCGGTTTCGGTGATCATCGCCAGTCTCCATTCTGGAAACGCCTGGTAGACCCATGAGACGTACCAAGTCGAGTATTTCACGGTTATGCATCCGTCGGACCTATGCTTCGGACGTTTATTTCACGGGAATTCGGGTAGAGCATGCAGCCGTTATCGAGGGGTATGGCACCAGCGTTCAGCCACCTAGGCGGTGTACAAAGTCACCTAATTACCTAATGACAATTCGATCGCGTTTGCGACGCGTTCTGCGTTGTCGCTGATCTGTCGATATGGCAAGGTCTGGGCGTGGGAGAGCAGCCGGAGTTTCACGGTGCCAGTGGGCCCCGCCCGTGGGGCCGCCGTCGGACCAGCAGCCCGCGAACAAAGCCGAACTGCTAGATGGAGTCCGCACGTTGATTCAGGATGCCGATCGTCCCAGGAGCCAGGCGACCTCGAGGCCGCACGTCGACGACGACGAATCGTGAACCCCGTGAAGCCGTTTCGCATCGACGTCTCCGACGAGGTCCTGGAAGATCTGCGCTCCCGCCTGGCGCGCACCCGGTGGCCCGAAGCCGAATGCGTCGACGACTGGAGCCAGGGCATTCCGTTGAGTTACACCCGCGAGCTGGCCGACTACTGGGCCGCGCAATACGACTGGCGGTCTCGTGAGGCCGCGCTCAACCGCTTCGATCAGTTCACCACCGAAATCGACGGGCTGGACATCCATTTCATCCACCAGCGCTCGCCGCATGACGACGCCTTTCCGCTGGTGATCACCCACGGCTGGCCGGGTTCCATCGTGGAGTTTCACAAGGTGATCGAGCCGCTGACCAACCCGGCATCCGGGCGCGCCCAGGACGCCTTTCACGTTGTGTGCCCGTCGCTTCCGGGGTACGGGTTCTCCGCCAAGCCGACCCGCACCGGATGGGGCGTCGAGAGGATCGCCGAGGCCTGGGAGACGCTCATGCTGCGCCTGGGCTACGACCGCTACGGCGCGCAGGGCGGCGACTGGGGCGCCGCGGTCACCACACAGATGGGCCGAAACCGGGGCCACTGCGCGGCGATTCACCTGAACATGCCGATCGGGCGGCCCACCAGAGAAGCGCTGGCCAACCCGACGCCGGAGGAGCAACGTGCCCTGGTCGCGTTGGCCGAGCACCGCAAGTGGGGGACCGGCTATTCCAAGCAGCAGTCCACCCGTCCGCAAACCCTGGGCTACGGGCTGGTCGATTCGCCGGTGGGGCAACTGGCGTGGATCGTCGAGAAGTTCTGGGCCTGGGCGGATTGCGACGGGCACCCCGAAAACGTGCTGAGCCGGGACGAGCTGCTCGACAACGTGATGGTGTACTGGGTGACCGGCACGGGCGCCTCCTCGGCCCGCTTGTACTGGGAGAGCTTCAGGGTGTGGGGGCAGATGGACCGCGTCGAACTGCCCACCGGCGTCGCCGCTTTCCCCGGGGAAATCATTAAGTCGCGGCGGAGCTGGTGCGAGCCGGCCTACAACGTCACCCGCTGGACCGACATGCCGCGCGGTGGGCACTTCGCCGCGTTCGAACAACCGGAGTTGTTCGTCGAGGACCTCCGCGCGTTCTTCGCGACCGTCCGGTGACCCGCCTGCATCGCCGAGTGTGAATCTGACGACGCGTTCGCGCGGGCGTCGCCAGATTCACACTCGGCGGAGGGTGCGGGGGGTGCGGCCTAGACGATGCGCCAGCCCCGCCGCGCCCGAAAGCGCATGTCCCACAGGTAAAGCTGATAGCCGAAGAGCCACGCCCGATGCGGAATCAGCCGATCGGCCAGCCGCAGGGCGGCCAGCAGCCACTCGAACCGGCGCTGCTGGCCCCGCGACCAGTCCAGCCGCATCAGTGCGCGGAACTCCGGGGCCAAGAACCCCGTCGTCGCGAACAGGTTGAACGGCCCGGCCAACACCCGCAACGGCCACGGCAGAAACGCCATCGAGGCCACCCCGCGCAGATGCTCCCGCACCGGCGGGTCGATGCGCAGCTCGTCGAGGGAGCGCTTCCAGTATTCGTCGAACGCGTCCCGGTCGGGTGGCCACATGCGCTCGGGCACTTGCAAGGTGGTGCCCAACCGTTTGGCGTCGCGATAGACGGCGTCGGCTGCGTCCGGGTCATCCAGGTCTAGCGGTCCGTGCAAAAACTCGTGCTGGTCGACGAAGTAGCGGTACAGGCATGAAGCCACCCACAGCTGCAGCTTGGGGTCGAACGCGTTGTACGACACCGGACTTGACGCCGTCGAGCGAACCTGCCGGTGCGCGACGTCCACGGCGTCGCGAATCAAGGCCCGGTCGGACTCGGTCCCGATGGCCGCGACGGCCAGGTAGGTCCCGGTGGTGCGGGCCCGCTTGAACGGATGCTTGTAGACGTTGCCGCTGTCCACCCGGCTTTCCAGCACCCCATAACCGACGCCGGGCAGGGACAGCTGCATGATCACGTTCGCGGCGGGCAGCAACACCGCCGCCGGGTTCAGCAGGTCGGCGATCCGGGTGGCGGGTCGCTTCATCGCGGACGTCGCCTCATGTAATCGAGTGAACCACGTATGAGACGCTGCCGGGGTGTTTGCGACTCGGACCCGGCTCGCGGGCGTGCTGGCCGGGTATCTGGCCGACCTCGCGCTGGGCGATCCGAAACGGGGTCATCCGGTCGCGGTGTTCGGCCAGGCGGCCGCCGCATTGGAGCGCGTCACCTATCGCGACAACAAGGTGGCCGGCGCGCTGCACGTGGCCGTGCTGGTCGGTGCGGTCACCCTCCTGGGCGCGGCCGCCACAGGCCGGCTCTTAGCCACCGCCGCGGCGACCTGGATCTGCCTGGGCGGAACGTCTTTGGGGCGCACCGGCCTGGAGATGTCGCAATTGCTGGAGCGCGGCGACGTCGAGGCCGCCCGACGGCTGCTGCCGTCATTGTGCGGGCGCGACCCGGCCCGGCTGGACGGCCCGGGCCTGACGCGCGCCGCGCTGGAGTCGGTCGCGGAGAACACCTCCGACGCCGAGGTGGCGCCGCTGCTGTGGGCGACGGTGGGTGGGGCGCCCGCGGTACTGGCATACCGCGGCATCAACACGCTGGATTCGATGATCGGCCACCGCTCTCCGCGCTATCTCCGATTCGGTTGGGCCGCGGCGCGATTGGACGACGCGGCCAACTACGTCGCCGCGCGGGTGACCGCGGCGCTGGTGGTGATGTGCGCACCCCTCGTCTCCGGATCGCCGTCGGGGGCGCTGCGGGCCTGGCGCCGCGACGCGGCGCGGCATCCCAGCCCCAACGCCGGGGTGGTCGAGGCTGCCTTCGCGGGGGCGCTGGGCGTTCGGCTGGGCGGGCCCACGCAGTATCGCCACGGGCTGCAGATCCGGCCCGCGCTCGGCGACGCCCGGCCGCCCGAGGTGGCCGACCTGCGCCGCGCGGTGGCGTTGTCGCGGGCGGTGCAGGCGGTCGCCGCGTTACTGCCCGGGCTTTTTGTTTTCGCCTGGCGGTGACGCGGCCGGGCTTGTCACATCTATCGCCGGCGGCCGTAGCGATCGGCGAGCTTCTCCTCGACGGTCACCGGGGATTGGGGGGCTTGTTGCTTTTCCCGGCGCCGGACACGCATCTCGGAATAGACGAAGTAGCCCAACCCGATCGGCGCGAGAATCCCGAACGAAATCCACTGGATGCCGTAGGACAGGAACGGCCCGGCGTCGAGGTGCGGCACGCCGATCACGCCCAGGCCGCCGGGCTGGTTGTCGACCAATTGCAGATAGGACCCGGCCAGCGGCACCTTGGTCAACGCCGTCACCTGTTCGGTGTTGATCGAATACACCTGCTGCACAGCGTCTCTGAGGAAGGGATCCTTGCCCGGCGCGGTGGGTTCGGAGTCTCGCAGCCGTGCCGTGATGGTCACGGTGTCCGCCGGCGGGCGGGGGATCGGGGGGACGTGAGATCCCTGCTCGGGTCGCACGTAGCCCCGGTCGACCAGAACGGTGGGGCCGTCGTCGACGACGAACGGTGCCAGCACCTCGAACGCCGGGTCCCCCTCGACCACCCGCAGGCGGGCCAGCACCTGCACTTCGGGCAGGTAGTGCCCGGTTGCCGTCACCCGGCGCCACTGCGCGCTCGCGGCCGACGAATCCTGCTGGGGCAACAGTGTTTTCAGCGGTACCGGCGGGTTGTTGAGGGAGTACTCGATCTGGTGGTTCTCCCGCGATGTCGTGGTGTTCTTTCCCAGCTGCCACGGCGCGAGCACCGTGAAGCACAGGTAGGTGAAGGCGATCACCACCAGCGCCAGCGCTATCCAGCCCGGCCGCAGCAGGAAAGCCAGGCTCGTCCTCAGACTGGGCATCAGCCGTTCCCGTTTTCCGCGAGTCGCTCGTCGACCCAGGCGTGCAGGCCGGGCAGGGCCGCCTCGATGACGGTCAAAACGTCTTCGAAGTCGTCGTGGTCGCCGTAGTAGGGGTCGTCGACGTCGAGGGCATGGGCACCCGAGCGCGGGTCGAACGACCGCAGCATCCGTATCCGGTCTTCTCCGACGCCCAGCTGACGCAACATCCGAACGTGGTTGCGGCCCAGGGCCACCACCAGGTCGGCCGCCAGGTGATCGGCGTCCAGCTGCGCGGCGCAGTGGGCGGTGGAATAGCCGTGGGCATGCAGCACCCGGGTGGCCCTGTCGTCGGCGCAACTGCCGACATGCCAGCTGCCGGTGCCGGCGCTGGTCACCCGGACCGCGTCGCTCAGTCCGCGCCGCTGCAGTTGGTCGGCGAACATCTTCTCGGCCATCGGCGAGCGGCAGATGTTGCCGGTGCAGACGAAGGTGACGTGCAGCGGTTCAGACACCGAGCGCCCTCCGCAATTCGTCGATCGTCGCGGCTTGGGTCACCCCGGTGATCCTGAACCCCTCGTGAAAGTCGTCCCGCCCGTAGCCCCAGCCGACCACCACCGTGTCGATGCCGTGCGCGGCCGCGCCGTGCACGTCGTGGCTGCGGTCGCCGACCATCAGCACGCGCTCGGGTAGCGGCTGGAGCTGTTCCAGCGCGTGGGCCAGCACCTCCTCCTTGCTCTTGCGCGAGCCGTCGGGAGCGGCGCCGGCGATGACCTCGAAATGCTGGTCCAGCCCAAAATGGCCGAGGATGCGCCGCGCCGTTGGTTCCAACTTGGAGGTCGCCACGGCCAGCCGGACGCCGGCGGCGCGCAGGTCGGCCAGCAGCGGCTCGATGCCGTCGAACAGCGTGTTCATCGCCCAGCCCCGGGCACCGTACTCGGCCCGGAAGGCCGCGATCGCCTCCCCGGCGGAGTCGCCGAACATCGAACGGAAGGTGTCGTCCATCGGCGGGCCGACGATCTGCGTGACCAGATCGCCCTCGGGCACCGGCGCGCCGACGTGGGTGAGCGCGTGCACGAAGCTGGCCACGATCCCTTCCGCCGAGTCGGTCAGCGTGCCGTCGAGATCGAAGATCACCAGCTGCGCGCCGCCTGACGACGATTTGCGATGCGCGGCGTCGTGAGGAGGGGTCGGGCAATCGGCGCTCGCGTCGATCGTGCCTGTCACCTCACCATTGTCCTAAAGCGTGTCGACCAACTCTGTGCTGGGTGGTCGGCACCGCCCTTCTCGGGCGTCGTCGGTTCAGGCCGCGGGTGCGGTGTGAACGTCGGTTCCCGCGTCTTCCAGGCTGGTTTCACCGGCACACGAAGGGTGCTGGTCAGCGCCGTCCCGTCGGCGAGCATTGGTGGCCCGGCCCCGTTGCTTGAGGGTCCGGGGATCTGGTGATGCATTGTGATGATTCTCGCCCCAGCTAGCCAGGTTCGTCGCCGCGTTGGTGTCGCGGTCGGCGGAATGCCCGCAGCTGCAGGGAGTCCGACCATGCTTTCAACCCTTTGCCGAGGTTTACGGCGGCTTCCTCGAATACTTGCTGGCAAACCTCAGTCCGCCACGCCAAACCAGTCACCACGGTCTCGGTTACGCCATCGCTATCGACGGAGAACACGCGGCCGGCGTCCTCCGTCTTCTTCCAGGCGTTAAACGCATTGATCAGATCAAACCCGGTCCACGGCACGTCGGTGTCTGGGCTGGTCTTGCGTTGCGTGAGAGCGGTTTTCGCCATTCGTAGGCACTGGTTGAACGCAAACCTTGACGCCCCGGCATGGCGGGCCAGCAACTCGCGGTGCTCGACGGTGGGGTCGAGGCAGAATTGGAGTGTCGGCACATCTCACTTTTAGCATCCCAAAGGCCACCGACAATCTCCCTGACATGCGGTGACGTCTCGGACCGCGCGATCAGCATCGGCTGTCATGTGACCCGACCCCCGAAGCGGCCGCGGCCTGGTGCGACGGTGTTCCTGCCACGCGCTTACCGCGGCCCACTAGTGTTTCACGGATGGCGACTCTGAACCCGAGCCCGCCAGCGGCGGCCCGCTATCACGGCGATCAGGCCGTGGCGCCCGGGATGCTCGATTTCGCCGTCAACGTCCGTCACCCGCAGCCGCCGCAGTGGCTGATGCGGCGGCTGGCCGCGCGGCTGCCGGACCTGGCACGCTACCCGGGCCCGCAAGACGTGCACCGGGCGCAGGACGCGGCCGCCGGGCGACACGGCCGGAGCCGCGACGAGGTGCTGCCGCTGGCCGGTGCGGCGGAGGGGTTCGCGTTGCTGCCCAACCTGCGCCCGGCGCGGGCGGTGATCGTTGCGCCGTCGTTCACCGAGCCGGCCGTCGCGCTGGGCGCGGCCGGGGTGCCCGTGCGCCACGTCGTCCTGGAGCCGCCGTTTCGCCTGGAGGGTGCGCAGGTGCCCGACGACGCCGACCTCGTCGTGGTGGGCAACCCGACGAACCCCACCTCGGTGTTGCACACCCGAGAGCAGCTGCTCGCGCTGCGCCGGCCCGGCCGGATCGTGGTGGTCGACGAGGCGTTCGCCGACTCGGTTGCCGGCGAGCCGGAGTCGCTGGCCGGTGACGCGCTGCCCGACGTCCTGGTGCTGCGCAGCCTGACCAAGACGTGGTCGCTGGCCGGGTTGCGGGTGGGCTACGCCCTGGGCGCGCCGGACGTGTTGGCGCGCCTGACCGCGCAGCGCGCGCACTGGCCGGTCGGCACCCTGCAGCTGACGGCCATCGCGGCCTGTTGCGACCCGGGGGCCGTCGCCGAGGCGGCGGCCGGTGCGCTGCGGTTGACGGGGCTGCGCGCCGAGATGGCGGCCGGCCTGGTGTCGGTGGGCGCCGACGTGGTGGACGGCCGGGCCCCGTTCGTCCTGTTCCGTATGCCGGACGCGGCGCGGATCCGAAACAGCCTGCACGACAGGGGAATTGCCGTCCGGCGATGTGACACATTTGTCGGTCTGGACGAGCGGTACCTGCGGGCGGCGGTGCGCCCGGAGTGGCCGCTGCTGATCCAGGCCATCTCGGAGCTGCACCGATGAGCGTGCGGCTGGCCGACGTGATCGCGGTGCTCGACGCGGCGTACCCGCCGCACCTCGCCCAGGCGTGGGACTCCGTCGGCCTGGTGTGCGGCGACCCCGACGAGGCGCTGGACTCGGTGACCGTCGCCGTCGACGCGACGCCGGGCGTCGTCGACGAGGTTCCCGAGCGCGGCCTGCTGCTGGCCCATCACCCGTTGCTGTTGCGCGGGGTCGACACCGTGGCGGCCAGCACACCGAAGGGCGCGCTCGTGCACCGTCTGATCCGGACCGGGCGCTCGCTGTTCACCGCACACACCAACGCCGACTCCGCGGCACCGGGCGTGTCCGACGCGCTCGCCGACGCCCTCGGCCTCTCCGTCGAGGCCGTGCTCGAACCGCTCACTGCGGCGGGCGATCTGGACAAGTGGGTCGTCTACGTGCCGCGCGAGAACGCGGAAGCGGTGCAGGAGGCCGTGTTCGAGGCCGGTGCGGGCCACATCGGCGATTATTCGCACTGCAGCTGGAGCGTCAACGGCATCGGGCAGTTCCTGCCGCACGAGGGGGCCTCGCCCGCGGTCGGCAGCGTCGGCAGCGTCGAGCGGGTGGCCGAAGACCGGTTCGAGGTCGTCGCACCGGCGCGGGCCCGGGGCGCGGTGTTGGCGGCGATGCGCGGCGCCCATCCCTACGAGGAGCCCGCGTTCGACATCTTCGCGCTCGTGGCACCACCCAGCGACGCCGGGTTGGGTCGCATCGGCACGCTGGCGCAACCGGAACCGCTGCGCAGCTTCGTCTCCCGCGTCGGCTCCGCGCTACCGCGGACATCCTGGGGCGTGCGCGCGTCGGGCGACCCCGACGCGCTCGTGTCGCGGGTCGCGGTCTGCGGCGGGGCCGGGGACTCGCTGCTGGCCGCGGTGGCCCGCGCGGACGTGCAGGCCTATGTCACCGCCGATCTGCGGCACCATCCGGCCGACGAGCATCGCCGGGCCTCGAACGTGGCCCTGATCGACGTGGCGCACTGGGCAAGCGAATTCCCGTGGTGCGAGCAGGCCGCCGGCATACTGCGGTCCCGTTTCGGAGCGGCGCTGCCCGTCCGGGTGTGCACCATCCGCACCGATCCCTGGGACCTTGGCACTAGCACTGGAGAGATCAGCCATGAAAGCTGAAGTCACACAGCAAGTTTCGCTACTCGAGTTGTCGAAGCTGGACGCGGAGCTGTCTCGCATCGCGCACCAGGCCACCCATCTGCCCCAGCAAGAGGCAGTGGAGCGGATCCGGGCCGAACACAACGCCGCCGCTGACCGGCTGGGCGCCCTCCGAATTGCGCTAGAGGACCTGGACGCCCAGGTGTCGCGATTCGAGTCGGAGATCGAGGCGGTGCGGCAGCGTGAAGACCGGGACCGCTCGATGCTCAAGTCGGGGGCGACGGACGCCAAGCAACTGTCGGATCTCCAGCACGAGCTCGAGACACTGCTTCGGCGTCAAACCAGCCTGGAGGATTCCCTGCTGGAGGTGATGGAGCGCCGCGAGGAGCTGCAGGCCCAGCTGGATGGCGAGCAGCGGGCGGTCGAGGCGCTGCAGTCCGAGCTGGCCGGCGCCCAGCGGGACCTCGACGCCGCGGTCGCCGAGATCGACGAGGCCCGCCAGACACGTTCGTCGCGGCGCGACACGCTATCCGCGACTCTGGATCCCGCCCTGTCCGCCATGTACGAGCGGCAGCGCGCCAGGGGAGGGCCGGGCGCCGGGCCACTGCTCGGGCATCGGTGCGGCGCCTGCCGGATCGAGATCGGCCGCGGCGAACTGTCCCGCATCTCGGCCGCCCCCGAGGACGAGCTGGTGCGCTGCCCGGAGTGCGGCGCGATCCTGTTGCGGGTCAAGGGGTTCGAGCAGTGAAAGTCGTCATCGAAGGCGACGGCGGGTCGCGCGGCAACCCCGGACCGGCCGGTTACGGCGCGGTGGTGCGCACCGCGGACCGCTCGACCGTGCTGGCCGAGACCAAGCAGGCCATCGGCGTCGCGACCAACAACGTCGCCGAATACCGGGCCCTGATCGCGGGTTTGGAGGACGCGGTGAAACTGGGCGCCACCGAGGCCGAGGTCTTCATGGACTCCAAGCTGGTGGTCGAGCAGATGTCCGGGCGGTGGAAGGTCAAGCATCCCGACCTGATCGAACTGCATTCGCAGGCCCGGAAGCTGGCGTCGCGGTTCGACCGGATCAGCTACACCTGGGTCCCGCGGGCCCGTAACTCGCACGCCGATCGGTTGGCCAACGAGGCGATGGACGCCGCGGCCGCTATCGACAAGGTGCTGGAGGCGGACGTATCCCAGCCGGCCGTCACTGAGCCCGCGAAAAGCGTTGCGGCCGAAGCCAGCACGTCGCCCGGATGGACCGGCGCGCGGGGAACGCCGACCCGGCTGCTGTTGCTGCGGCACGGGCAGACCGAGTTGTCGGCGCAGCGCCGCTATTCGGGGCGCGGCAACCCGGCGCTGACGGACGTGGGGCGGCAGCAGGCCGGGGCCGCGGCGCGGTACGTCGCGCAGCGCGGCGGGATCGCCGCGGTGTTCTCCTCGCCGCTGCAGCGCGCCTATGACACCGCGGCGGCGGCCGCCAAGGCGCTGGGGCTGGACGTCACCGTCGACGACGACTTGATCGAGACCGATTTCGGCGCCTGGGAGGGGTTGACGTTCGCCGAAGCGGCCGAACGTGATCCGGAGCTGCACCGGCGCTGGCTGCATGACACCAGCACGAGGCCGCCGGACGGTGAGAGCTTCGACGCGGTGCTCGACCGGGTGCTGCGGGCGCGCGAACGGATCATCGCCGCGCATCAGGGCACGACGGTGCTGGTGGTCTCCCACGTGACTCCGATCAAGATGCTGCTGCGGCTGGCCCTGGACGCCGGGCCGGGCATCCTGTACCGGTTGCACCTTGACCTGGCGTCGCTGAGCATCGCAGAGTTCTATTCAGATGGGGCGTCGTCGGTGCGGCTGGTGAACCAGACGGGCTACCTCTAGCCCGGCGATGATGCACGCCGCGAGGCGGCGTGAGGTGGGGGTACCTCCCGCTTGCGGGGGCGAGGCGGGCAATCAGGCCGGAGCCGGAGTGAACTCGACCGGCAGTGCGTCCGGCGAACGGAACGCCACGCCGACGACCTGCGGGGACGGGGCGGCCGGATCCAGCCTAAGGTCGGGCAGCCGGTCGAGCAGCGCGTTGATGGCCACCGTCCCCTCCATCCGCGCCAGGTGCATGCCCAGGCACAGGTGCGGGCCGCCCCCGAACGTCAGGTGGGCGATGTTCTTGCGGCTGGGGTCGAAGCGGTCCGGGTCCGGGTAGCGCGCCGGGTCGCGGTTGGCGGCGGCGACGCTGACGCTGACGGTCGTGCCCGCCGGGATCGCGAGCCCGCCGAGCTCGCAGTCGCGGACCGCCCGTCGTACCACCGTGGTGATCGGCGGCTCCCAGCGCAAGGCCTCCTCGAAGGCGCCGCGCAGCTTGCCGCGATCGGCCCGCAGCTCCGCCAGCAGCGGCGGCTCGGTGAGCAGCGCGACCAGCAGGTTGCCCGAGGCGCGGTAGGTCGTCTCGACGCCGGCGGGCAGGATCAGCAGCAAGAACGCGAAGATCTCGTCGTCGGTCAGGCGCGCGCCGTCGATCTCCGACTCCGCCAGCATGCTGATCAAGTCGTCCTGCGGGTGACGCCGCCGCTCCGCGAGGATCTCCGCCAGGTAGGCCTTCAGCTCGGCGGACGCGGCGATGCCGCGATCCCAGTCGTAGACCACGTTGAGCAACTCGATCGACAGCCGCTGGAAGCGCTGGTAGTTCTCCCGCGGCAGGCCCATGATCCGCGCGATGACCTGGACCGGAAACGCGAAGGTGAATTCGCGGGCCAGCTCGGCTCGCCCGCGCGGCGCGAACCGGTCAATGAGCTCGTGGACCACCCGCTCGACGAGTTCGGTGCGCCAGCGCTCCAGCAGCGCCGTGCGGAACGACGGCGAGACCAGCGCTCGGCTGGCCCGATGCTCGGCTCCCTCGAGTTCGAGCAGCGTGCGGCCCATGACCGGGCCCATGATCCGGTCGTAGATCGACGACGAGAAGGTGTCGGGGTGGGTGAGCACCGCCTGGCACTCCTCGTACCCGAGGACCGTCACGCCGAACTCGCCGACCTGCGCGGCGCTGACCTCGGCGAAGGGATCTCCCACGATCACCGGGTGGGCGGCCCGCGCCTCGCGCAACCGCTCGTGCACGTTCTCGACCTGCATGAGCAGCCCGCCCTGCAGCCCGGCCGGGTCGAATTCCTCCGTGGTCGGGTAAGCCGCTTCAGCCATGAGCCGACACCGTCTCGGTGTCGCGCCCGGACCGCAGCACGGTGCCGGGCAGGGCACCGGTGGCGGCGCCGTCGCGGCAGACCTCGACGCCGCCGACCAGCACCGAGGTGATTCCGTGCGCGTCGGCGACCAGGCGGGGCGCGCCCGCGGGCAGGTCATAGCGCGTGCGCTCGGGCCCGTGGTCGACGGTGGCGGGGTCGAACATCACCAGGTCGGCGTGCCAGCCCGGCGCGATGCGGCCGCGTTCGGTCAGCCCGTAGAGCCGGGCCGGCACGTCGGTAATCAACCGGACGGCCTCCTCGAGCGTCACGACCTGGTACTCGCGGACACCGCGGCCGAGCAGCGACGTCGTGTAGATCGCCCCGCACATCATGTCGAGGTGCGCGCCCGCGTCCGAGCCGCCGATCACGGCACCAGGGTGGTGCCACACCTCGGCGCGCGCCCGCCAGTCGGCCGCGTCGTCACCGGTCAGCGGCGGGCTGAGCCCGGTGCGCAGCTCGTCGGCGATCACGACGTCCAGCAGCGTGTCGAAGGGCTCGGCGCCCCGGGCGGCGGCGACCTCGCCGACGCTGCGGCCGGTCGCGTCGGCGTTCGCGGGTGCGAACGTCTCGACGATGACGAGCCGGTCCCATTGCGCGAGGCCGCGCAGCATGCCGGCCTCCTTCGAGGCGGCTCCCTCGGCGAGGCGGCGGCGCACCGCCGGATCGGCAAGTGCGACAAGCCGTTCGGGCACCGGCAGGTGCATCGTGCCGCGCCAGCCCGGCAGCCCGTCGAGCACGAAGCCGGAGAGGAACGACAGCCGGATTTTCATGGCCTGCGGCAAGGTGAGCGCCACCACCCGGCCACCGCGCCCCGCGGCGATCTCCGAGGCCCGTAACTGCCGCCGGTGCCCGTCCGGGTTTGCGGCCGAGACGCCGAGCAGGTTCCAGTTCAGGGGGCGGTCTGCGGCCACCGACATGTCGGTGAGCAGTGCGATGTCGTCGTCGGTAAAGCCCGACAGGCAACCGGCGATGATGGCCTCGAGCGTGGTACCGGGGTGGCCGCGGAGGGCGGCCGCGAGGGTCACCAGCTCTTCTCTCGATGCGCTGCGGGACGGCACCGGCTGGCCGGCAGCGTCGTTGTGGGTGGGCGACTGCGAGGTCGACATTCCGAGTGCGCCGGCGCCGAGCGCGTCGTGCAGCACCGCGACCATCTTTTCGATCTGATCCGGGCTCGCCTCGCCGCCGACGGCGTCGCCGCCCATCGCGGCCAGCCGCAGCGCCGAATGACCCACCAGGAACCCCGCGTTGACGGCGATGCGGCCCTCGAGCCGGCCCAGCCAGTCGCCGAACGACGCCCATCCCCAGTCGAGGCCGGCCCGCAGCGCGTCCAGCGGCATCCCTTCCACCCGCGCCAGCATCCGGGTGAGGTAGTCGTGTTGCTCGGACGCCGCGGGTGCCAGCGTGAAGCCGCAGTTGCCGCCGAAGACGGTGGTGACGCCGTGCTGCACCGACGGGCTCGCGGTCGGGTCCCAGAACAGCTGCGCGTCGTAATGGGTGTGCAGGTCGACGAAGCCGGGTGCCAGCGCCTGCCCTTGGGCGTCGACGGTTTTGGCGGCCATGTCATCAACCTCGCCGACGGCGACGATCCGCCCGTCACTGACCCCGACGTCGCCGTGGCGGGCGGGCGCACCGGTGCCGTCGACGATCTCGGCGTCGCGGATGAGCAGGTCCAACATGGCAAGCCTCCTACACTGTGGCCGAAGTGCCTAGCCACCCGTCGTCCGGCAGCGGGTGGCGGAACAGCTGTGCCGCGTTGCGGTGGGTGATCCGGTCGGCGTCTTGTTCCGACAGGCCGGCGACGTTGCGCGCCACCACCTGTTGGGTGTCGGGCCAGGTGGAGTCGGCGTGTGGGTAGTCGCTTTCGACGAGGATGCGGTCGGCCCCGATCGCGTCCAGCGCGCCGAACGCGTGCGGGTCGTCGATCGAGCAGAACCAGAAGTTACGCCGCAGCACCTCGCTGGGCAGCAGGTCACTCTTCCACGCCCCGCCCTCGTGGCCCGAAGCCGAGTGCGCCAGAACGTAATCGGCGCGGTCGCCGAGCATGGCCGCCCAGCCCAGACCGCCCTCGGCCAGCGTGATGTTCAGCCTTGGGAACCGCACCGGGATGCCCGACCACAGCATGTCCGCGCAGGCGATCAGGCCGTTCACCGGGAACAGGGTGGTGATCGTTTCAAAAGGCGTGTCCGGGGCCGGGATTGGCGCCCATTGCGCGGAGCCTGTGTGCAGGCACACGACGGTGCCGGTTTCCTCGCAGGCGGCGAAGAACGGATCCCAGACGCCGCTGTGCAGGCTCGGGATCCCGCATTGGGCCGGCAGCTCGGGGAAGCTCACCGCCCTGAAGCCGCGCGCGGCGTTGCGCCGGATCTCCTCGGGCGCGAGCTGCGGGTCGGCGAGCCACGGCAGCTGCAGCGGGATGATCCGGTCGGGGTAGGCACCGGCCCACGCCTCGAGGTGCCATTCGTTCCACGCCCGCAGCGCGGCCAGCCCCAGCTGCAGGTCGTCGCTCTTCCAGAAGACGGTGCCGGCGAAGCCGGCGATCAGCGACGGGAAGTTCAGGGATGCCCAGATGCCGGCGAGGTCCATGTCGGCGATCCGGGCGTCGATATCCCAACAGCCACGGCGCATTTCGTCGAACCGGGCGGCATCCATGCTCCATTCCTCGCGGGGCCGTCCGATCACCGCGTTGAGGCCGATGTTGGGATACTCGCGGCCCTCGTAGCGCCACACCTGCCGCCCGTCGGTCTCGACGACCTTTGGGGCGCCGTCGGCCAGCGCCGCGGGGAGCCGGCCGACGAACAGATCGGGCGGCTCGACGACATGGTCGTCGACCGAAATCACCACGTGCTGTCGCTGCCGGGGATCGGGGTCTGGCAGCAGCGCCATACCTGATGACTATCGTCGGATTTCCGGCGCTGTCAATGCTATCTATGCAATCAATGCAAGGTTGGGGCGCTCGACTGTGCTGCCTGGGCTTTCCCTGTGCAGCCAGGGCGCGGATTTGGCGGATGTTCCGCCCTCAGCGCACACGCGAATCCCTCAGGGCACGCTCGAAGGAACCCCTGTTTCGGGGACAGCGTCGCGATATGTCGGACAGCGCTGATCAGTGGTGACACGATACGGAGGTGGACAACAGCGGCGACGGTCGCGGCGCACCGACTGCGGCGGCCCTTAGCTGTGGGTCGTGCGGCACGCTCTTGGGCACGGCCGCCAAGTTTTGCAGTGAATGCGGCACGCCCGTGGCGCACGCCGCGCAATCCGCGGAGTACAAGCAGGTGACTATCCTGTTCGCCGATGTCGTTCATTCGATGGACATCGCCGCGGCGGTCGGCGCGGAGCGCCTCCGGGAGATCATGGCCGAGCTGCTCGATCGCGCGGTGATGGTGGTCCAGCGCTACGGCGGCACCGTGGACAAGTTCACCGGCGATGGCATCATGGCCGTGTTCGGTGCGCCGATAGCGTTGGAGGACCACGCCATTCGCGCCTGCCTGGCAGCCTTGGGCCTTCAAGAAACGGCGCAGCGGCTCGCTATCGACGTCCGACACCGCGACCGCGTGGAGCTGCGCCTGAGGGTCGGCCTCAATTCCGGACAGGTGATCGCTGGTGAGATCGGTTCGGGGCCGCTGGGATACACGGCCATCGGCGAGCAAGTCGGCATGGCTCAGCGGATGGAGTCGGTGGCACCACCGGATGGGGTGATGCTGAGCGATTCGACGGCGAGGTTGGTGCGGAACGCCGCCGCCCTCGGTGAGCCCGAACTGGTTCACATCAAAGGTGGCAACACGGTGATCGCACGGCGCTTGTTGGCGATCGGCGAGCACCAGCCGCGGCGCCGCACCCAATCGAAACTGGTCGGGCGTACTTGGGAACTCACGACCATCAGCGGGATCCTCGAAGAGGCGATCGCGGGGACGGGCTGCATCGTCAACATCGTGGGACCGGCGGGTATCGGCAAGAGCAGATTGGTCCGTGAAACTGCCACGCTGGCGGGCGGTCGCGGTGTACCGGTGTTCAGCACCTACTGCGAGTCGCATGCCACCGACATCCCGTTCCGCGTGGTAGCCCGGATGCTGCGCGCGGCACTGGGAGTCGACGAACTCAGCGACGACGCCGCGCGGAAGCAGGTACGCGACCGATTCCCGGCTGCCGCCCCGGAAGACCTGCTGCTGCTGGACGACATGCTGGGGATCCGTGATGCGGCCACGACGCTGCCGGACATCTCCCCCGACGCGCGGCGCCGACGATTGACCGCCCTGATCAACGCTGGAGCAGTGGACCGGCCGGAGGCGGCGGTGTACGTCATCGAGGATGCGCATTGGATCGATGAAATCAGCGAGTCGCTGCTGGCCGAGTTCCTGGGCGTCGTGCCCCAGATCCCATCTTTGGTACTGATCACGTACCGTCCGGAATACCAAGGCGCGCTCGGCCGCATCCCCGGCGCCCAGACAATTGCGTTGCGGCCGTTAACCGATGCGCACACCCTGGCGCTGACGACTGAGCTACTGGGCGCCGGGTCGTCGACGGGCGAACTGGGAGCGCAGATTGCCGGCCGCGCGGCCGGGAACCCGTTCTTCGTCGAGGAAATCGTGCGCGATCTGGCCGAACGCGGCGTGCTGCACGGCCAGCCTGGCGCCTACCAACCGTCCGGTGACGCCGAGGATGTCGACGTACCGGCCACGCTGCAAGCCACCATCGGCGCACGCATAGATCGCCTTGGGGCGTCGGCCAAACAGACGCTGAATGCCGCGGCGGTCATCGGGGCGCGATTCGACGCCGATCTGCTGGCCGCACTGGTCCCCGATGTGGACGTGGTACCGCTGACCGAGGCAGAACTTGTCAATCAGGTGAGGTTCGCACCCTATGCCGAGTATGCGTTTTGCCATCCGCTGATCCGCACGGTTGCCTACGAGTCTCAACTCAAATCCGTTCGCGCGCAATCACATCGACGACTCGCGGCAGTGATAGAGGCGCGGGCATCGGCGGACGAGAATGCGGCGCTGATCGCTGAACACGTTGAGGCGGCAGGGGATTTGCATGCGGCCTTCGACTGGCACATGCGTGCCGGCACGTGGTCCGCCTTCCGCGACATGGTCGCGGCACAGACGAGTTGGCGGCGGGCTCGGCGGGTCACCGATCGGCTGGCTCAAGACGATCCTGATCGTTTGACCATGAGTATCGCGCCCCGAACACTCTTGTGCGCGCAGGCATATCGGGTGGGCGGCAGTGGCGCCGACACCGGGTTTGAAGAGCTGCGTGAGTTGTGCACCGCCGCGGCTGATCAGCAGTCGCTCGCCATCGGGATGGCGGGCCAAATGACGTGGCAGACAATGAAAGCGAACCGCCGGGAGGCATCGGAGCTCGCCGACGAACTCGTCGAACTGCTGGAGGCCATCGGCGATTCAATGTTGACGGTCGCGCTGGCCTATGCCGCAATGCTTCCCAAACATGACACCGCCGAAATGGCCGACGTGCTTCGGTTCGCCCAGCTCGCCATCGACCTTGCCGAGGGTGATCCCGCCAAAGGCGACCTGATCTTCGAATCTCCCTTGACGCTCGCAATCACCACGCGCGGTTTCGCCCGATGGTGCATGGGCATTGCCGGCTGGAGAGATGACTTCGACCAGGCCATCACCACCGCGCGTGCGCTCTTGACTGATCCAGGGGCAATTGGCGGTGTCATGTGGTTCACGTACGGCCCCGCGATCCCGTACGGGGTGCTGCTGTCCGATGCAGCGGCCCTGCGCGACACGGCGGAATTCCTGTCAATAGCTGAGCAATCGGGTGACGATCTTGCCCTTGACCTGGCTCGGGGAGTTCATGGCCTCGCTCTGGCATATCAGGACGGTCCCGCGCGCACACGTGGCTTTGAGTTGCTCGCCAAGGTGCGAGAGCGGTGCGCCAACAACCGGTTCGCCTTGAACAATCTGCCATTAATCGACGTACACATCGCGCGGGAAAAGGCGCGGACCGGCGACATCGGCGGCGCCATCGAATTGGCTCGCACTGTCGCCGACGAGTTGTTCAACTCCGGCGGGTGCATCTGGACCGCGCTGGCCACCAGTGTCCTGGTGGAGGCGCTGCTACAACGCGGCGGCGAAGGCGATCTCGACGAGGCCGCAAGCGCGATTGATCAGTTGGCGGCTGCGCCGACTGATCCTGGCTTCATACTGCACGAGATCTCATTGCTGCGACTGAGGGCGCTGCTGGCCCGCGCCCGCGGAGACGAGGCCGCCTACCGCGACTATCGTGACCGCTACCGCGGCATGGCGACATCGTTGGGCTTCGAGGGACACATGAAGTGGGCCGAGGCGATGCCATGATTGCGATATCTACACCAAGCTGGGGCTGACATCCCGCACCGGCCTCGTCGCCGAGTCGAATTCGATTGGCAGCGTTGTCGGTCCGCTCATTCCAGTGAGGGGTTTCCACGGCGCGGGGCCGGTCCGGTGGGCGTTGGGCATGCGCTGCGTCATGACGACCAGGGCTTCGGCGAGCTCAAGCCTGGCCAGGTTCGCGCCGAGGCAGTAGTGCATGCCGGCGCCGAACGTCTGCATTGCCGGGGCTGCATTACGGGTGATGTCGAGGCGGTTGGGGTCGTCGTAGACGGTGGGGTCGCGGTTCGCCGCGGCGGTGTTGGCGATGACCAGTGTGCCGGCGGGGATCACGACGCCGGCGATTTGGACGTCCTCGCGGGCGGTGCGCAGGGTGGCGGCCGCGATCGGTGAATGTCGCATCGTCTCTTCGACCGCGTTGTTCGCGAGCTCCGGATGCTGGGCCAGCAGCGCCCATTGGTCGGGGTGATCGCACAGCACGTGCACCGAGGCCGCCAGCTGGTTGCGGGTGGTGTCGGTGCCGGCCATCAGCAAGCCCGCTGCGAGCATCCGTAGGTCGTCGGCGCTGAGGCGATCGCCGTTGTCCTCGGCGCGGATCAGCTCGGAGATCAGGTCGTCGGTCAGCGTGTGCCGCCGCTGGGCGACCATGTCGTCGATGTAGGCGTCGAGTTCGTCCCACGCCGCCAAAATGGTCCGCTGGTGGGCGGCGACGTCCCAGCTGAAGGCCTTGAAGATGTCGTCGGTCCAGTCTGAGAACAGCTTCCAATCGTCGGCCGGGGCGCCCAGCAGCGCGCAGATGATCGGGATTGGAAATTGGCGGGCGATGTCGGTGACCACCTCGCAGCGCCCCGCGGGGGTGTGGCGGTCCATCAGTTCGGTGATCACCGCCATGATCGTCGAGCGGAGCCGCGCGGTGGCTCGCGGTGTGAAGGCTTTGGCCACCAATCGGCGTAGCCGGTTATGCTCGGGCCCGTCGAGACTGATCAGGTTCGTCGCGACCCGCTCCCATAACGGGCCACTGGCGATGCCTTGGGACGCAAGGAACATGCCTTGAGGCACGCGGAACCGTGGGTCGCGCAGCACGGTCCGCACCAATTCATAGGTCAGCAGCTCGGGCCCGTGCGGGCCGATCGCAATCGGGGCCTCGCTCCGCGCCGCGTTGATGATGTCGTGGGCCTCGTCGGGGCTCTGGCAATGGTCATAGTCAACCGTCGGGAGGCCGGCCTTAAACACATTCGGGCAGATCGGCGCATCAACCGTGGTGGTCATTGTGGTCCCCAGAGGTCGTCGGTGAAGTACCTTCACCACGAAGTCTTGGTGGCGCCGCCTCGCATCACACGCGTAGTCGACTACCTAATCTTCGTATCGCCGGGGCCATAGGCGCCGGTCTGTTGGAAACAGATGTCGCGGTACCCGGGACAAGACTGGTCGGCTCCTGACGTCGGTGTCGTCGTAGTGGGCGCAGGAACTGGACGCCTTGCGATACCGGGGTGACAAGTTGCCGTCGACGACGATTCGGTCCATCTCCAACTCCCGGAACCGCTGGCCGGACGACACGATCGTCACCGAGGGCGCCGTGGATTGGTTGGCCGTAACGGCGATCGGTTGAGAGCGGTGCCCAGCTCGTCTTGGAACAGGCGATATATGAGCGTCTCGGAAGCTTGTTTCGGTTGCCAGCTTTGACATGGGCTGTGTGGCATCCTTTGCATGTGCCCCCGGGCGGCCCGCCTTCGGGTGTTGTGACGTTTTTGTTCACCGATATTGAGGGGTCGACCCGTCGGTGGGAGTCAGACGCGGCTGGGATGCGGTCGGCCCTGTTTGCCCACGACGACGTGTTGCGCGCCGCGATCGAGGGGCACGGCGGCTTTCTGTTCAAGCACACCGGTGATGGGGTATGCGCGGCGTTCTCATCGCCGAAATCCGCGGTTGACGCCGCCGTCGGCGCCCAGCGGCGGCTGCGATTGCCAGTCCGCATGGGGCTGGCGACCGGCGAGGCCGAGCTGCGTGAGGGCGACTACTTCGGCATGGTGCTCAACCGTGCGGCGCGCGTGATGGCCGCCGGGCATGGCGGTCAGATCCTGCTCGCGGACACAACCGCGGCTCTCCTCAGCGGAATTGACCTGCTCAATTTGGGCCCGCGGCGGCTGAGAGACATACCGAGCCCCATCACGGTATTTCAACTGCAAGCGCCGGGCCTATCCAAAGAGTTTCCGCCGCTGCGGAATCTCGACCCGGCCCCAGGGAACTTGCGACCCCCTACTACGAGCCTCATAGGCCGCGAGACCGAACTCTCCGACGTGCGAGCGGCCCTGCGTTCACATCGGCTCGTCACCTTGACCGGAGTCGGCGGTGTCGGAAAGACCAGGCTTGCATTGGAAGTCGCGACACAGCTGGCCGACGAATTCTCGGACGGCGTATGGGTTTTCGAACTGGCCGTTGTTGCCGATCCCGCCGCGGTGCCCGATGCGGTGGCGGCGGTGCTGGGCATAGTTCAGCAAGCTGGCAAGGACGTCAGCGAGTCGGTGGCATCCGCTTTGGAGGGCCGGTTGCGGCTGCTGGTGTTCGACAACTGCGAGCACGTGGTTGACAGCGTCGCAGATCTGGTCGACGCGATCCTCGCGGCCTCGGCGACCGTGAAAGTCTTGGCCACTAGTCGCGAGGGAATCGGCGTCGCCGACGAGCGGTTGTGGCGGGTGCCACCTCTGGATGTCGGTGCCGCCGCGGAGCTCTTCGTTGAACGCGCTCGAAGCGTGGTTTCGGGGTCGTTGGCCGGCGAGACGACCGCGGTGGAGGACGTTTGTCGCCGCCTCGACGGGATCCCATTGGCGATCGAGTTGGCGGCCTCGCGGATGGCGTCGATGACGGCGGCGGAGGTGCGTGATCGTCTCGATGACCGATTCAAACTGCTGGTGGGGTCACGGCGCGGATCGGAACGCCACCAGACGCTGCGTCACGCGGTGGCGTGGTCTTATGACCTTCTGGACGACGCCGAAAAGTCTTTGTTGCAAAGGTGTTCGGTCTTCTCGGGTGGCTTCGACATCGAAAGTGCGTGCGCTGTAGTCGGATCCGATGACGTCGACGAGTACATCATTCTTGATCGGCTGGATGCCCTCGTGCGCAAGTCGCTGCTCATCGCCGACCGAGCGTCCGAACGGAACCGGTTTTCGATGCTGGAGACGATCCGGCAATTCGCCGAGGAACAACTCGCGGCCTCGGGCGACGGCGAGGCAACGCGTAACGCATACGCCCGCTACTTCGCCGAACGGGAAGGCGACGTGCTGGCGCTGTGGGACGGCCCGCGCCAGCGTGAGGCGTTTGTTTGGCTGATCACCGAGTTGGCCGACCTGCGTACCGCTTTCCGTTGGGCAGACGCTCATGACGACCTCGATACCGCGGCCGCGATCGCCGTCTACGCCGGATTTCTCGGCGGATGGATTGAGCAGCATGAGCCGTCGACATGGGCCGAGGAGCTGATCGATCGTGCTCGAGCGGTCGGCCATCCGCGGTTAGGCCAGCTCTATGTGATATCGGCCGAGTGTTACCGGACCGGCAGATTGGACGATGGTGTCGAATACGCCGACGCGGGCGTGGCGATGCTCGGTACCGGTCATTTCGATCGGATGCTGTACGACATCGAGCCGACGGCGCTGGGTGGCACATATATCACCGTTGGCTCCATCGACCGGTGGCTGGAGCTCTGCCGCAAACGGTTCGCGCTCGGAGAAGGTATGAACGCCTTTAATCGCGGCTCCATGGTCATGGCATTGACAACCGCGGGCGAGTTAGACGAGGCGAAGTCGGCTTCCGAGGATCTGCTGAAGGCCGCGGATGCAACCGACAACCCGGGTGCTCAGGCTTTTGCAATGCTTGCGTACGGCTACGCTTGGCGCGACGCCAGTCCCACAGCGGCATACGAAGCGCTGCGCCGGGGTCTGACGATCGCTCAGACCAGCGGCAACCGGATGATCGAGTCGTACCTCGCGGTGAACTTGTCGGCCTTCGCCGCCGCGAACTGCGACCCGGTGGACGCCCTCGACTTCTTGACCCTTGCGATCAAGAACTTCTTCGACACGGGTAGCTACTCTCACATGGTCAGCCCACTGGCAGTTCTGGCCACCCACTTCGATCGGATCGGACAGTATGAGGCGGCCGCGACCATCGCAGGGTTCGCAGTTAGCGCTTTCGCACTAGCCACTTTTCCCGAAATCGACGTGACGATCGCCCATCTACGCGAAGTGCTGAGCGACAACGTTTACGAGTCGCTGAGCGAAGCCGGCGCGTCGATGGCGAACGCGGGTGCCGCGCGGTACGCCCTCGACAAAATCAACCAGGCCCGAGGAGAACTGCATGCCGTCTCGGAATAGACGGGTTTCGAGAGTCTCAAACCTTCTGCGGCCCTGCCCGGTCGCGTAGCCTCCCTGTATGAGAAGGACTTTCGTCGCTACATTCGCGTTCGGGTTGATCGTCGCGCTGTTCGGTCTGATCTGGGCACTCCAGGGATTCGGAGTGCTTGGTGGTAGCCCGATGAGCAACACCACGACCTGGTCCATCATCGGTCCGATCACGGTGTTGATCGGCCTCGTGATCGCGGTGTTCAGCTGGCGGAAACTCTCTTCCAAATAGCACCGAAACAGCGCCTCATCGCTCCGCCACGGTGAAGTCCACCGTGTGCCAGCCGGTGGCGCCGTCCGGAACCGTACCAACTCGATCTGCCGTCTGGACAGCCCCGGTGTTGTCGGTGGCACGCACGGTGATGGAGTGCTTCCCAGGGCTTTTCGCCTGCCACGGGAAGCTCCATAACCGCCACGTCCCGTTGGAATAGCTCGCGCCTTGTTCGGCGGGCTGCCACACGCCGTCGTCGATGAGGACCTCAACGGCCCGCACGCCACGATTCTGCGCCCAGGCGACACCGCCAAACACCACGGGCCCCATCGGCACCTTCTGGCCGCCTTTCGGCACGTCGATCCGCGACTCGGTCTTGATGGGTGCACGCGGCGCCCAGCCCTGCCGCGTCCAGTACGCCTCCGCTCTGTCGAAGCGGGTGAGCTCCATCTCGACGACCCACTTGGTGGCCGACACGTACCCGTAGAGCCCGGGTACTACCAGCCTGGCCGGATAGCCATGCTCGATCGGCAGCGGCTGACCATTGAGGGCGACCGCCAGGAGTGCGTCGCGGCCATCGGTCAGCGCCTGCACTGGCGTCCCGGCGGTGAACCCGTCGATCGATGTCGAGAGCACCATATCGGCATCCGCGTGCACGCCGGTCACCGCCAGCAGATCAGCCACCCGGTAGCCCGTCCAGAGACCCGTCGAGATCAGGTTGCCTCCAACGGGATTCGAAACGCAGGTCAACGTCGTCACCGTTTCGACGGCATCGAAGTGGGTGAGGTCGTCGAAGCTGTAGGTGGCTTCGCGGTCCACCATGCCATGGATGCGCAGCCGCCAGTCGCCGTGGCTGAGTTGGGGAACAATGAGTGCGGTGTCCACCCGGTAAAAGTCGGCGCTGCTCGTGACAAAGCTCGGTAGCGCAACGCCTTTCGGTTGCACATCTGCAGGTATCGGTGGCGCCGGTGTGCGCGGTCGGGGAATTGCGAAGGTGCTGCGGTCAGCGGTCACCGAGTGCACCAACCGCGTGATGACCGCACCCACCACGCCACTCACAACTCCGAATCCGAGCAATCCGTAGACGAGCAACCTGCGCCTTCCGGCGTCCGGCTCGTCGTGGACGGCTCGGTCTTCCGGGTCTTCCGGGTCTGCCGGGCCGGGCCAGAACCGGCGGGTGAGCACGCGTAGGGCCGCCACACCGCAGGCGGCGCCCGCGACAGTGGGGATCGTGTCGAGCGCCGTCGCGCCCGGCCGCGACAGCACGGCGACGCATCCGAGGACGCCCGCCGCCGCGATCGCGGCGCTGCCGAGTGGGCGCCGCCGAGTTTCCACGGTGCCGGCGATCGCGCCGATCGTGGCGATGACCACGAGCACCACGACGGCCAAGAAGAGCTTGTCCAGGGAGCCCAGCGTCTGAATCGCCCACTCTTTGATGGGCCCGGGTGTCAGGTCGACAACCGCTGAGCCGATCGCAGTGCGCGCGTCGGCCCGCGCACCGAACGGGATGCCCACCAGTTGGGCTACCCCAAGCGAGACGGACGCGGCGGCGACGCCGGCGATCATCCGCTCATTCGACGGGGCGGCAGCCATCGGAGTTACTGTACTCGCGTTCCCATCGCTGACCGCAAATACGTTGCCGTGCAGGCGAACCAGCGGCACCGGCATGCTGCCGTCGGCCCTTGGCACGGTACTGGGAATCTAGGCCTGCCCGGCTTGTCTCGAACGGCAGGCGCCGTTTGCTGGCTGGTAGTGGGCTCGGTGTGACATCCTGTGCGGGTGTCCGCGGGCGGCCCGCCTTCTGGGGTTGTGACGTTTCTGTTCACCGATATCGAGGGTTCGACCCGTCGGTGGGAAGCCGACGCGGATGCGATGCGGAATGCGCTGGTGGCGCATGACGAGGTGCTGCGCACCGCGATCGCAAAGCATGACGGCCATGTGTTCAAGCACACCGGTGACGGTGTGGTCGCCGCGTTCGCGTCGCCGATGTCCGCGGTGGATGCGGCGGTGGCTGCGCAGCAGTCGTTGGAGTTGCCGGTACGGATGGGCATTGCGACCGGCGAGGCCGAACTGCGGGAGGGGGACTACTTCGGCGCGGTGCTGAACCGTGCCGCACGGGTGATGGCCGCCGGGCATGGCGGTCAGATCCTGCTGGCCGAATCGACGGCGGGGCTGCTCAGTGGGGTCGACCTGGCAGATCTGGGGCCGCGACGGTTGCGGGACCTGCCGACGCCGGTTGGCGTGTTTCAGGTCCGAGCACGCGGACTGCGGGCCGAGTTTCCGCCGCTTCGGGCGCTGGATACTCGTCCGGGAAACTTGCGGCGCGCGGCGACCAGCATCATCGGGCGCGCGTCCGAACTCGACGAGGTGCAAGCCGCGGTCAAGGCGCATCGGCTCGTGACGTTGACCGGTGTCGGCGGAGTAGGCAAGACCCGGCTGGCGGTGGAGGTCGCCTCACGGATGGCCGATGAATTCCCGGACAGTGTCTGGCTTTTCGAACTGGCCGCGGTCACCGATCCGGCGTCGGTGCCCGACGCGGTGGCCGCGGTGCTGGGCATCGCCCAACAACCCGGAATGAGTGTCAGCGACTCGGTGGCCGCCGCGTTGGAGGGCAGGGTCCGGCTCTTGGTGTTCGACAACTGCGAGCATGTGCGTGACGCCGCAGCCGATCTCATCGAGGCGATCCTCGCGCGGTCCGCGACGGTGACGATTATGGCCACGAGCCGCGAAGGGTTGGGGGTCGTCGACGAGCAGTTGTGGTTCGTGCCCTCGCTGGGCGTTGGCGCGGGCATCGATTCTGCAGCGGTGGATTTGTTCGTCGAGCGCGCCCGCAGCGTCGCTTCCGGGTTCTCGATGGCCACGACCGGTGAGGTGGAGGCGGTCATCGAGATTTGCGGCCGTCTCGACGGCATCCCGCTGGCCATCGAGCTGGCCGCATCGCGTCTGCTCTCGATGACCGTCGCCGAACTGCGGGATCGCCTCGATGACCGGTTTCGGCTGCTGGTCGGGTCGCGGCGCGGCCTAGAACGTCACCAAACCCTGCGCCACGCCGTGGCATGGTCTTACGATCACCTCGACGATGCCGAAAAGTCTTTACTGACAAGGTGTTCGGTGTTCGCTGGCGGGTTCGATCTCTCCGCCGCGTGCGCGGTGGCCGATTGTGATGACGAACTCGCCACGCTGGATCTGCTGGATGCGCTGGTGCGCAAGTCGCTGGTGGTCGCCGACCGGACGTCGGAGCGGACTCGATTTTCGATGCTGGAGACCATCCGTCAGTTCGCCGAGGAGCAACTCGTCGCTTCCGGTGCGGCACCCGAGGTCCGGACCGCGCATGCCCGCTACTTCGCCGGGCGTGAAGCCGACATCATGGCCCTATGGGACAGCCCCCGACAGCGCGAGGCTTACAACTGGTTCGGTGTCGAACTGGCCAATCTGCGCACGGCATTTCGGTGGGCAGCCGACCACAGCGACCTAGACACCGCCGCCGCCATCGCCATCCACGCGACGATGCTTGGTCTTTTAGTGGAACAGTACGAGCCCGTCGCGTGGGCCGAGGAGCTCATTGAACCTGCGCGCGAGGTCGACCATCCGCGGCTTGCGCAGCTTTATGTGGTGGCAGCGCAGTGCCACGCGGCCGGACGGGTCGACGACGCCGTCGGCTACCTCGACGCCAGCCACCAGATAACGCAGCGCGGAGGATTCGACGAGGTTCCATACGAGCTACAAATTTCGACCGGCATTGTGTACAGCCACGCCGGTCAGTCCGACCGGTGGGCCGATCTGTGCCGCCGTGCGATAGCGGCGGATGCGGGCCCCCTGACGATCACCCGCGCATGTCTGGTTATGGCGTTGTGGTTCTTGGGCGAGGGTGACGAAGCGAGGATGGTTTCGCAAGGGCTGCTCGCCGAAGCCGATTGCACTCAGAATCCGATGACGGCTTGCTTCGCGCTCTTGGCGCACGGCCTTGCCTACCAAGACGCGGATCCCGTCGCCGCGTATGACGCCCTACGCCGAGCCCTGACGACCGCCCGGGAGAGCGGCAACCGGCAGATGGAATCGGCGACGGCGGCAACGCTGTTGATCGGTGCGGCTACCGAAACCAACCCCATCCAGTTCGTCGAATATCTGACGGTGGCGATCCAGCACTACGACGACTCCGGCAATGTGGCCAACCTGCGAAACCCGCTGGCAATCCTCGCCTGTCAGCTGGATCGCCTCGGGCACCACGAACAGGCCGCGACCATCTGCGGGTTCGCCGCGTCCGCCTTTACGTTTGCGAGCTACCCCCAACTCAGCGCGACGATTGACCACCTCCGCGACGTCCTCGGCGACAATACCTACCAATCGCTCGCTCGCAAGGGAGAAACCATGACGATCGCTGCCGCGGCGACCTACGCCTACGACCAAATCGACCGGGTCCGAACAGAGCTGGACGCGGTCTCGGAATAGACGCTGTGCGTCCTGGGCTTCGAGTGTGCGTCCAGGGCGAAGATTTCGCGGATTTTCCGCCCTGAGCGCACTCGCGAAGCCGCCAGCGCACACTCGACGATGAGCTAGCGCGGGACGGGATGCCGGACGAACGTCCGTGGCTGGGTGAACGCCCGGATCCCGTCGACGCCGAGTTCCCGGCCGAGGCCGGACTGCCCGCAGCCGCCGAACGGCAGGCGCGGGTCCTGGGCGGCAAGTCCGTGGCAGTTGACGCTGACCGTGCCGGCGACGAGCTGGCTCGCGATCCGGTCGGCGAGCGCGTCGTCACCGGTCCAGACTGATGCGGTGAGGCCGAATTCCGTTGCGTTGGCGGCGGTTACGGCGTCTTCGATGCTGTCGTAGCCGAAGATCGGCAGCACCGGGCCGAACTGCTCCTCGGTGGCCAGTCGCGAGTCCGGGGCGAGGCCGGTGACGACGGTCGGCAGCGCGAAGTAGCCACCGGCGCCGGCGTCGGCCTCGCGGATCCGCCCCGCGGTGCGCACCGACGCGCCCCCGGCCTCGGCGTCTCCGACCAGCGCGGCGACCCTGTCGCGCCCGGCGGCGGTGTGCAGCGGACCCAGCGTGGTCTCCTCGGCGAGGCCGTCGCCGATCACCTCCCGCTCGCAGCGCGCGAGCACCGCCTCGGCCAGCTCGCCGACCCGTTCCGCGGGCGCATACAGCCGCTTGATCGCCATGCAGACCTGACCGCCGGTGGTATAGGTCGCCGCCACCAGCCGCTCCACCAGCTCGTCGGTGACCGCGATGTCCGAAGCGATGATCGCGGCGTCGTTGCCGCCGAGCTCGAGCAGTACCGGGGTGAGGCGCGGCGCGGCGGCCGCCATGACGGCGCGCCCCGTGGCCACGCCGCCGGTCAGCGAGATCAGGTCGATGCCCGGGTGGGTGACCAGCGCCTGGGCGAGCTCGCTGCCAGGTCCGGAGAGGACGTTCACCACTCCCGGCGGCAGCGCCGCGGCCAGCGCCCCGGCGAGCCGCAGCGCCGCCAGCGGACAGCTCGGCGGAACCTTGACGACGGCGGTGTTGCCCGCGGTCAACGCCGACGCCAGCTTCGTCATGGTCAGCGCGAGCGGCCAGTTGAACGGCAGTACCAGCGCGGCCACGCCGAACGGCTCCCGGTGCAGCCGCGGAAATGCCGAACCCGGGTCGACCTGCTCGGGCGCCAGCGCCTCCTGGGCCATGGAACCGATCAGCGCGGCCAGCCCCGGCCCGGTGCTGATCTCGAAGTTCGCCTCGGAAAGCACCTTGCCGTGCTCGCGGGTGTACAGCCGCGCGCCGTCGCGGACGGCCAGCTGTTCGGCGGCCGCCGCCGCGGCGACCGAGACGGCGGCGACCCGTTCGGCGACGCCGAGCGCCCGCCATTCCGGCGCCGCGCGCCTTGCCGCCGACACCGCGGCGTCGAGCTGGGCGCGGTCGGCGGCCGGTGCGTGGCCGACGGTCTCGGCCGGCCGGGCCGGGTTGTGCACGGGATAGGTGCCCGCGGCGCCGGGTTGCGGCTCACCACCGATCGTCAGCACCGGCTCGTCGCCGGCAGTTTGGCTTTCCCGCGTGATCGTCGTTGATCCCGTCATGACCCGTCTCCCTTGACCCGGTGCGGTTGTCCCGTCATCGTATGTCGCTATGACGCAGATCACAGGCCCGGTCCGATGAAAGCCGTCGTGCTGCGCGAGGTCGGACAACCCACGGCGGTGGAGGAGCTCGCGCTAAGGCCCCTGCGCGGTCACGAGGTACGGGTGCGATTGCACGCCAGCGGCGTGTGCCACAGCGATCTGTCGTTGCGCGACGGAGCGATACCGACGCTGCTGCCGTCGACGCTCGGGCACGAGGGCGCGGGGATCGTCGCCGAGGTCGGCGCCGACGTCGGCACGGTCAGCACGGGTGACCACGTGGTGCTGACCTGGAGCGTGCCCTGCCGGTCCTGCCCGCATTGCCTGCGCGGCGAGGCCCAGCTGTGCGTGCACGGCTACGACCACGCCTACGGCGGCCCGTACGCCGAGGGCGCCGGCGCCCCCGTGTGGCCGGGGATGGGTGTCGGTTCGCTGGCCGAGGAGACGCTGCTGCCGGCCGCGGCGGTGGTGCCGGTCGACGAGTCGCTGCCGCTCGACCTCGCCGCGCTGCTGGGCTGCGGCGTCACCACCGGGGTCGGCGCGGTGATGCGCACGGCGGCCGTGCGCCCGGGGGAGAGTGTGCTCGTGATCGGTTGCGGCGGTGTGGGTTTGGCCGCAATCCAAGGTGCGCGGCTGGCCGGCGCGGCGCCGATCATCGCCGCCGACCGGGCCGCCGGCCAGCTTCCCGCCGCGGCGGCCAACGGGGCAACCGACACCATCGACGCCAGCGAGGTCGACCTCGTCGCCGCCGTGCGCGACCTCACCGGGGGCCTCGGGGTCGATCACGGAATCGAGGTGGTGGGCAAGCCCGCCACGATGCGCCTGGCCTACGAAGCCACCCGTCGCGGCGGCAAGGTCACCTTGGTGGGCGCCGCCGGAATCGCCGAGGAGGTGACGTTTCCCGCGCTGTCGTTGATGGCCGACGGCAAGGCGATCCAGGGCAGCGTCTACGGCGCCAGCGACCCGGCGCGCGACATCCCGGTGCTCGCCGCGCTCGCCCAACGCGGCAAGCTCGACCTCGAAGCGCTGGTCACGCGGCGGATCGGCATCGACGACGTCGAGGCCGCGTTCACCGACATGACCGCCGGGCGGGGTGCGCGCAGCGTGGTGTGCTTCGCGTAACCCTCAGCGCGACAGGGTAATTGCCTGCTCCGGGCAGTTCTGTTCACCGGCGACGGCTTGCGCCTCTAGTTCGCCCGAGACTTCCTCGACGAGCACGACGCAGTGGCCCACGTCGTCGGCGTCGAAGACGTCGGGCGCCAAGGTGTAGCAGCGGCCGTGCCCCGTGCAGCGGTCGGCGTCGACGCCGAGGCGGGTCATGACACCGGGAACACCAAGGGCAGCGACTCCACCGACCGCAGCGCGGCGGTGTACGTCAGCTGCGTGCCGGGCTTGATCTCGTAATCCGGGATGCGGCGGTGGAATTCGCGCAGCGCCACCCGCAGCTCCATGCGAGCCAGGTGGGATCCCAGGCAGCGGTGCGGACCACCGCCGAACGCGCGGTGCCGATTCGGGTTGCGGTTGAAGTCCACGAGTTCCGGGTCGGGAAACTCGGCCGGGTCGGTGTTGGCCGCACCCAGCAACGGGCTGACCCGTTCGCCCTTGCTGATGGGACATCCGCCCACCTCGGTGTCCTGGATGGCGACGCGGGCGACGCCGGGCACCGGCGTCTCCCAACGCAACAGCTCCTCGATGGCGCTCGGCAGGATCTCGGGTTGCTCGACGAGCTGGTGACGGTGGTCGGGATGGCGTGCCAGGTACACGAAGAAGCAGTCCAGGGAGTCCGTCACGGTGTCCAGCCCCGCGATGAGGAACAGGAAGCAGACGTCGAGCAGCTCCTCGCGGGATAGTGTCCCGCCGTCCTCTTTGAAGTTCGCCGCGATCATGGCGGATAGCACGTCGTCGCGCGGGCCGGCGATGTGGTCGTCGATGGCGCGGTCGAAGTAGTCGTAGATCTGTTGCGCCGTGCCTGCGCAGGTGTCGTGGCGGCGGTCAAAGCCGGAGTCGCCCTCGGGGCGGATGATGTGGTCCTTCCAGACCAGGAACTTGTCGAGGTCATCCAGCGGCAGGCCGAGCAATTGCAGGAAGACGGTGCACGGAAGCGGGACGGCGAACTCTTCGTGGAAGTCGCATTCGCCCCGGCCGGCGAAGCGGTCGATCATCTCGTTGACGAGGTCGGTGACACGGGGTTCGCGCCGGGCCATCTCCCGCGGCGTGAACAGTGGATCGAGGACGCGGCGGTACTTCGCGTGCTCGGGCGGGTCGATTTGCAGCGGGATCATCGGGCGGATGTTGCCGAGGTCGACCGCGTCCATGTTCGACGAGAACAATTCGGTGTGCTTGAGCGCCATCTCGATGTCGGCGAGGCGGCTCAGGACCACCGCCTGAGGCGACCGGAACACCGGGGTCGTTTCCCGCAACGCCTTGTACATCGGCTGAGGCTCAGCGAGACCCATCACCGACTGATCGACGAAGCCTTCCGTGTCTGTCATGGGCTCAGCGTGACACCAACATCGCTATTTAGGCAATGATTGAATAGATGGGGCCGCGGCCCAATGGCCGCTGGTCAGCAGATTCCGCTGCGGGTACCGTGGATCGTCGCGGACGAGTTGGCCGGGCGGCCGCGGCTCGCGTCGGTCCGCCGGCGTCGAGTCGAGGAAAGTCCGGACTTCACAGAGCAGGGTGATTGCTAACGGCAATCCGAGGTGACTCGCGGGAAAGTGCCACAGAAAACAAACCGCCACCCCCGCGGTGGTAAGGGTGAAACGGTGCGGTAAGCGCGCACCAGCATTCCGGGTGACCGGAATGGCTAGGCAAACCCCACCCGAAGCAAGGCCAAGAAGGCCGCACCCAGTGCGGCCGCGCAGGCGTTCGAGGGTTGCTCGCCCGAGCCTGCGGGTAGGCCGCTCGAGGCACCCGGCAACGGTGTGCCCAGATGGATGGTCGCCGCTCCGCCGCCGTTGCTTATGCCGCGGCGGCGGGGAACAGAATCCGGCTTACAGGCCAACTCGTCCGCCTTACGTCTGCGACCTGCATATTCAGCTGGTCGGAGCCGCCTCCATCCGCAGTGCGTCCGCAGTAAATCCGAGCACCGAATCAATCGCGTCCCGCGTCCGGTCGTCAGAATCGGGCCACAGATGGCTGTAAGTGTCCAGCGTCTCGACCGCGCTGGCGTGGCCGAGCCGTGACTGGACCGTCTTCACACTCTCCACGTGACGGATCAACAGGCTTGCGTATTAGTGGCGCAAGGCGTGGAAGCCCGTCCCGGCAGGAAGCCCAGCCGCCTTGACCGCAGCGCGCCACTTGTGCCCGAACACCGACCGGGTTATCGGCTTCCCCGCCAGAGTGAACACCAGGCCGTCAGGGCCGTCGGGAAACTCCGCTAGATGTGCCGCCAGCGCGTCCACAACCACCCGGGGCAATGGAATTGTCCGGTTGCTGGCCCGCGTCTTAGGCGGAGCCAATTCCGGTGCCCGGCCCTGCACCGTGACGAGCTGCCGGTCCACCGTCACCACGCGCTCAAGAAACCGCACGCGGCCACTGTCAACCCGAAGCATTCCCCCTGACGCATGCCGGTCCCCGCCGCCAGCGTGACGAGCGCCTGTAGCTGCGGGGGAAGGACGGCACGGACCGCTTCCACTTGCTCGGTCACCAGCGGCACCACCTGCTTGCGCTGCACCTTCGGCAACTTCGTTCCGTCGCACGGGTTTGATGCGATCCGCCGATCCCGGATCGCCGTTTTCATCACCGTGGAAACTATGCCGTGCACCACCCCGACCGTGGCCGGGGCCAGCGCCAGGCCCTTTACCCACGCCTGTATATCGCTGGGCATGATCGACGAAAGGCAGCGGTCGCCCAGCGTCGGATAGGCGTGCCTGCGAAGCATTGTCTCGACGTGCGCCTGTGAGCTGAGCCGCTGTACCTGCATTCCCCGCCACCGCTCCGCATAGTCCCGGAACGTGATTTGCCCCGCCTTCGGGTCGACGTACTGAAGCGTGGGCTGAGGCCCGGCTAGGCTGGCGAGCATCGCTCGGCCCAAGGAGATTGTGATGCGCCGCGGAATATTCGGTACCCCGATAGTGCCCGCCTTTAACGCTGTCGCGGCGAAGCTTATCGATGTGCCCCTGTTGGGCAACGTTGTGCGCCGAAACCTGGTGATGATTTCCTACGTCGGCCGTCGCTCAGGCAAGACGTTCACCACACCGGTGAATTACCGGCGGGTCGGTGACGAGGTTGTCATCGGTGTCGGGCTTCCCGGCGCCAAGAACTGGTGGCGAAACTTCCTGGGCGGCGGCGGCCCGATTACGCTGCGGCTCAACGGCACCGACCGAACCGGGCACGCCGTCGCGACCCGCGACGATCAGGGCCAGGTGACCGTCACGGTCAAGCTGGACGACCGGTAGGCGCGATTCCCGAGGTCCATTGCCTTCATCCAGGTCGGCAACGGCCCAGCCCGGGCTGTCGCCAGTCCCGGTCGCCACGAGTCCTTCAATTTCCTTTGCCGGAACGGGGAATCGGGGCCGACTCGCGGTGGCGTCTGCCGGTCCGGCGATGTGAGGTCACCGGGTGGGGTGGTAGCGGAGCCGTAGCCGACTTTGTCAGCGAGGTCGCGGCGCTGAGCGTCGTCAGCGATGCTTACGCCCAGCCACGTACCGGTCGGCTATCCGCAGGGGCGGCACATTCGTCGGAGAAGGCGCGCTGGGGAAGCGCGGCGGCGATCTGGCGTACGATCGCCACCGTCCGTGCCGAGCTCAGCAGGCCACGCCGCGTCAACATGGCGCGCAGATCGGTACCTTCGATCAGTCGCATGTCTACGTAGAACTGCCCGTCGATCTCCCCGCACTGGTTGGATGGGCACCACATGCGGCTCATGCAGCCTCCCCGCGGCACGCGCCTCCCGGTACAGCCGCTGCCTAAAAACCTGGTTCTGCGAGTACGGGGCCGCCAGCAGCTTCACCGCCACCACACGACCCATCACGGTGTCTTCGGCCTCATACACCGCAGTAGACATGGCGTACCGACCGGTGGCCGCCGCAGCGTCGTCGAGAGCTGCGGCATTCCAGGCTCGGCCTCGGTCGGCTTCATCAGATGTGTCTGCCACCTCTCTAGCCGGAGTTTCCCGGACGAGCGAAGAACTCTGCCAACGCGACGATCGAAAACGGAGGCGGATACCGGCCAAGCTGACGCAGTTGCTCCGCGGTGCATACCTGGGACAGGCCTGGCGGCACAGTGGCGTAGCCCTCGTCGTCATAGACGGGGGAACCATACCTGGCCCAGCGGGCATACTCGGACATGACTTCGCGCGCTTCCTCAGGCGTCATAGCGGGGTTTTCCTCCACGACATCTGCGACGGTTCCCCCGCGCGACATAAGGAACCGTGTGCCGTGTTGCAGCTGTTTGATCTCTGTGTCCCACATGATTGGGTCATCGAGTTCGACCCCGTAGACAGAACTGTTGCCGTCGTTGGCGCCGAGCGCGAATGCCCGAGCGACATCCAAGTTGGTCGTTACGTAGGTGTGCTCCCGTCCGTCACGCGGGTCTCTCATGCGGGTAGTCGGATCCTGCCGTGAGAGGCCCTGTACGTCGGCCCGGTAGTACTCCTGTTCGTGATCGCCCATGGTTTCTTTCTAGCGCGCGGCGCTGCTCAACGTTTAGTCTTGCGGCCGCTCCGGATAGGACGGGGGACCCGGGCGCCGCCGGTCCGGCACGCCATGCCCAGGCCGCGCTGCAGCGCTTGCTGGCGCCGACATGAGCGACATACGGTGCTGGGCGTGTTCTACAAACCAGGATGGGGGATGGCCCTCACGGTCACCTTCACTCGCAGGCGTGATCATCACGCAGGCCGCTAACTCTGTGTCCACCCGGGGCGCGAGACGCAAGGAACGCAACGACCGAATCAACGACGCGGTCGGTGACCTGATTGCCTCCGGTACCGCCTGGGTCTATGCGGTAAACGCCTACGAAGAGAGCATGTTCAACACCGTGATCTTGAACCTCCGCGAGGACGAAACGAGGGACGCGATCAGCTCTGGACGGGCTGCTGTCCACTCAGCACAACTCGCCCCTCGCGTGAGGACCAGACCGGAACATCCACGTGACCGAGATCGACGGCCCGCCGCTGACACCAGCCACGGCCCGCCAGCTCTGTTCGCCGATCGGATAGGAACCGATGGGGAATTGCCGGGAAATACCGCCCGCGTATCCAACACTCAACTTGGGTATACCTGAGTACTATGAAGCGCTTTTCACGCTTAGCTGCAGCGACTTTCGCGTTGACCACTGCTTTGGGGCTGGCCGGTTTGGGCGCCGCAACTGACGCGCGAGCCCAGCCGGGGCCTTTCCCGCAATGGTGCCCGGGTGACTTCTGGGATCCTGGGTGGGGCGATAACTGGGACTGGGGGAATTGTCACGACAACTGGCGCGACCGCGGTCCTGGCGGCTGGGGTCCGGACGACCGCGGTCCTGGCGGCTGGGGTCCGGGCGACCACGGTCCTGGCGGACCTGGCCCTGGCGACCACGGTCCTGGCGACCACGGTCCTGGCGGACCTGGCCCGGGCCGACACTAGCGCTGGGGGACACTAACTGCTGGTGCCCCCAATGCCAGAGGTGTACGTAGACGGTCTCCGTGCGCGGCAACGCGGCCCACGCGCTCGCCGCGTCCGCCCGCATGCGCGAGAGTCCATCACGTGATGGCCTAACCAGCCCGCCAGCAAGCCCGCGGGGATAACGGCGAGCCGCAGCACCTAGTTGTTGGTGCCGCGGTGTGCGGCCCGTTCCTGTGCCCGCTCGTCCGCTGCTTCCTGCTCCTCTGGTGTCACCACAATGGCGTCAGGGCCGGGAACCACCGTCGCCACATGGCCGGTGGCGAGCCACCGCACCACGTAGGGAGGCGAGCCGTCCGCGGAGTGCACCTCCGTAATAAGCCCCCGCTGGTCCGAGCGCTCGGTTGTCGTGCCCTTGATCACCAACCAGTCGCCTACGTTAGCTTTCATCGCCGACTCCTTCCTGCACATCGCCGTACTGGTTCGGCTGATATGGGCCCCGCAGTAGATCGGCGATCTTCCAAATCAGGTTGGCATTGGTCTGCGCCATGTCTCGATTCAACCCCCCGGTGTGACATCTGCAACTCGAAGGAAACTACCGCGCATCTTCAAGATCGATGCGTGGAATCGTCACCTGACTCGTCTGCCTGTGAATGGCCGTGAGAAAGTCCCCATCTGTGGCCAGTAGGAAGTACCCACTGGTGGCCATGTAGAAGTCCCCACTCCTTTGCGGGCTCGTCGTGTCTTTTCCGGGAGCTGAGGGCCTGGGCGGTG
>NZ_JAOPWB010000200.1 GCF_025965855.1 Mycobacterium sp. | reverse complement strand
AACGCGTCCGACTTCGAACCGGCGGCCACCACGAAGTGGGACCCGGCACTCACCGAACGGTTGATGGGCCTGATCCGGCCGGTGATCAAGGGTTGGCACCGCGGCGAGGTGCGTGGGCTCGAGGGCTTCCCGACCGGCGGCGCGCTGGTGGTGGCCAACCATTCGGGCGGGCTGTTCGCGATGGACGTGCCGGTTTTCGCTACCGACTTCTACGCGACGTTCGGTTACGACCGACCGGTCTACACGCTCAGCCACGACATTCTCTTCGCGGGCCCCGGCGACTTCTTCAAGCGGACCGGCCTCATCCCGGCGAGCCACGAGAACGCCGACGAGGCCTTACGCTCTGGTGGCGTCGTCGTGGTCTTCCCGGGCGGTGACTACGACGTGTACCGACCGTCGTCGCGTGCGAACGAAATCGATTTCGACGGCCGTACAGGGTACGTCCGAGCAGCTCTGAATGCCGGCGTGCCGATCGTGCCGTCGGTGTCCATCGGCGGCCAAGAGAACCAGTTGTTCCTGTCACGCGGCGAGTGGTTGGCCAAGGCGATGCGACTGGACAAGCTGATGCGCGTCAAGATCCTGCCGATCTCGCTCGGATTCCCGTTCGGCCTGTCGGCTGTGCTCCCGGTGAACCTGCCGCTGCCCACCAAGATAGTCACGCAGGTGCTACCGCCCATCGACATCGTCGCGGAGTTCGGCGAGGATCCCGACCTCGACGAGGTCGACGCCCACGTGCGCAGCGTCATGCAGCGCGCCCTCGATACCCTCGCCGCCCAACGCCGGCTCCCCGTGATCGGTTGAGCGAACCACCGGATCACCTAAGGGCGCCAGCCATTCCGACGGCGGACCCGAGGCGCTCAAGGCGATCCTGGACGCCCAGCGGGGTGTGCGCCGCAGCTTAGGTGTGTCGTTGCCATCAGTCGCTGGCGGGCAGCGGCTTCGCCTCTTTCAACGCCAGCGGCGTCGGGCCAACGCTGAGTGACCCGGCGCCGGCCTTGGTGACCAGCACCTCGGCGTCGCCATCGTCGACGTAGCGCTTGCCCATCGTGCTGCCGTCGGCGAAGGCCGGGTCGGGCACGCCATCGGCAGGCCGCTCGGCGTCCAGTGGCAGCATCGGCCGGCCTCCGCAACGCAGATCGTCGAGGCTGTCGGCCGCCTTGACGACGATCACCTGAGTGTCGCAGACCTGGCTCTGCAGCCGCGTTCCGTTCTTGATCATGTTGCCTTTCCTTACTTTTCGACGATCACGTCGCGGAGACTTTCGACGATCTCACGGCGAAGCAGCTTTCCCGTTGCATTGGTCGGTAGCTCGTCGCGAAAGACGACCCGGGCGGGGGTGCGTGATCCTCGCAGGAACTTGCGGACGTGCTCCCGCAGTTCGTCGGGATCCGGATCGACGCCCGCAGCAGGTACGACCACGGCGACGATGGCCTGCCCCCATTGGGCATCCTCGACACCGACCACCGCGACTTCGTGCACATGAGGATGCTCGACGAGCACGTCTTCGAGCTCGGCGGGCGCAATGTTCTCACCGCCCCGAATGATGGTGTCGTCGGAACGGCCGGTGATGAAGAGATAGCCGGCGTCGTCGAGTGTCGCGATGTCCCTGGTGGGAAACCAGCCCTCGTCGTCGAGCACCGACCCGATGCCAGTGTATTTGCCCGAAACCTGGTCGCCGCGGACGAAGAGCTCACCCGGTTCACCCGGGCCGAGCACGGCGCCTTTCTCGTCACGGATCTGCACCTCGATGCCGGGCACCGGCTGTCCGACCGAACCGAGCCGCTTGGCGACCAACTCGTCTGGGTTGCCGTGCGCATCGCGGTGGTCGTCGGGGGTGAGTACCGCGATCGTCGAACTGGTTTCGGTAAGACCGTATGCGTTGACGAATCCGACGTGCGGCATCAAGTCGAGTGCCTTGCGCACCAACGGAAGTGCGACCTTCGATCCACCGTAGGCCAGATTGCGCAGCGTCGGCAGCTCGACGGGCTCCCGTTCGAGCGCAGTGACGATGCGGTCCATCATGGTGGGCACGACGGTCGCGGTCGTCACCTTCTCCTCGGCGACGAGCCGCACCCATTCGCGAGCGTCGAAGTTGGCCAGGTACACCATCTTCCGGCCCGCATACAAGTTCGACATCGCGGCGTTGACCCCGGCGATGTGATACGGGGGCACGCAGATCAAGGCCGCATCCGTGTCATCGGCCGAGCCGAACTCGATGGTGCCGGTGATGTAGCTGGTGAGGTTGCCGTGGGACAGCTCGACCGCCTTCGGCTTGGACGTGGTGCCCGACGTGAACAGCACGATCGCGATGTCGTCGGTATCGGCGAACTCTGCGGCGGCGTCGGCGGTGCGCGCCGCGGCCAAGAAGTCCTCGGAGGACATCACGCGCTTGCCGGCATCGCCGACCAGTTCGCGGTAACGGTCGTCGATGATCACCAGCGGATGGGGTAGCCGTTCGATCAACTCCCGGACACCCTCGGCGCTCAATCGGTAGTTGATCGGGGCGTAGGGAACCGCCGCGCGGGCCGAGGCGAAAATCAGCAGCGGCTGCAGGAGCCCGCCCGACCCGACGTACGCGACGTGTTCGACCCTGGCGGCGGCGATCACACCCGCTCCTCCGTCGGCCAACCCACTGAGCTCGCCGATGGTCAACCGATGGACGCCGTCGACCAACGCCAGCCGGTCGGGGTCACCCGAAACCGCCATCTCCAACAACAACGAAATGCTCAACGCCTCAGCCTTCATTCACGACTACGCAGATTCTAGAACCCTTTTTAGAATCCGCTATATAGTTATAGGCTTAGTGGCGTCAACGTCAACGCGCGCGCTCCCCGAGGGCTCCATGTTGCCGCCTGCCGGAAGGAACACGATGAGCAGCACGCCCGACATCGCCATCATCGGAGTCGGACTTCACCCGTTCGGTCGATACGACGACCGGTCGGCGCTGGAGATGGGCGCGGTGGCGATCAGCAGGGCGCTTCGCGATGCCGGGGTGGCCTGGTCTGACGTCGGCAGCCTGTACGCGGGCAGCCTCGAAGTCGCCAACCCCGAGGCGGTGACCGGACTCGCGGGCATGACGGGTATTCCGGCGCGGGCCACGCTGAGCGGCTGCGCGACCGGCAACTCGCTGCTGACGCTGGCCGCGCGCGACGTTCAGCTCGGCGAAGCCGACATCGCCGTCGGCGTCGGACTGGACAAGCATCCGCGCGGCGCCTTTGGAGCCGACCCGTCGGTCTCGGGGCTTCCCCAGTGGTACGGCCACCAGGGCATGTTCCTGACGACTCACTACTTCGGCACCAAGATCATGCGCTACATGCACGATCACGGCATCACCGAGGAGACGCTGGCCCGTGTTGCCGCCAAAAACTTCGACAACGGCGAACTCACTCCGCACGCATGGCGCCGCAAGCCGATGAGCATCGAGGCGATCCTGAGCTCACCCATCGTCAATGCACCTCTGCGCCAGTACATGTACTGCAACCCCAACGAGGGAGCCGCCGCCGTGGTGGTGTGTCGGGCGGAGAAGGCCAAGCAGTACACCGATACCCCGATCTACCTGCGCTCGGCCGCATTGCGCAGTCGCAGGGAGGGTGCCTACGAACTGCTGCGTACTTCGATCGAACTGCCCATCGTGCCGGGTACCACGGTCGAGGCCGCCCGGGCCGCCTACGAGCAGGCAGGCATCGGACCCGACGACGTCGACGTCGCGCAACTACAGGACACCGACTCCGGCTCGGAGCTCATCCACATGGCCGAGACCGGGCTGTGCAAGGACGGCGAGCAGGAGGCGCTGCTCGCCGACGGAGCCACCAAGATAGGCGGGCGGTTGCCCATCAACACCGACGGCGGCTTGCTGGCCAACGGCGAACCGGTCGGCGCATCCGGCCTGCGCCAGGTCTACGAGCTGGTCCACCAATTGCGCGGCACCGCAGGAGACCGTCAGGTGCCCAACGATCCGCAGGTCGGGCTGGCCCAGTTGTACGGGGCCCCCGGCACCGCCGCGGTCGCCATCCTCTCCAAATAACCCAACGAAAGGGAGCATCGCCAATGACGGACACCCGGGCCGAAGCACAGCGCCGCGCCGAGGTGGACCTCGACCACCACTCGCCAGACTTCCGCGAGGACCCGTACGGCAAGTTCCGTGAGATGCGCGAATCCGGTTGCCCAGTGGCGCATTCCGACCACTACGACGGATTCTGGGCGCTGGTCGATTACGCCTCGGTGTTCGATGCGGCGCGCGACGACGCACTGTTCAACTCCTTCCCCTCCGTTGGCGTTCCGGCGAGCGAGCTGCCGCTGCAGATCCTGCCGATCGAGTCCGACCCACCGGAGACCCAGGAGTTGCGCGAGGTCACGCTCAAGCGTTTCTCACCCGGCTCGGCCGAGCGATTCCGCGAGGCCGCGGTCGAGATGACCAACGAGGCGATCGACGCGTTCATCGAGCGCGGGAAGTGCGACCTGGTCGGCGAGCTGACCACTCCCCTTCCTGCCCGGCTGATCCTGCGGTTGTTGAACTTCGACGAGTCGCGCTACATGGACTGGGTCGGCTGGGTGCACAGCACCGTGCACGATCGTGCCCACGATCCGGAAAAGGCCGCGATGGCCGGTATGGAGATGTTCGGCGAAATCGTCAAGCACATGCAGGAGCGGCGGGCCGAGGGACTTGGCGACGAACTCTTCAGCGACATCCTCCGCGGCACCCTCCACGACAAGCCCCTCGATGACGGTCAGATCACCATGTACACGGTGCTGATGATGCTCGGCGGCATGGACACCACCAGCGGGTTCACCGGCAACGTGCTACTGCGACTGTGCACGGACAAGGATCTGCGTCAGCAGTTCATCGACGATCCGAGCCTGATCAAGAAGGGCACCGACGAGCTGTTGCGGCTGTACACGCCGACCCTGGGCCTGGCACGCACCGTCTCGCGTGACGCCGAATTCCACGGGCAGTCCTTGTGCAAGGGTGACCGGGCGATTTTGATGTGGGCGGCGGCCAACCGCGACCCGGAGATGTTCTCCGACCCCGACACGCTGGATCTGTCGCGCCCGAATGCCAAGAAGCAGATGGCCTTCGGCGTCGGCATGCACCGCTGCCTTGGATCCCACTACGCCAAGCTGATGTTCGACGTGATGATGACCCAGGTTCTCAAGCGGCTGCCGGACTTCGAACTGGCCGAAGAGCCCAAGCTGTTCGAGGACGCCGGTGAGGTCTACGCGGTGCGCGAACTGCAAGTCACATTCGCGCCGGGACAGCGCGTGACCTGACCGGGCCGCTGATTCGCTCGGCTCCGACGGCCCATCCGGCCGCTTGGATCGTCAATGCCGAAAAGTTGAAGCTGCGACTGCCGAATTGGTTAAATGTTTAGAGCATAGTGGGCCGGACGGGAGGTGCGCAGTGACTGCTGGCACCATCGCCGACCTGCTGGACGGGTGCGCCTCCAGCAGGCCGGACCGTCCGCTGTTGCGCGACATCACAGGCAAGACCTTGACCGTGGCCGACGTCGCCACGCTGTCCTGCGCCGCCGCGGGTTGGCTGTGGGATGCCGGAGTGAGACCGGGCATGACGGTCGCCTGGCAGCTGCCCTCGCACGTCAACGCGGCGCTCGTGATGCTGGCGCTGGCACGCATGCCCGTCGTTCAGGCTCCGCTACTGCACCTGTACCGACTCCGTGAGGTGCGCGCCGCGGCGGAGGTCGCGGGCGTCGACATGCTTCTGGTCGACGAGTCGACGGCCGCGAACGCCGCACCGGACTCGCCCACCGTGACGGTGCCGGCCGACCTCGTCAGCCGGCTCGAGAACGTAACGGCCACAACGCAGTCCGACGGACCGCTGCCCCCGACGGAACCGAGATGGGTGTACTTCACCTCCGGCACCACCGGCCGACCCAAGGGCGTGCGTCACACCGACGCCACCCTGCTTAGCGCGGCGCGCGGTTACGTCGCTCATCTCGGGGTAGGCAGCCATCCGAGGGAAGTCGGCACGATCGCCTTCCCGATCGCGCACGTCGGCGGCATGGTCTATCTGGCCACCGCGCTCCTCGGCGACTTTCCAGTGCTGTTGGTACCCAAGGTCACGCCAGACGACCTTCCCCGGGTGCTCGCGCAGCACGAGGTGACGGTCACGGGAGCGAGTACCGCTTTCTACCAGATGCTGCTTGCCGCCCAGATGGCTGCGCCGAGAAGCGAATTGCTGATGCCGTCGTTGCGGATGCTTATCGGCGGGGGCGCCCCCTGCCCACCCGAGGTGCACAAGCAGGTGCGTGAACACCTACGCGTACCCGTCGTGCATGCCTATGGAATGACCGAGGCGCCGATGATCTGCGTCAGCGAGGCCACCGACACCGATGAGCAACTGGCCAACAGCGCGGGTCGGCCCATACCTCGATCGGAGGTGCGGATCGCACCGAACGGCGAGATCGAGCTGCGCGGCGGCAACCTGACCCCGGGATACCTGCAGCGCGAGCAGTGGGTTGACGCGCTAACCGCGGACGGATGGTTTCGCAGCGGCGACCGAGGCCACCTTCGCCCGGATGGACGCGTTGTCGTCACCGGCCGCACCAAGGATCTGATCATCCGCAAGGGCGAGAACGTCGCCCCTGACGAGATCGAGAACGAACTGCTGGCCCACCCCCTCGTCGACGAGATCGCGGTGCTGGGCCAGCCCGACGAACTGCGCGGCGAGCTGGTATGCGCAGTCGTGCGTCGTTCGCCGCGCCACCGTGACGTCACCCTCGATGAGCTGTGCACGTTCCTCGACGAGCGCGGGCTGATGAAGCAGAAGTGGCCCGAGCGGCTCGTCCTCGTCGACGAGTTCCCGCTGACGGGTCTCGGCAAGGTCGCCAAGTCCGAGCTGGCCCGGCAGATCGCGGGAGGAACCAGATGACGGCGCTGTCCGCTGACGAACGTCAGGAACTGGCGCAGTCCGTGCGCTCCGCCTGTGAGCGACTGGCACCCGAGGAGCGGGTACGCGCCGTCGCGTACGGCGAGGGGGCCCAGGGCGGCGGAGACGGACGCTCCGGCTTCGACACGGCGCTGTGGGACGTGCTGTGCAACCAGGTGGGGGTGGCCGCCATCGCACTGCCCGAGCACCTCGGCGGCGCAGGTTACGGAGCATCTGCGCTGGGCGTGGTCGCCCACGAACTCGGCCGCGCACTGGCTCCGGTGCCGTTCGTGAGTTCCACGGTGCTGGCCACCGGACTGCTGCTCGAGTTGACCGAGCACGACCCCAACGCTGACAAGAGACTCACGGGACTCATCGAAGGGCGCCGCACCGCCGCCGCAGCCCTCACCGGCGATGGCGGGTTGTGGCGTCGGTCCGGGGTGACACTCCGCGCCGCACACACTGGAGACGGCTGGTGCATCGATGGCACGGTGCGCCACGTGCTGGGCGGGTCCGCCGCGGACGACCTCGTCGTGGTCGCCATCGCAGAGGACGGCGAACCGGCACTGTTCCTGCTCGATCCGGCCGTCGACGGCGTCGTCGCCGATGCCGAACGCGTACTCGACGGAACCAGACCGATGGCCACCATCACGCTGAACTCAGCGCCGGCGGTGCGGCTCTCCGGCGACGAGCCCGTCGATGAGGTCGTCGACCGTAACGTCGACGTGGCGCTGGCGGTGCTGTCAGCCGAACAGGTCGGCGCGTGCGAACGGGTGCTCGAGATTGCCACCGACTACGCCCGTACGCGCGAGCAGTTCGGACGGCGGATCGGCAGCTTTCAGGCCATCAAGCACAAGTGCGCCGACATGCTGGTCGATCTCGAGTGGGCGCGGTCGGCCTCGCAGGCGGCCCTGGAGGCTCTCGACGATCCGGATGCTGCGCCCGCCGGTAAAGCGGACTGGCGCGCGAGCATGGCCAAGGCGGTGTGCTCAGAGGCGCTGCGCAACGCGGCGAAAGCGAACGTCCAGATTCACGGCGGCATCGGCTTCACCTGGGAGGATTCCGCGCACCTGTACTTCCGGCGCGCCCGGACGGACGAGGTGGTGTTCGGCACTCCGGGCCAGCACTGGGACCGGCTGTCGGCGCTGGCCAAGCTGCTGTAGGCGGAAGCGACAGGACCGGCCGGAGTTGCCTTGTCCGTCTTCCACGCGGGTGACTAGACTCACCTTGAAATAACTAAATGTTTTTATATTTCGACCCGTTGAAAATGTCCTTGAGGAGACACCCGTGCCGTTGCAGCCCTGGATGGAATTGATCTCCGTCGACGATCACCTGATCGAACATCCGAAGGTCTGGAGTGATCGGCTCCCCGCCAAGTACCTCGAGGCGGGTCCAAAGATCATCGAGTGGGAACGCCCCGACAACCACCAAATGTGTCAGGTCTGGGAATACGAAGGCCGGATCTATCCCTACATCGGCCTCAACGCGGTCGCGGGTAAGAAGCCCGAGGAGTACGGCATCGAACCGGTGCGCTACGACGACATGATCCCCGGCTGCTACGACCCCAAGGCGCGGGTGGCCGACATGGACATCGACGGTGTGCAGGCGATGACGTGCTTCCCGTCGTTCCCCCGATTCGCCGGCGCGGTGTTCGCCGAGGGCGAGGACAAGGAACTCGCCAAGTTGTGTTCGGCGGCCTGGAACGACTTTCACCTCGACGAGTGGGCCGCCACGGCACCCGACCGTTTCGTCCCTGTCATGATGCTGCCGTTCTGGGACCTCGAGGCCAGCGTCAAGGAGATCCACCGCGTCGCCGCCAAGGGCGCCAAATGCGTTACCTTCCCCGACCTGCCCGACCGGCTCGGGCTACCGTCCGTCCACTCCGATCACTGGGACCCGCTGCTTTCGGCGATGGAGGAGACCGACATGGTGCTGGCTCAGCACTTCGGTTCCGGCGGCTTCCCGCCGCCGATTGCGCCGGATGCACCATTCGCCGTGTTCATCACGCTGATGGGGACCATGTCGATGACGTCGATGACGGACTGGCTGTTCTCCAATACCCTCTACCGGCATCCGAAGTTGAAGATCGGCCTGTCTGAGGGCGGCATCGGTTGGATCCCCTACATCCTGGAACGCTGCGACAGCGTGTGGCGTAAGCACCGCTTCTACAACAACATCAACCAGGATCACCCGCCGAGCTATCTGTTCAAGAAGCACATTCACGGCTGCTTCATCGAGGATGACTTCGGCGTGGAGATGCGCCACATGATCGGCGTCGACAAGATCACCTGGGAGTGCGACTATCCGCACTCAGACTCGTTCTGGCCGCAGAGCCGAGAGCGCGCGGCGCAGGCGTTGGAGAAGGTGCCCGACGACGAGGTGCACCGCATGGTCGAACTGAATGCCCGTGAGTTCTACAACTTTCCGCGGGCGGCGTGACCGGCGACGAGGCGATCGATCGGGCAGGCGTGGAGCGGATCGAGCAGCTTCCCCGGTCGGACTGGACCGACCAGGACCTCCTCACCAAAGACGAGGCCCGCGAACGCCTCGTCGAGGAGATCGGTCGCACCCGGGCCCGGCTCGAGGAGGTGCAGGCTCGCACGGGCGACCCCGCTCACAGCGATGCCGAGATCACCCTGCTGGCCCGTCGACTCAACGCGATGGAGTCGGTCCGCGACGAATACAACGACTATCTCGACGGGAAGTGACCGGTGTCGGCTTCCCCTGACGTTTCGAAAGACCTGAAAGACCTCGACGCGCTACGCGCGGAGATCCGCTCGTTCCTCGACAACGCACCGAGGCCGGCCGGGCTACGGAACTACGGGCCCACGCCCACCGCGGACGACGTCGCACCGGGCCAGATGTGGCACCGCTACCTCGCCGACCACGGCTACGCCTGCCTGCACTGGCCGCGCGAGTTCGGCGGTGCCGCAGCGACGGTGGCGTACCAGGCAGTCTTCGCTGAGGAGTGCGCACGAGCCGGCGTGCCTCGTCAGCTGAACATCACCGGCGCCGACCTGGTGGGTCCGGTGCTGATCAAGTTCGGCAGCCAGGAGCAGAAGGACCGCTACCTGGAGCCGATCAGACTAGGCGACGACGTCTGGTGTCAGCTCTTCTCCGAGCCCGGCGCCGGATCAGACCTCGCCAGCGTTCGCACCCGTGCCGAGCGCACCTCCACGGGCTGGCGGATCGATGGTCAGAAGGTGTGGAGTTCGGCGGCTGCCTCGGCTCGCTTCGGGCTGCTGCTCGCCCGCACGGGTCCGGACAAGCACCGCGACCTGTCGATGTTCGTCGTGCCGATGGACATCGCAGGGGTCATGGTGCGCCCCCTGACGCAGATGGACGGTGAGAGCAAGTTCAACGAAGTCTTCTTCGACGGCGCCGAACTCGACGAAGACGCCCTCATCGGCGACGTTGGTCAGGGTTGGACGGTGGCGATGGTGACGCTGGGCCGTGAACGCCTGACATTGGGCTCGCAGGCGGTATCGATGTTCCGCCTGCACGAACGCATGGTCGATGCCGCCCGTGACCACGACCTGCTCGACCCGGTGCTGTCGCGCTCGATGACCCGGTTGTGGGCCAGGATGTGGCTGCTGCGCTACACCTGGCAGCGCGCCATCGACTCGGGCGACCTGACATCGCCGGCCTTCTCGGTGCTCAAGCTGATGACCTCAGAAACCGATCAGGACCTGGGTGACATGGCCACCGAGGTGCTGGGTACCGACGCGTGCGCCGATCCCGAGGACGACGACCTGGTGCACCACATGCTGGTCGGACGGGCGCAGACGATCCTGGGCGGCACCAGCGAGATTCAGCGCAACATTCTCGGTGAGCGGGTGCTCGGGCTTCCCAAAGAACCACGATGACAGCGGGTTTGACCGCGGCCGGCTTCACCGCCGCGCTCCGCGCTGTCCTGCGCCCCGGAATGACGGTTGCCCTCGGCGACGGCGTGGGCGCGCTGCGCTGCACCGACGACGGTGCATCTGTCGGCGCGGCGCTGAGCGCCGCCGCCCGAGAGGTGGGCTCGATACGACTGGTGCTGGGCTGGCTGCCCGCCCCGGTAGACGGCCTCGACGCAGACGCGTTCGCTGAAGTGGTTGCGTTGATGCCCGGGTGGGGCGTGCGTGAGGTACTGCGTAGCCCGAAGGCACGATTCCTGCCCACGCGACTGGCCGCGATTCCCGCGCTGCTGGCTGACGTGCTGCGGACTCAGGTGCTGCTCACCCGGCTGGTAAGTCGGGATGGCTTGCTGCGGTTCGGCACCGAGGTGTCCTGGCAACGCGTGGTAATCGACAACGGCGCAAGGACTCTCGCGGTCGTCGACACGTCGGCTCCCGCGGCGGATGCCGAGCCTCCACTCGACCCGTCGGACATCGAGGTGCTCGGGACCGTCGGGAGCGGACCGGCCCGAGTACCGCAGCGCGAGCCCGAGCCGATTCACGACGCGCTCGCCGACGCGGTACTGGAATTGCTCCCCGAAGACGCCCGAATCCAGTACGGGCCCGGGCAGCTCGGCACCGCACTGCTACAACGCGCACAAGTGCCGTTGCGGATCGACACGGGCCTGCTCACCGATGTCGTCGTCGACCTCGACAAGCGCGGCCTGCTGGCCGACACCCCTTCTGCGACTTACCTGCTGGGCAGCGAGGTGCTCTACGGCTGGGCCGACGGCCGACCCATCCTGCGCGGCCTCGACTACACCCACGATCTGAGCCGGCTGTCGCGCGGCCGACCGCTGGTCGCGGTGAACACCGCCATCGAGATCGACCAGTACGGGCAGATCAACGTCGAAGGCGTCCGCGACAGGGTGATCGGCGGCATCGGCGGGCACCCCGACTATTGCGCCGCCGCCCGGATGAGCACCGGCGGACTGTCGATCATCGCCATTCCAACGAGGGTGAACGGACGCTCACCGCTCGTCGAGCAGTTGAGCAGGCCCGCCTCCACTCCCGCCCACGACATCGACCTGATCGTCACCGAGTCCGGACACGTCGATCTGCGCGCAGCGGACTGGTCGCAGCGCCGTGCGCTCATCACCGGATTATTCGCAGAATGAAGGAGATAACCCGCGATGCCTGAAGATACCTTGACCGGCAAGGTTGTCCTGGTGACGGGCGGCGGTCGAGGCATCGGCCGCGCCCACTGCCTCGAGCTGGCCAATCAAGACGCGGCGGTGGTCGTCAACGACCCGGGCGTCGGACGGGACGGTTCTAGCGGTGACGGAGCAGGTCCCGCGGCCGACGTCGTCGCCGAAATCGAGGCGTCCGGCGGAAAGGCCGTCGCCCATACGGGTTCGGTGTCGGCATGGGACGACGTCGCCGACATGATCTCCACCGCCGTCGACACTTTCGGTTCCCTGACCGGTGTGGTGAACAATGCAGGCATCCTGCGTGATTCCATGGTGGCCGCCTCCAGCGAGGCTGACTGGGACGCCGTCATCGCCGTACATCTCAAGGGCACCTTCGCCGTCACCCGACATGCCTGCGAGTACTGGCGGGCACAGTTCAAGGCCGGCAACCCGATCGACGCGCACATCGTCAACACGGTGTCCGGCGCGGGCCTGTGGGGCAACGTTGGGCAGAGCGCTTACGGAGCGGCCAAGGCCGCGATCGCCAACCTGACCGTCGTCACCGCGATGGAGGCACAGCGTTACGGTGTTGCGGTCAACGCGATCTCCCCGCTGGCGATGTCACGGATGACCGCCGACGTGTTCGGCGGGCGTGCCGACGATCCCGCGCTGGATCCCGCCCGCAGCTCGGCCGTGGTGGCCTGGCTGCAATCTGCGCAGTCGTCCTGGCTCACCGGGCAGATCCTCCGTATCAACGGCGGCAAGCTCACCCGTATCGAAGGCTTCACCGAAGCGCCGGGCGCCTATCACGCCAAAGACGGTGTTTCCCTGACGTTTTCGGAGCTCAGCCAGGCCGTCAGCTGGTTGTACGGCACATCTCCGCGGGGGCTGGCAGGCCCGCTACCCGCTGAGTAGTACCGCGCCATGACTCTGGACGAACTGATCGCGCGTCAATGCTATTTGCAGTCCGATGATTGGAGGAGTCCGTGAACAAGATTGACCCGACCGGTTACGTGGTGGTGGACGACTTCTTCGGCGCCCCCTATGTCGACGTCGACGAGTGGCTCAAGAGTCCCGTGCCGCATCGGTATGTGCATGGTGGCTTTTCGGGCACCGATACCCGATTCGCGTTCCGGTTTCCGCCTGACGAGTTGTACCAGGGTCGTCTCTATCAGCCGTTGGAAGGCGCCAACGCCGGCCACGAGGACGTTACTTCGGGGCCACTCGGCTCGGTCACGGGCGGCCCGGAGGGGATATTTCGGCTCGGCGGCTATGTCGTGGAGTCGAACATGGGCCACATCGGTGATGTGAAGGATGCCAAGGCCGGTGATGATCCTACGATCTACGGGTGGCGCGCGGCGGCGGAGTCGGCGCGCTTCTCCAAGTACGTCGCCGCTCAGGTCCTTGGCGCGGCGCCGCGTTATTCGTATGTGTACGGCGGCAGCGGCGGCGCGCGGCGATCACCGTTGTGTCTGGCGTATGCGCCGGATGTGTGGGATGCGGCGATGCCGTTCATGGGCGACGACGTCGACGGCGATTACGGTGACTGGTCACGGCCGCGGGACGGGACTCCCAACTTCGCGGCGATGTTCAACGTCCAGCGGGTGCTGGGCGACACGATCGGCGATGTCGTCGACGCGATGCGGCCCGGCGGGAGTGGGAATCCCTTTGCCGGGTTGAACACTCATCAACGGGAGCAGTTGGCGGTCCTGTATAAGCTCGGTTTCCCGCGCGGGGACGAGTTCATGATCGCCCAGCCGATGGGCCAGCTGTGGCTGTGGTGTTCTAGGGCTGAGCGAATGTCGCGTGAAGATCCCTACTTTGAACGGTTTTGGACCGAGCCGGGCCACGTCGGTTTCGACCAGCCGGAAGTGGTGCAAGCCGACCTGATCGACGCCGAGACCACCGTGGCGCGGGTCCTGACCGCCAACGACCTGATCACCGACGAGGGGTTAGCCGGACCCGAGTTCGCCCCACTGCGGATACTGGCGATGGTCTTCGGCCAGATGGCGGGCGCAATGGACTTGCCGATGGTCGTCCAACTCAGCGACACCACGGACGGATATCTTCCCGGAGCCGGTGTCCGGTTCCTCGACGGCCAAGCTGCGGGTCGGCAGTTGTACTGCATGAGCGGTGCCGGCAACACCATGCTGCTCGACGGCGAGGGCGAAGCCAGCAACCTGCGTCTGACCGGCGTACAGCCCGGGGACCGGGTGCAATTCGACAACCGGGCATTCTTGGCCTACTGCTACTACCCGCGCCATCACATCTGGGAGTCGCAGGGCGCTGAGCAGTTCCGGCTCGCCACGGCGCCGATCTATGAGCAATACGAGCAGCCCGAACTGTCGCCGTTCATGGGGGTACGCCACACCGGTCGCTTCGACGGCAAGATGCTGTGGGTCCAGCACACCCTCGACTCGTCCCTGTGGCCGTCGCAGGGCCTCGGCATGAAGAACAACATCGAACGTGAAGTCGGGCCGGCGCGCGCGCGACAGTGTTTCCGGCTCCGCTTCTTGGAAAACGCTGAACACGTCCCGCCATTGCTGGCCGCCCCACCACCGGACCGGGCCAACAACACCTGGCTGATCGATTACGTCCCGCATGTCGAGCAATCCCTGGCCGACCTCACGGCGTGGGTCGAAGACGGCATCGAACCGAACGAGACCACCTTCGACGTGGATGACGGGAAGATCAACCTGCCGGCCTCAGCCAAGGAACGTGGTGGCATCCAGCCCGTGGTACACGTGACGGCAAATGGCGCCAAGAGAGCCGAGATCTCGGCCAGAACCCCGGTCAATCTCAAAGTCCACGCCGAAGTGCCCGAGGGCGCCGGAACCATCATCTCGGTCAAGTGGGACCTCGACGGCTCGGGCGCATACCCGGTCACAGAACAGGTCGACGGCGAGTCCGCCGACCTCACCTTCGGCCTCGAGTGGACGTACACCGAACCCGGCACTTACTTCCCAACGGCGCTGGTCGAATCCCACCGCGACGGCAACGTAGCGGCCACATCACGGCGGATTCCGAACCTCGATGCCGCCCGTGTCGTGGTGGCCGGTGGTGGAACTGCGCCCTGATCATCTATGGCCTGATCGATCGACTCATTCACCGTGTTTGAAACGTGGTATCAACTGGGATGCCACGTCGGCAACGGCAGGTGCGTCCAGCGCGGCCGATGCTGCCCGGAGGCTAAGGCGCCCCGCCGTCGGCGAAGATGGTCTGTCCGGTCACGAAGGCGCACACGTCCGACAGCAGGAACGCGATCAGCGCACCGATTTCGCTTGGCTGCCCGGGCCGAGCGAGGGCGGAGTCGAAACCGAAGTCTTCGACCAGCGCCCGCTCCAGCGCCTCTTCGTACGGGTAGCCCTTGCTCTCCGCGACATATCCGCGAATGGCATGCAGCGCATCGGTTTCCACCGCGCCCGGTGCGACGCTGTTGGCCCGGATGCCCGACTTGCCATGTGTGCGCGCGATGCCACGGGTGAACGTGGCAACGGCCGCCTTGAGGCTGGCGTAGGGCAGCCGAGGCTCGTGTGGCGAGCGAGCCGAGTACGCGGCGGTGGTCACGATCGCACCTCCGTTGACCGCGAGGTGCGGCAACGCAGCTTGCACGCTGCGGGTCGTGGCCAGCAGGACGTCGTGAAATGCGGTGTCCCAGGCATCGTCGTCCGAGTCGATGGGCATCATGCCGGCAGTGCCCATGGTGATGGCGATGCCGTCGAGCCGGCCAAGTATCCGGGCGGCTTCGTCGACTGCGGCCACTGCGGCTCCGGGCTGACTTACGTCGAAGGTCAAGCCTTGTGCCGCGGCGGCGCCCGATTCGCCGATCTGGGCCGTCGCGTCCTTGGCCCTGGCCTCGTCACGCCCAACGACGACGACCGACGCGCCCTCGCGGGCAAGCACACGGGCCGCCGCCAGTCCCATGCCCGCGGTTCCGCCGACGATGACGTAGCCCTTTCCCGTCATCGTAAGATCCACCGGTCACCTCCCTTTCTCGGCGAAGAAGCTCAGCGGCCGCTCGACGAACTCGAACACCACGCCGTCGGGCGAGCGCAGGAAGGCGATGTGCAGGCCTTCGATCTTCGTCCCCGGCAGCGGGCACCACACCGGATCACCGATGCGCTCAACCGAATCGGGAAGACTGGCCAGTGCGTCGTGCACGTTCTCGACCCGTAACGCGCAGCGGTAGAGACCTTGGCGGTTACCGCCCCACGGCACCGGCGTATTCGCTGTACCGGGATGTTCCACCACGACGAGGCTGAACCGGTGCCCGTCTTCGGCCAACGCGTAACGGGCCACCACGCAGTCGGTTTCACCCGCGCTGCCGGGGCGCAGCTGTGCGCCGGCGACCGGCCGCACCTTGGGTGCGTCGACCTCGTCGAACCCGATTGCGGTGAGGAACTCCCCAGTGGCGGCTGCGTCGACCGCGGCGATCCTGATCCCATTGAACAACCCACCGAACAAGCCGCCTTTGGTGTTATCGGCGTCGGGCGCCAGTCCGCTCAGCTCGATCACGACGCCATCGGGGTCCAGGGCGAGCACCGATTTGCCATCACCGACCAGGTCATCGACACGCTCACCCACTGCGAGGCCAACCTGGCGCAGCGCGGTCGCTACGCGGTCGACGTCGGCGACTCCCAGTCGGATCGACCGGATTCCCGGCCTTACCGGATCCGCACTCGGGTCACGGCTCAACGCAGGCGACCGGTACTCGATGACCTCCAGTGCACACCCGCCGCGCCCGCCGCGTGAGTCGTACAGAAACGCAGTGGCACAAAAGGTTTCACCGTCCAGACCCAGTATCGTGCCGTCGGTGGCGACCTTGGGGTCGCTCCGCATTCGAGGTTTCAGGCCCAACACCTCGCCGTACACCCGTTCGGTGGCGTCCAACGATTCGGCGTTGAGGTTGACGTGCAGAAAACGCCGCGCGAGCTGGTCAGCCGCCACTACACCACAACCGAGCTGATCTTGAACTCGATGATCTCTTCTTCACTGAAGCCGAGTTCGGCGAGCAGCGCGTCGGTGTGCTCGCCGTGGCTAGGCGCACACGACAGGTCCAGCGGCGTCTCGTCGAACTGCACGGGGCTGGCCGCCAGCGCAAACTCATTGTCGTTGGCATCGGTGACCCTTGGCAGATACCCGTTGACGATCGCCTGCGGGTCACTGTGCACCTCATGCGCGGTGTGCATGACGTCCCACACCCCGTCGAAACCTGCAAATGCCTTCTCCCAGTGTGAGAGATCTTGGGCCTCGAACGTGTTGCGCAACTCCGCGATGCACTCCTTGCGGTTGCCGAACCGCACCATCGCGTTGGCGAACCGTTCGTCGTCGATCAGATCGGGCCTGCCCAGCCGGGTGCAGAAGTCCGCCCAGAATCGGTCGGCCTGCAGCAGCACGAACGCGATGAACCGGTTGTCACGCGTCTTGTAGATGCTGGCCACCGGGTTGGGCATCTCGTCCAGGTTGAACTTCGGGATGTCCTGACCGGTGACGCCTGATCCGACGATGTCCGGACCCAACTGCCAGATCGCGGCGTTGAGCAGCGACACGTCGACCACCGACGGCTCGCCGGTACGCTCGCGCTTCACCAGCGCCGCGGCGATTCCGCCCGCAATCGCCAAGCCGCCGTAGGACTCACCGAAGGCCGGCCGCTGGATGGGCGGGTACGAGCCGTCCCCGGCTCAGTAA
>NZ_JAOPWB010000179.1 GCF_025965855.1 Mycobacterium sp. | reverse complement strand
ACTGGGCCTCGGTCGTCGGCGGAACGGCGGGGGCATGACCGTCAATTCCGAAACCCAGGCACGCCCCGCTCTGCGTCCGCTGCCAGACCCCGAGATCCTGTCGTTTCTGTATCTGGAGGCCCGTCTGGCCGACGAGGGCCGCTACTCGGAGTGGGAGGCGCTGTGGGCCGATGACGACGACACGGTCGAGTACCGCGTCCCGATGCACCCCGACGACGACCCGCGAACCACGCTGGCCTACATCAACGACAACCGGCGACGGATCAAGAGCCGGGTGGCCCAGCTCAACACCGGCAACCGGCACTCCCAGACCCCACCGTCGGTGATGCGGCGCGTGGTCTCCAACAGCGAGGTGGTGGGCACCGGCACCGACACCGTCACGGTCGAATCCAACTTCGCGTTGTTCGAATACCGTCTGCGTCAACGCTTCTGGGCCGGGCGGGTTCTCCACACGATTCGGTTATCGCCGGAAGGCCCGCGGCTGATCCGCAAGATCGTGCACCTGATCGACGCAAGCGGCCCGGTCGAGACACTTGCTTTCCTGATTTGAAGGGCCGCCTGATCTGATGCTCATCGGTGACATCGCAACCAACAACGCCCGCCGCTACCCCGACAAGCGTGCGCTGGTCGACGCCGACCGGGCGCTTACCTGGTCGCAGGTCGACGAGCGGGCCCGCAGGCTTGCCGTATTCCTGATCGGCCGGGGGCTGGTACCGGGCGACCGGGTGATGGTGATCGCCCGCAATTGCCTCGAATGGCCGGAGCTCTCGTTCGGCCTGGCCAAGGCCGGGCTGATCACGGTACCGGTGAACATCCGGCTTGCTCCCGACGAGGTCGCCCACGTGCGCGACGACTCCGGCGCACGAGCGGTGATCATCCACGCAGACCACATGGACAGGTTCCTGGGCGAATTGACCGAGCTGGGACTGATATTGGGCGTGGGTGCGCGCTCAGCGCTCGGCACGAGCGAGTTGGTCACCGACTACGAGACGGCGCTGGCGCAAGCGCAGCCCGGCGCCGGGCGTCGCGACGTCACGCCGGACGACGTGGCGTTCATCCTGTACACCAGCGGCACCACCGGTCGAGCCAAGGGCGTGATGCACACCCACCGCGGTCTGCTCTACCAGGCGGCCGACACGAACCTTGTGACCGAGGCCAACCGCTCGGACGTCATGCTTGCCACCACCCCGTTCTTCACCGCGGGCGGCATGGTCCGCACGGTGTCGTGGCTTTATCTAGGTCAGACCATGGTGATCCATCAGAGATTCGACCCGCAGGCCGTGATCGACGAGATCGAACGCAGTGCCATCACGTTCACGACGTTAATCCCGACGATGCTGCACCGTACGCTGGCGATCCTCGAAGACGGCCCACCGCGGGACATGTCGAGCCTGCGGCGCATCTCCTACGGTTCAGCCCCCGTCCCGCCGGGCCTGGCTCGTAAGGCGATGGACCTGCTCGGCTGCGACCTGCAGCAGCGCTATGGACTCACCGAATGCGGCGGACAGGCAACGATTCTCACGCCGGAGGATCATCGCGACATCGTCGCCGGCAGAACCTCGATCGCTACGTCGTGCGGGCAGGAAACCCCGATGTGCGTGATCCGCGTCGTCGACGTCGACGGCGAAGACGCCCCGCCCGGCGACGTCGGCGAAATCGTGATCACCAGCCCTGCCAACGCGATTGGCTACTGGAACTGGCCCGAACAGACCGCCGAGACGTTCCGTCCTGACGGGCTGCGCTCCGGTGACTTGGGCTACCTTGACCAGGAGGGCTACCTCCATATCACTGGCCGCAAAACCGATCTCATTATCTCCGGCGGGTTCAATGTCTACCCAGCGGAGATTGAGCGGGTACTCGCCCAGCACCGAGACGTGGACATGGTGGCGGTGGTTGGGGTGGCCGATCCCGAGTGGGGCGAGACGCCGGTCGCCGCTGTGATTCCCAAATCCCACGTCTCCGACCAGGACGCACTGGCGGCAGAACTAGCCGCGTTGTGCCGCGCGGAATTGGCCGGTTACAAGCAGCCGCGCCGGTTTGTGTTCTGGCGCGAGTTCCCATTGGGCCCCGCGGGCAAGATCCTCAAACGCGAGATCGCTAACCAGGTGAACCATGTCGGCGAGTCGGGTGCGAAGATGTCGGTATCTACCGGATCGACCGAGGAGCAACGGTGATCGAGCAGACCGACCTGGCCACTATTGAATTCCAGGTGACCGACCACGTCGCCACCGTGGCGCTCAACCGGCCCGACAAGCTGAACAGCTTTACCGAACAGATGGCCGCCGAACTCGCTACAGTCTGGGCCCGAGTACGTGACGACGAGGACATCCGGGTCGCGGTGTTGTGCGCCAACGGCGAACGGGCGTTCTGCACGGGCATTGACGTGACCGAGGGCACCTGGTGGAAGCACCAACCGATCTTCAACCAGGAGGATCCGGGCGAATTACTGGGGCCGAAGGCGCACAAGGTGTGGAAGCCGGTGATCGCGGCACTGCATGGCATCGTGGCCGGCGGCGCCATGTACTTCGTCAACGAGTGCGACTTCTCGATCTGCAGTGAGACGGCCACATTCTTTGACCCACATGCCAATGCGGGCATCGTCTCGGCACTGGAGCCGATGGGCATGCTGGCCCTCGGAGTGCCCTACGGCGACGTGATGCGGTGGGCGTTGCTCGGCAGCGAGGAGCGGATGTCAGCGCAGACCGCTCTGCGAATTGGGCTCGTGACTGAGGTGGTCCCGGACGACCAACTACGCGTCCGTGCCTTGGAACTGGCCTCCGAAATCACCACGCGCAGACCCAATGGTGTTCAAGGCACCGTTCGCGCGATGTGGGAGGCCCGCGATCTGACCCCCAGTGTCGCGGCCCGACACGGCAAGTTCTTTACCGACCTCGGCAATGCCGGAGCCAGCCCGGACTCGTTGAACAACAAGAAGAAACCGCGAACTCGATGAGGACGCATGACTGACACCGCGACCGAGACGTTGGTCCAGTTCGACCTCTTGATCGGAGGCGAACCATCCCCCGCCGCATCGGGATTGACATACGACAGTGTTGACCCCTTCACTGGCAGGCCCTGGGCACGCGTGCCCGACGGCGCGGCTGCCGATGTGGATCGCGCCGTAGCCGCCGCCCGTGCTGCGCTGAATGGACCGTGGGGTGCGCTCACTGCGACCGCCCGTGGCAAGCTGCTGCGGCGGCTCGGCGAGATCATCGCGCGCGAGGCCGCGCAGCTGGCCGAACTCGAGGTGCGTGACGGCGGCAAGCTGGTTCGCGAAATGGTCGGCCAGATGCGGTCGCTGCCGGACTACTACTTCTACTACAGCGGGCTGGCAGACAAGCTGCAGGGCGACGTCATACCGGTGGACAAGCCCAACTACTTCGTCTACACCCGCCATGAACCGGTCGGCGTCGTCGGCGCGATCACACCCTGGAACTCACCGCTGCTGCTGTTGACTTGGAAGTTGGCCGCCGGGCTGGCCGCGGGATGCACCTTCGTCGTCAAGCCCAGCGATCACACCCCGACCTCGACACTGGCGTTCGCAAAGCTGTTCGCCGAGGCGGGTTTTCCGCCGGGCGTCATCAACGTCGTCACCGGCTGGGGCCCGGAGACCGGTGCCGCACTCGCGTCGCACCCGGGTGTCGACAAGATCGCGTTCACCGGCTCGACGGCCACCGGTATTCAGGTCGGCAAGGCCGCGATCGACAACATGACCCGGTTCTCACTCGAACTCGGCGGCAAATCGGCGCAGCTGGTGTTCGCCGATGCCGACCTCGACGCCGCGGCCAACGGCGTGATCGCCGGCGTGTTCGCCGCCACCGGCCAGACGTGTCTGGCGGGCTCGCGCCTTCTCGTGGACCACAGCGTCGCCGGCGCGCTGGTGGACAAGATCGTTGCGCGGGCGGCGACCATCAAGCTGGGTGACCCGAAGGACCCGGCGACCGAGATGGGTCCGGTGTCCAATCAGCCGCAGTACCAGAAGGTGTTGTCGCACTTCGCTTCTGCCCGCGAGGAGGGTGCGACGATCGCCTACGGCGGCGAGCCGGCCACCGAGCTCGGCGGCTTCTTCGTCAAGCCGACGGTGCTGACCGGTGTCGAACCCTCGATGCGGGCCGTCGCCGAGGAGATCTTCGGACCGGTGCTGGCGGTGATGACCTTCGCCGACGAGGACGAGGCCGTCGCGGCGGCCAATAGCACCGAGTTCGGATTGGCCGCGGCGGTGTGGACCAAGGACGTTCATCGGGCGCACCGGGTGGCGGCCAAGCTGCGCGCGGGCACGGTGTGGATCAATGCGTATCGCGTCGTCGCGCCGCATGTTCCGTTCGGCGGCATCGGCTACAGCGGCATCGGGCGGGAGAACGGCATCGACGCCATCAAGGACTTCACCGAGACGAAAGCGGTGTGGGTGGAACTGTCCGGGGAGACTCGCGACCCGTTCACGCTCGGCTGATCTCCATCCAATCGACAAGGGGAATACACATGACGCTAGACCTCACGGCCGCCGACACGGTGCTGGCCGGACTCCGACCATTTCCGGTGGCAGTTACCACGATTGACGGCGGAGTCGCTAACGGGCTGATGTCGCTGTCGGCGGGCTCGGCCAGCATCGTGCCGGAACTGCCGCGCGCGACCGTCAGCCTGACCAAGTACAACAAGACGCACGACATGCTGGTGAACTCCGGCATCTTCGTGATGCACATGCTGTCGGCCGGCCCGGACGAGATCGACAAATCGATGGAGATCCTGATGACACTCGGCGGCAGTTCGGGCCGCGACGGCGACAAGATTTCGAAGCTGCACACCAAGGCGGGGGTCACGGGCGCGCCGATTCTGCTCGACGCACACAGCTACGTGGAGTGCCGAATCACCGGGTCGCTGGACAATGACGAGAACACGATCTTCGTCGGTGACGTCGTGGCCGCGGAGGTGTTCAGCTCCGCGCAACGGCTGCGGATCGGTGAGGCGTGGGGCAAATTGCCACACGAGTGGATCGAGCAGTACGAGGCGAATCACGAGCCGCAGCTGCAGAGTGCACGGGACCTGCGGGCGGCCGCGAGAGTCTGATGCCTGAGGAACATTCCGGCGCATGGGAGCTGCCGGAAGAGCTGGTGATGCTGCGCGACACCGTGCGGCGGTTCATGGATGCCCACGTGCATCCCATCGAGGAGAAGCTGGACCACGATACGGTCGGGTTACCCCGCGAGCAGCTCGTCGAGTTGCAAGCCAAAGCCAGAGCGCTCGGGCTATGGGCGCTGCAGACGCCTGCGGCGTGCGGCGGTTCCGGGCTAAGCGTGCTCGGTCAGGTGGTGGTTGCCGAGGAAGCCGCGAAATGCCGTATGGGAGCGTTCTTTCCGGCGCTCGGCGCCTTCGGCGGCAACCCACCTAACATCATGTTCAAGGCGTCTGCGGAGCAGTTCGACAGATACGCCAAGCCCATCATCGACGGCACCATGTCCAAGGCCTACACCGCGATCACCGAGGCTTCCGGTGGATCGGATCCGGCGCGGGCGATCAAACTCAAGGCGGTGCGCGACGGCGACGGCTACCTGCTCACCGGTTCGAAGATGTGGATCTCGCACGCCCCTGATGCCGACTGGGGCGTGATCTATGCCCGGACCGGCGAGGGGCGCGAGGGCATCTCGGCCTTCATTCTTGAGAAGAACACCCCCGGAGTCACGTTCAGCCGTATCCCCGTGATGGCGTCTTTTGCGCCGTATGAGTTGCACTTCGACAATGTGCGGATACCCGCGGGCCAACTGATCGGTGCCGAGGGACAGGGCTTTTCGCTGGCCAGCGAGTTCCTGGTGCATGGCCGCATCGTGTACGCCGCCGGACCGATCGGGATCGCGCAGAGCGCACTCGGCATGACGTGCCAATGGGCAAGGGAGCGGGATGTGTTCGGCGGCAAGCTCGCTGACAAGCAGGGCATCCAGTGGATGCTGGTGGACAGTGAGGTGGACCTGCGGGCCGCGCGGCTGTTGATGTACCAAGCCGCCTGGAACGCCGACCTTGGACGCGACGTTCGGGTGGATGCGTCGGTGGCCAAGATGTTCGGAACCGAAGCCGCCTACCGAGTTCTGGACCGGTGCATCCAAGTTCACGGCGCGCTGGGAATCTCCACCGAACTGCCGCTGGAGCGATGGTTTCGCGACCTGCGAGTCAAGCGACTCGGCGAAGGCGCCACCGAGGTCCAGCGCGAAGTCATCGCGCGATCGCTGGTGAGATAGTCGCGGCGACAATGGAGCCGAAAGGGACCGAAGTGCGCTACAACCTGATGTTCCCGATGCGGGCCGTCAAGCACTGGAACCGGTGGTGTGAGGGCGCAGGCATGGGCGACATCGCACGACTGGTAGAGGAGGCCGGCTTCGATGCCTTCTCGATGTCCGAACACCCGTATCCCGACCGGGAGTGGTTGGCCCGCGGCGGCCACCACGCCTTCGACCCGTTTGTGTCGCTGAGCTTCGCCGCGGCCGCCACCACCCGCATCCGGTTGATGACCTACATCCTGGTATCGGGTTACCGCAACCCGTACCTGACGGCGAAGGCCGCTGCGAGTTTCGATGTGCTCTCCGGCGGTCGGTTCACATTGGGCACGGGAGCCGGCTACCTCAGGGCCGAATTCCAAGCGTTGGGCGCTGATTTCGAGCGGCGCGGTGCGCTGCTCGACGAGGCGATCGCCGCGTGGAAGGCCACCTGGGCGGGGGTCGACCACGACGGGCCGGAGTTCGGGGTCAGCGGTCATGTCGCGCTGCCGCCGCCGCTGACGACGGGCGGTCCGCCGATCTGGATCGGTGGCAACGGCGCGGCCGCGCAGCGCCGGGTCATCGAGGTCGCCGACGGCTGGATGCCGATGGCCGCGTCGGGCGAGATGGCCGCGATCACCCGCGCCCGGCCGCTCGAGGACATCGACACACTTGGCGAGTGGATCGCGAAGGTGAACAAGCAGCGGGCGGAGGCGGGCCGCGGCGCTGCCGACGTCGCCTTCGTCCCGTTCGAAGCAGACCTGCTCGCCAGTGGCGACTGCGAGGAATTTTGTGCCGCGGTGCGCCCGCGGCTGGACACCTACGCCGAGGCGGGTGTCACGTGGATCACTATCGAGCCGGCCAGCAGGAGCTTCTCCGACTTCCGTGCCGACATCGACATGCTGAGCTCCCAGTTGATCGACCGATGAACGGCTCGGCCAAGTCGCTGCCCGACCTCGTGCTCGTCCACGGCGGCGAGCACGCCGGCGACTGCTGGGATCTCGTCGTCGCCGAACTACGGCGTCAGGAGCCCGAATTGGGCGCGCTCGCGGTGGATCTTCCCGGGCACGGCGACAAGCCAGGCGACCTCGCGACCGTCACGATCGCCGAATGGGTGGATTCCGTCGTCGCCGACATCGAGGAAGCGGGTCTCGGTGACATCGTGATCGTGGGCCACTCGATGGCCGGTGTGACGGTCCCCGGCGTCGTCGCCAAGCTCGGTTCATCGCGCGTGCGGGAGATGATTCTCGCAACGGCATTCGTTCCGCCTCAGGGTTCGGCCATCGCGGACACGCTCGGTGGCCCGCTGGCGGTCTTCGCTCGGCGCGCGGCCCGGATCGGCAGACCCATGAAGATTCCGGCGCCGGCGGCGCGGTGGGCATTCTGCAACGGCATGACCCCCGCGCAGCGCCGACTGACGATGTCGAAGTTGCACGCTGAGTCCGCGCGGATACCAGCAGAACCCGTGGACCGTAGCGGATTTCCCGACGACGTTCCGCGCACCTGGATACTGACGACCCGCGACCGGGCCCTATCGGTGGCGTCACAACACGCGAGCATCGCCGCGCTCGGCGGGGTGGACACCGTGATCCCGGTTGATGCCTGCCACGAGGTAATGTTCAGCCACCCTAAACGCCTGGCACAGATCCTGCTCGAGCGATGTCGGTTACGGGGGTAGAGATCAGGTGGAAGACTCCTCGGCGAAATCGGCCCGCCCCGTGCCGACGTGCTTCTTCGTCACCGACGGGAAAGGTTACGTACCAACCCGTTTTACGAGAGGGCCGTGGGGTCCGTCGATCAGCGGTAACTACATCGGCGGGTTGCTGGCGCGCGCGGTCGAGCAGGAAGTCGACGACGTCGATCTACAGCCCGCCCGGCTGACGGTGGATCTGCTGAGGCCAGTGGCGCTGCAACCCGTGCAGATGCACTCTTCGGTTGTGCGCGACGGCCGGCGACTTCGAGTGGTCGACGCGGTCATGACTCAGAACGACGTGACGGTGGCTCGGGCCAGTGCGTTGTTCCTTCGCCGTAGCGAGCATGCCGTGGATGCGGTGTGGACGTCGCCGGTCACCATGCCCGCAGTACCGGCGGAGCCCGATGTGTTGGCTGATGATGTGCCGATGGTGTTGCACTCGTTCGGCCGCGACCCAGTCGCGGGCAGTCCGGGTGTCGGCGTCACCGAGTGGCGCCACCATGGGCAGAAGTTCGTCTGGCTGCGGGAGACCAAGCTGCTCGTCGACGACGAGCCACTGTCGCCCTTTACTCGCGCCGTCATGGCCGGGGACGTCACAAGTTCGTTAACCCATTGGAGCACTGAGGGATTGCAGTTCATCAACGCCGACTACACGATCACGCTCAGTCGCTTGCCGGAAGGCGTCTACATCGGATTGGCGTCGGTGACGCACTACAGCCATGCAGGGGTCGCCACCGGCGTGGCGACGCTGTTCGACGAAAAGGGACCTATCGGCAGCGGTATGGCAACGGCGTTGGCGAACCCGGGATTCACGCCACCACCGTCGATAGTGTCGGGCTGATCGGCGGTTGGCGATCAACCGAATATGCTGTCCGGATGCAGCAACCCGCGGCGAAGGTTCGTGTCAAGCGCGGGACGGCGCAGCAGCATCTGCTCGATTCTGCGCAGCAACTCTTCGCCGAACGGGGCTACCGGGGCACCACGACAAAGGACATCGCCCAAAACGCCGGCGTGTCAGAGAATCTGATCTTTCGATACTTCAACTCGAAGTCGGAGTTGATGCTCGCGTCGGTGGTTAATCCGTTGTTCGCCACACTTCAACGTTTCGCCGACGATTGGCGCCGCAACGACACCTTGCGGGCTCAGCCGCACCAGGAGGTCGTCCACCGTTTCGTTGCTGAGGTGGTGGACCTGATCGACAGCCATCGTGGCCTGGCTCGTGCGATCCTCAACGTCCTCGTCGAGCGTCCGCCCGATTTCGACACCGCCATCATCGGCCGGCAATTCGCGGAAGTCCTGCAGGGAATGGGCCCGGAGATGGGCGAGTTCCTCAGCCGTCGTGAGCTGACGTCGACGACTCCGGGCCTGGTGCTGCGAATGGGCATCATCTCGGCGATCACCAATGTCGTGCTGCTACCAGAGTCCTACGGCGAAGGCGAGCAACCGCCAAGCAAGGCCGTGATCGTCGACGAATTGACCAATTTTGTCGTCTACGGGCTTCAGCGGGTACCGCCGAAAACCTAGAGCCAAGGGGCTATCCCTTCGCACCCGCGAGATAGTTAAGTGGCTGCTTGACATTGCTCTGAGCGGCGTCATACGCTTCGAATCGCTTGGGGACTCATCGAAGAGGAGCGGTCATGTACTGGGGCGTCGTCGTATTCGAGACACTGTGCTGGCTGGTGTTCTTCTCCATGCTCGGCACGTTTACATACCTGAGCTACAAGCGCGGACGCATCCTCCCCGGCCTGTGGTTCGTACTCGGAATCTTCGCGATGTCGTGGATCGAGGCGCCGTTCGACAACGCCATGTACGCGCAGTTTCACCCCGACTTCCACCGGCTCCCGGCAATCGGGCCGATCGGCATGACCCAGGGACAACTGCCGGTCATCGCGCCACCGGGCTACATCATGTACTTCCTGCTGCCTGCGCTCATCGCGGTAGGAATCGCCAAACTGATCATCAAGCGGTTCGGCACCAATCGAGTGAGCACCTTTGTGTCTTGCGGACTGGCCGTTGGGATCATCTGGGACCTGTCGATCGAAGGCCTTCAAGCGCAGTACCTGCATCTCTGGACGTTCTCCCGCGTGGTACCCGGTCTCGCGATCAGCAATGGCATGGGCCTGCTCCCGGCCTACATCCCATTGGCAATGGCCGCGTTCATCGTCTTCGCCGCCGTCGTCGTCGGAAACACCACACCAGGCGGCGACTCGGTCGTAGACGTCTGGGCGAAGTCGAAGACGCCATCACCGGGCGTCCGCCTGGGCCTGCAGGCCATCGCCTACATCGTGCTGTGCAACGTGGTGTACGCCGCCACCTACCTGCCGCACGCCATCACCAAGTACGCCGGAATGTTGACCCAAACCGGAGTCCTGGTCCCCTACCCGGGCAAGATCGCCATGCAGCCGGAATCCGGCGCCCCACAGTCCAACGGTGCCCTTGGCGCAATCATCATGTGGGGCTTACTGATTGGTTGCGTTGCGCTCACGTCGTGGTGGGCAAAGCGCACTGATCGCTTCCTGATCGCTCCCTCGTTGGCGTCCGCGGGCTCACTGACCGACCGCGCGCCATCCTTGGCGACGTAATGGAGATCGGCGTCTACGGGATCCATTTCCCGCCCTTTGAACTCGCAACCGGCGCGGCTGCCGGGGCCGAGGCGGCAGGCATGGACTTCATCATTTACGGTGACCAACTCTGCTTCACTCATCCCAGTTCACTATGGACACCCGACATCACCGATGTCGCCACACTGCTGCCCACCTTCGATGCGTTCATGGACACCGGGCCAATCATCGCGGCGGCAGCCACGCAGACCAGCACCATCAAGTTCCACTACGGGGTGATCGACGCAGTCCGACGTCCGCCGTCGGTCATCGCCCAGAGCTTGCTGACACTGGACCACGCCACCAAGGGCCGGGTTCGCCTGCTCTTGGCTAATGGCGAGAACAAGCAGATGAAGCCCTACGGGATCGCGCGGAAGGGCGCAAACGAAAAGCTGTCGGATTCGCTTCGTATGGTGCAGAAGTTCCTTCGCACAACCGCTCCCGTCAACGATGAAGGAATCGCATGGAAGCATAAAGACGCAATCGTCGCGGTTCATCCGCATGGCGACACCCCTCCGCCGGTCTACGTGGCAGGCGGCGGACCTGAGGTACTCGAGTTGATCGGCAAGTACGCCGACGGTTGGTTCACCTACATTCCCGGCGCCAGCGAGGACAGCCCCGAACGGTTCGCCGAGGACGTTGCCACGGTTCGCGAGCACGCCGAGCGCGCTGGCCGGGACCCTGGGAGCATTAAGATTTCGGTCACGATGATCACTGTGCTCGACGAGTACGAAGCGAATCTCGCCGAGTTACGGGAACATCCGTTCGTCCTGTGGAACACCATGCTGGCGACGCCGACCAGCGCCACCTACACGCGGTGGGGTCTCACCCATCCCTACGGTGAGAACTGGATGTTCTCCCGAGATTGCATCCCGCCGTGGATCTCTCGCGAGGAGGCCCTCGACGTATGCGCGAGAACCCCGCGTGAGGCGATCGACAAAGTGCAGTTCGTCGGGACCTCAACACAGGTGCTGGAGCGTCTTCAACCCTACCTGGATCTCGGTGTGATCGATGAGCTGTCATTGGTCAACTACGCCGAGTTGTGCGGTGTGAAGTACATGGCGTCGGCGGGCGAGGCCATTGTCAAGCTGCTGTCCAAGGTAAAGGGGATCGAGTCCGTCACGGGCCCGGGCGTCACGACCCTCGTCACCGAAGGATTGTCCACCTAGCCGACGGACCGGGCACACGCCCACCGGTGACCGAATGACGACTGATCGACGAGGCGAAAGAGACCAGGTGACCTATCGGGTAGCCCATGGCGGAACAGGTTTGACGGGCCGGGAAGCGTTGCGCGGCATCATCAACGACCCGGCTCTCGACCTCATCGCCGTGCTGGTGACGACACCGGCGAAGGTCGGCGTCGACGCTGGATCGTTGAGCGGACTCCCCGACATCGGGCTGCTCGCCACCGACGACGTCGACGCGATCATCGCCGCTAAACCGGACTGCTTCTGCTACTGCGGCACCGCCGTCCGTCGCGAAGAGCACGCCATCGAGGACATGGCGCGACTACTTCGGGCGGGGATTAACGTCATCACCATCTCCACCATCCCGATGATCTACTCCCCCGCGGCACCGCAGAGTTGGCGGGACACCATCGAAAGCGCTTGTCGGGAAGGGCAATCCAGCTTCTACGCCACCGGCAGCGAACCCGGCGTCGCCAGCCTGAACATTCCGACCGCGCTGCTGGCAGGCGCCGGTCAGGTCGACAGCTACCGGATGGATGAGTATGCACTGGGCCTCGACGAGACCTACCCGATCTGGGAGGTGCTGCACGAATCCATGGGCTTCGGCAAGCCGGACGGCCATGTGCCCGCGCGCATCGCCTCGGGCAAGGTGAACCACGATTGGGAGACCGTGGTGCGCTACATCGCCGAGATCCTGGGCTACGAGCTGGACGACATCGATCTCGATTGGGAGACGCTCAAGGCCCCCACGGATCTGAACACAAATGTCGGCGTGCTTGCTGCCGGGACGATCTGCGCCCACCGGTGGCAACTCGCCGGCAAGGTCGACGGTAAAGCAGTGGTCTCGGTGCAGTATTTCGCGACGGTGTCCAGTACGCCGTGGCCGGACTCCTGGCCGCGTCCGGTTGCCGAGGCGGCCAGCGCGGTGGTGTATCGAGTGGCCGGTCGCCCCAACATGCGCATGCAGCTGTGCTTCGATGCCCAGGACGGGGAGAAGAACCTCAACTCCGCGATCGCACTCACGGGAATGGCTGCGGTGAACGCGATTCCGCATCTCGTCGCGGCCGAGCCCGGTATCCACGGACCGATCGCAAGCCGGGACGTCGTAACGAGACAGGCCGTCGGCGCTCGCGCAACCAGCGGGAACCCGGCATGAGTCGCTACCGGGTCGCCCACTACGGCACCGGCCACACCGGCACACTGGTCCTGCGTCAACTGCTGCAACGGCCCGATGTCGAGTTGGTCGGCCACCTCGTGCACAGCCCAGAGAAAATCGGGAAGGACTCCGGGGAGATCGTCGGCGTCGACCCGGTCGGGGTGCGCGCCATCGGCAGCTTTGACGAGTTCTGCACCCTCGACGCCGACTGCGTGACCTATATGGCGACCGAATTCGGCCGTGAAGTCGACGATGTCATCGACGAGATGTGCCGGCTGCTCGAATCCGGCAAAAGCGTCGTCACCACCACGTTCATTCGGTTGGTTTATCCGAAGTCGCTGCCCCCGGACATGCTTGCAAAGCTCGAGACGGCTTGCGCTGCTGGGCAATCTGCCTTCATGGGGACTGGAATCGCGCCAGGGTTCACTACAGATGCGCTGCCGGTGTACCTCGGCTCGCTGTGCGATGCTCCGCGCACCGTTCGGGTAGCTGAACGCGTGCTACAGGGCACCTATTCAGACCCGTTGTCGTTCATGGCACTCGGTTTTGGCACCGTGCCGCAGGGCCCGACCACCGACCTGCCCGCTGACGTCTGGACCATGCACTTCGAGGGCGCTCTGCAGATGCTGGCCGACGGCTACAGCTGGGAATTGGAGTCCATCAACGCGTATCAGGACCTTACGCCGGCCAACAGGGACTACGAGTTCGAGGCGGGCGCCATTCCGCAAGGCACGGTCGCGGCGGTGCGGTTACGGTTCGACGGCATCGTGGACGGTGAGCCGCGGCTGCGAATGTCGTGGGTCTACACCATGCCCGACGAGCCGGGCGACGCCTGGTCACCCGTGCGACCCACGGGATCGAAGGGACGCCGTTTCACCCATGTCGACATCGACGGCACCCCTAGCGTCTCGGTGCAGCTCGAGTTGGACGGCGGGGAGCTTCCTGGCGGCGATGCAACGGCGACCCGGGCGCTCAATGCGATCAAAGCAGTCTGCAACGCCACGCCGACCGTCCATAGTGCACTGGACCTCGTGGTCACCCCGCAGGGTGTACGAACCAACAAGCAAGGAGATTCGTTGTGACCGGCCGCGACATCAACGGCGGTATTCCAGAAGGCGCTCCTTCGGTGAAAGTCGGTATCTGTCTTGACTTTCCGATCGAAGACGTCAAACAGACGTTCCTTGACGCGACTCGGCTGGCATTCGATGAGGCCACCGCGAGCGGCACTATCGACCGCCCGGTGCGGTTGATCATCAAAGACGTCGAAGGGCTGCCGCGCGGCGATGCCCACGACGTGGTGCTTGCCTGGCAGGATCTCGCCGACGCCGGCTGCGTCGGCATCATCGGGCCACTGATCAGCGACAATTCCCTCGCCGTGAAGGAACACATGGCCAATGCCTCACGCAAGGTACCCACCCTGACGTGGAGCGGAACGGATCGGCAGTACGACGAGTACATGTTCGGATTCGGCAATGGCAGTCTGCCCGAAGAGGGCTACCTTATTGCCGAGGCCATCGCCGACCGTGGATTGAAGACAGTCGGCGTCGTCTACGAGCGTGCCGCGACGGGACTCGAGTACACCGAGTTCTTCACCGACGCCTGCCGGCGTGAGGGCCTCGAGATCGTCCACAGCGAAGGCGTTGGTCAAGCCGACCGCGACCTGGCGAAGACGGTTGCACGGCTGCAGGCGCGCAATCCAGATGCAGTGGCGTACTTCGGCTTCGGACTTCCTGGCATCGAGATGAACTTGGCGTTTCGCGCCGCCGACTACAACCCCCCGCGGTACATGTGCACGGCGTTCATCAACTGCTATGTGATCCCAGAGTGGATGAAGGGCCTGCAGGGGTGGATCGGCGTCGATCAGTACGACGAAGCGAACAAGACCGGCCAGGCGCTCCAGGAGCGTTTCGAGGCCCGCTTCGGATACCGCCAGGAGAACTGCGTCCCGACCCTGGCGTTCGACGGCGCAGACGCGCTGGCGCGTGGCATCGGCCACGCGCAGACGCTGACCCCGTTCGGGGTGATGAAGGGCCTCGAAAAGGTCAAAGCCGTGCCAGCGTGCACCGGCGGTCCGGGCACCCGTATCTCGTTGGGCCAGTACAACAGACGCGCCTGGCACGGCGTCAACTACCTGGTGCTCCGCGAGATCAATGAAGACGCGAGCGCCACCCGACTTGTCGCACGATTCCGAAGCTGAGAGAAAGCGAGACCTGAACATGGGCAATGGATTTGATGGAAAAGTCGCCTTCATCACCGGTGCGGCACGCGGCCAAGGCCGCTCGCATGCCGTGCGGTTTGCCGAGGAAGGAGCCGACATCATCGCGGTCGACCTCTGCGAGCAGATCGACAGCGTGACCTATCCGATGGCCACCCGGGAGGACCTCGACGAGACCGTCAACCTCGTCGAGAAGACCGGTCGGCGAATCGTCGCCGAGCAGGCTGATGTTCGCGATTTCGAGAGGCTCAAAGCGGTTGTCGCACAGGGAGTGGCCGAGTTCGGCCGGTTGGACTTCGTCTTGGCCAATGCGGGCATCATGCCGATCCTTGGTGACCAGTCGCATGAGATGTCGGCCTACATCGATGCCGTGAACGTCATGCTGAACGGCGTGTACTTCACCATCGAAGCCGCCCTGCCTGCGTTGTTGGACAACACTGAGGGCGGGGCCATCGTCATCACCAGCTCATCGGCCGGGCTCAAGACCGGCGGCGCCCGATTTAGCACCATGAGTCACGGTACGGCCGGGTACGCCGCGGCTAAACACGGCGTCGTCGGCTTGATGCGCTACTACGCGAACAGCCTCGCGGAGAAGAACATCCGGGTGAACTCCGTGCATCCGACCGGGGTGATGACTCCGATGGTCGTCAACGAACAGTTCATGCAATATGCGTTGGATCACCCCGAATTCGGTGAGACCATGCAGAACCTGTTGCCGAATGTTCCGGTCGTCGAGCCCAGCGACATCACCGAAGCCATGGTCTATCTGTGCGGCACCTCGGGCCGCTACATCACCGGTATCACGCACTCGGTGGACGCGGGTCTCACCGTCAAGTGACTGACCCCAGCGTGCCAACCGGCTGACGACGCGACATGCGGCGCTATGCGGTGACCGATGCCTTCCACTGCAGCGGAAGGCTGTGTGCGGTGCGGATTCCGGGTACGAAGTTGACCTCTTCGCCCTCGGGGATGCTGAATGGGCCGAGGGTCGCAAAGATCTCCTCGAGCGCGACCATCAGTTCCTGACGTGCCAGGTGCGATCCGAGGCAGCGGTGTACACCGCCGCCGAAGGCCAAGTGCCGGGTGTTGTTCCGGTCGACGTCGAGCGTCTGCGGATCGTCGAATTCGCGGTCGTCGTTGTTCGCCGAGCCCAACATCAACAGCACCATATCGCCCTTGGCGATGTTGACGTCGTGCATCACCATGTCCTCGGTCGCGTAGCGCAAGACCAACGACACCGGCGACTCGATTCGCAACAGTTCCTCGACGATCTGTTTCATCTTGTCGGACTCGCTGCGCGCCGCGGCCTGCAGCTCGGCGTCCTTGGCCAGTCGCGTGATCACGCAATCCAGGGTGGCCGTCACGGTGTCGAGTCCAGCGGCCATCTGCAGGAACAAGATGTCGAGCATCTCGTTGCGCGTCAACGGTGCCCCTTCGATCTCGGCCTGAACCAGTCGCGTCGCGAGATCGTTTGCGGGCTCGGCGATTCGGCGGTCGAGCAGGATGTCGAAGTAGGCGTACACCTCGGAGGCGGTCTTCTTCCACAGTTCCCGCAGCACGGTCAGGTCGTCACTTTGCGCGACGTCCTCGCCGTGCACGAAGGCATCCTTCCAGACCAGGAACTTGTCCAGGTCCTCGGTGGGAAAACCCACCACGTTGAGGAAGACCCGGCACGGAAACGGGACGGTAAAGGCCGCGTGGAAATCGGTATGGCCCTGCGCGGCAACCTTTGCCAGCATCTCCTTCGCGATGGCTCGGGTCTCATCCGCCATTGCCCGTACTGCGCGCGGTGAAAACAAGGGATCGAGTAGCTTGCGGTATTTGGCGTGGTTAGGCGGGTCGACGTCCAACGGAATGCACGGCCGTTGCTGGCCCATCTCGTTGGCGCCGTTGGCCTCGAACAACTCCGGCGAGCTCAGTGCCTTGCGGATGTCCTCGTAACGCGACAGCACGACGACCGTGCCGCTGCGCGAACGACTGAACGGCGCCGCGATGGCCGGGGCGTGATCGCGCAAACCGGCATAGACCGGCCAGGGATTATTCGCCAGAGCCGGATCGGTCATCATGCTCGACAGGTCGAGTTCCACGCTTAAACCTCTCGCGCTAGGGGCTGTGACTGAAGCCACACTAAGGGCGATCCCAGCGCGTAGTCAAGTGATCACTTGACTTTCTCGGGGACCGGTTCTTACTGTGAATACAGTCACCATCCCTGCAGCGATCGCGTGACCGAAGGAGAGCCTTGCTATGCCTTTGCAGCCGTACATGAAGTTGTTGTCGGTCGACGATCACCTGATCGAGCATCCCAAGGTATGGACCGGCCGACTGCCGTCGAAGTACGTCGAGCGCGGCCCTCGAATTGTCGAGATCCCACGTGGCGACGATCTGCCGCCGATGCAGTCCTGGCTCTACGAAGACCGTCCCTACCCGTACATCGGACTCAACGCTGTCGCCGGCAAGAAGCCCGAGGAGTACGGCCTGGAACCCGTCCGCTACGACGACATGATCCCGGGGTGTTATGACCCGAAGGCCCGCATCGTCGACATGGACATCGATGGCGTCGAGGCCATGCTGTGCTTCCCGTCGTTCCCGCGGTTCTGCGGCACCATCTTTCTCGAAGGCGAGGATAAGGAGCTTGCGCGTCTGAGTGTGCAAGCGTGGAACGACTTTTCGCTCGACGAGTGGTGCGCGACCGATCCCGCACGCTTCATCCCGATGGCGATGGTCCCGCTGTGGGATCCGGCGCTGATGGTTGCCGAGATCGAACGGGTCGCCGCGAAGGGCTGTCGGGCAATTGGATTGCCGGACAACCCGATCAACCTTGGTCTGCCGAGCTATCACACCGACCACTGGGATCCGGTGTTCTCGGCGATGGAAGAGACCAACTTGACGGCGGTGATGCACTTCGGCTCGGGTGGCTTCCCCCCGCAGATCGCGCCGGAAGCGCCGTTCGCCGTGATGATCACGCTGATGGGGACGACGTCGATGGCGGCGTGCACCGAACTGTTGTTCTCCCCGGTGTTCCACCGCCACCCGAACTTGAAGGTGGCGTTCTCCGAGGGCGGCGTCGGCTGGATGCCGTATCTCGTCGAGCGGGCCGACTACGTGTGGCGCAAGCACAAGTACTACCAGAACATTCACCCGACCATCGCGCCCTCGGAGTTGTTCAAGCGCAACATCTCCGGCTGCTTCATCGAAGACGAGGCCGGGGTGAAGAACCGCTACGACATCGGCGTCGGCAACATCACCTGGGAGTGCGACTACCCGCACTCGGACTCGTTCTGGCCGAAGAGCCGCGCCCGCGCCGAAGAAGTCTTCGCCGACGTGCCCGACGACGAGGTCGCCCAGATGGTCGAACACAACACCAGGCGTTGGTACAACTTCCCCGAGGCTGGATTCAAAGCCCACAACGCCGACGAGGCCAACCCGTGGCGGCCCAACGATGGCAAGGGCCCCGAGGCCGCCTATGCGGGCATGGGCGAGCACGGTGGGATCGATGACGTCCAACAATCCCTGAGCGATTTGTTCACCTCATGACGTCGGTCAAGACGCTTGATCGGAGCCCGGAGCCGGGGAGCCCCAACCGTTTCGGGCACCTGTCCCCGCTGTCGTGGAGCCTCATCGTTGTCGGCGTTGTCGCTGTCGGCTACGCGGCACTGAATTCGAGTCGTAGCGTCGACGGGACGCGGGTGGGCCGCGCCCCTGGATCTTTCGTCCCCCCACGCACCGAATTCCTGGGCATCTCAAACTGGTATCTGCTTTTCGAGGTCGGCTCGTTGGTCATGTTCTTCGCGGTCTGGGGAACGGCGATCGTCCAGTCGCGCCGCCGCGGTAAGCCCACACCCACGCTGCTGATGATCGCCGTCACCACCAGTCTGACCTGGCTAGACCCCATCATGAACTGGGCGCCGTATGCCGCCTACGACCCTCGGATGTTCCACTTCAACGTCGACTGGTTCTGGATCAATCTCGCGCAGACCGTCGAGCCGTGGGCAGTCATCATCGGCTATGGCTACTTCTTCCTCATCCCGGCCTGGTTCACGCTCGCCGTCTACCGCAGGATCGCCGTCAAGGCTCGATTCGGGTCCTGGTTAGTGCGCCGACCCAAGCTCGCCGTGCTCGCCTTGTCGGTACCGATCTGCATCGTGTGGGACGGCGTCATGGAGGCGACCTTCGTCCAGATGGGTTTCTACACCTACACCCAAGTCATTCCGTGGGGCTCGATCTTCAATGGGACACCGCACCAGTTCCCGCTGATCTGGGAGGCCGTGTTGTTCGGCATCGTGCTGTCAGTCGCCGCACCGCTGATGTGGGTCGACGACACCGGACGCACCTGGCCGGAGACAGTCGCGCGGCGCACCAGGGTGTTCGCCAACCGCCCTCACGTCGGCGCGTTTGTGATCGCGTGGGCGGTGATGAGCGTCGTCTATGTCGGCTACGGGCTCTCATTCGGCATCGTTCGGGCCACCGGCATCGCCACCTCGACCGCTCAACACTGGCGCTATCCCGAGACCAAAGTGTTTGATCCGCAAGGGTATTACCAGCGTAACGGCGAGAGAGGCCCGTTCATGAACGGCACCTGGGCGGGCTGGGAACTCAAACGGTGACGGGGTCGGTGCCACCACCGTCGATAGTGCTGATCCGACCGACGCTCAGGTGATGGCGCCTTCGAGCTTCAATTCGATCAACTCATGATCGTCAATACCGAGTTCCCGCATAACCTCGTCGGTGTGCTCGGCGAACATCGGCGCCCGGGTCAGGTGGGCGGCGGCCTCGTCGAACTTCACCGGGTTCGCCACGAGCCGCTGTTCATTCCCCTGAGCGTCCCGAAGGTCGGCGATGCGCCCGTTGGCGATCAACGATTCGTCGTGGGCGACCTCCCAGGCGTCCTGCACCGGAGACCACTGGCCCCGTAGCAGACTCAGCAGCCGGGTGCAGTCCTCGAAGGTTCGCGATGCGATCGCGTCGGCGAGCAGCGTGGTGGCCTCATCGGCGTGTTCCGCCAAGGACTCGAGCGATGCAAATCGCTCATCCACGGCAGCTGCTTCGAGTCCGAAGAGTCGGCAGACGGGAGTCCAGTAGCGAGTGGGCTGAAGCATCGAAAGCTGAATGAAGCGGCCGTCCGAGCACCGGTAGGCGCCGGTCAGCGGGTTACCCGGCGCCTGCGTCCGCTGGTCGATCTTCGGCAACGGACACCCGTAGAGCATGGCCAGGTTCACGCTGGACTGGTTGGCCCACGCCCCGACCGCCAGCAGCGACACGTCGACGACGGACGTCTGCCCAGTCGTTTGCCTGCCGTAGAGGGCGGCGGCGACCGCGCCCGCGATGGTGATGCCGCCGATGTTGTCGCCGAACGCGCCCGCCGGCATGCCCGTCGGCACCTCGGATTCCGTCGGCGTGACCCCGTCGGCGTTGCCGGCGCGCGCCCAGAACGCCGTCGCGTCGTGTGCGCCCGTCTCGCGGTCGGGCCCTTCGCTCCCGAAGCCACTCCCCGCGACGTAGACGATCTCTGGATTGATGCGACGTATCTCGTCCAGGTCGATCCGTAATTTCGCCCGCGCCTGAGGCAGCAAGTTGGTCAGGAAGACGTCGCTGCGCCTGACGAGTTCCTCGAACACCGGCCGCGTCTCTTTCAACGCCAGGGACAGTCCGACACTGCGCTTGCCGCGGTTGGGGGCTTCGATCGTGGGCGAGAACGAGACTCCCGGTGTGGTGGCGGAGCGACCGGCGACCGTGACGAGTCCCCTTTGCGCATCTCCTGTGACCGGATTCTCGATCTTGATGACGTCGGCGCCCCAGTCGGCGAGGACCGCGCCCGCGGAAGGCACGAAGGTGAACTGCGCAACCTCGAGCACGCGCACACCGGTCATCGGTTTCTGCATCCGCTCACCTCTGTCCTGCTGGCCGCGCCGACTAAGTGCCAACATAGGTTACTAGGTAAACAATGTCGAGGTCTACTATCAACACATAATGTTCAAGACAGCTCACCCGCAAGGAACCCGCGCTGTCCTGAAGGCGCTAGCGCATTCGGTAGAACGCCACTGCGCGTCACTGTCACATTTGGTGGCAGGCCCGGTCAAGCGAAGAAGCTGGACCCACCGTCCACGTTGATGTTGGCGCCGGTTGTGTACGTGTTGCGTTCGGACGCCAGGAGGCAGATCACCGGCGCGATATCGGGCGGGATCCCTGCGCGGCCGAGGTCTGCACGCACGCCGAAGAATTCCGAGATATACCGCATTACTGACGTCGGGTCGTCTGCGCTCACCCCGGCGTCGGCGGGGAGCGTGGCGATGTGTTGCACCATCTGGTCCGAGATGTAGGTGCCGGGTGAGACGGTGTTGGCGAGGATTCCCTCGGCCGCAAGTTCCAGTGAAAGGTTTTTGGTGATGCTGGTCAATGCCGCCTTGGCGGCGGTGTATTCGATCAACCCGAAACCCTGGCTGCGCGCCGACATCGCCGCCAGGTTGACGATCCGAGCCCACTTTGCGGCCCGAAGCAACGGGAGGGCGGCGCGCGCCGACCGTACGGCACTCAACGCGCCGATGACGAAAGCATCGAGAAACTGATCGTCGGTCACCTCGTCCCAGGGCAGCTGTGAGACCTGGGGCCCGACGGCGCAGACCAGTGAGTTGAGCTCGCCCCATCGATCGCTTAGTTCCGCGAAACCGTTGGCAATGCTAGTGGCATCACCGGCGTCCACCACGAGCCCGACCGCGTCGGGAGAGCCGAGTTCGGCTAGTCGCGCCACCGTGTCGTCGAGCGCCTCACGTCCACGCGCCATGACCGCCACTCGTGCGCCGTCGGCGGCGAAACACTCGGCGGCAGCGCGCCCCATGCCCTTGCTTCCACCTTGAACGCACACGGCCGCGCCGGCCAAACCCAGGTCCATGAGCGATTCTCCTTGTCAGCTGTTCCGGATCGCTTCGGCGAGTTCCTTTGGTGCATCGAGCATGACGAAGGTCGAGCTATGTGGGATCTCGATCAACGTGGCATGCGGGAACGCGTCGCGTAGTCGGCGGGCGTGATCGATGGGGAACAGCTGATCCTCGGTGCCCCACGTCAAGGTGACGGGTCTGTCGAACGCCTCGATCGCCGGTGCAGCACGCAACGTGAGAGCCGGGTCCAGTGAGGCGGTCACCTTGACGGCGTCGTGGCGGGCCGCTCCGCTGGTGGCGAAGGCTCCGAAGATCTCTCGCTGCCGCTCCTGGGTCGGGGGGTGCTTGGATACGGCCTTGAGGAAGAAGGCCTGCCCCGGTCCGGTGGCCAACAGGCGCACGATTCCTCCACCTAATGTAGAGCTAAGTCGGCACAGCTTCACGATCTGAGCGAACGAACCGGGTGGAAAGTGTTCGTAGCTATCGCAATTGGTGAGTACCAGACGGGCGATCCGAGACGTGTCCAGTGCTGGATCACCCAGCGACGCCAGCACCAGACCGCCACCGGTATCGTTGGCCACCACGGTGACGTCGGTCAGATCGAGGGCTTCCATGAAGTGCACGATGCGGCGGGCGGCCGCCTCGGCGCCGAGGTCGGCACCGTCGGTGGGTGTGCTGTGGGCGCCCAGCGGCCAAGTCGGGGCGATGCAGCGGAAGCCCTCCCCTAGTTCGGCCACGACGTCGTTCCACAGGGCGCCGGTCACGTAGACGCCGTGCACGAACAGGATGGTCGAACCCGTTCCGGTGTCGGTGTACTCGATGTCCAGGCCGTCTACTCGTACCTTCTGGGTTGTCACGTCGGCTCTCCTCTGTTCAGTGACCACGAAAATCCGGGGTGCGCCGCTCGCGGAAGGCGCGCGCGCCTTCCCTGAAGTCAGCGGTCTCGATCAACGCCAACTGCCCGTCGGCTTCGATCGCCTGCACCGACTCGAGGTCGGTCAGGGTCGCTGCGGCCAGTGCGCGCTTGGTCCAGCCGAACGCCAATGTCGGACCGCCGGAGACCGCCCGCAGCACGTCGGCCAGCACGGACTGATAATCGCCCTCACCAGTGAGATACGAGATCATGCCCCACTCGAACGCCGTTGTCGCGGAGACTCTTTCAGCCGCCATCGCCAAGCGTGCAGTGCGCGCTCGCCCAATCAACTCGGGCAGCAGAGCGGACGCACCGCCATCCGGCATCAGCCCGACCCGCGTGAAAGCCAACTGAAAGTACGCCGATGGTGCTGCCACCACCAGATCGCAGGCCAGCGCCAGCGCACACCCGAAGCCGACGGCCGCACCGTGCACACCGCCGATCACCGGTTTGGGTAGCGAGGTGATCGCCCGCACCACCCGGTTGGCGGCATGAGCCGCTCCCTCGGTGTCACCGCCGGTCAGGTCACCGCCGGAACAGAACGCCCGCCCGGCGCCTGTGAGCAACACGGCACGGACCGGGTCATCTGCCGCAGCATCGCTCAGCCGCGACGACAGCTCGTCGAGCATGGGCGTGTCGACGGCGTTAAGCCTCTCCGGCCGGTCCAGCCGGATCCGCAGCACCGCACCATCGTGTTCGACCGAGATGCCGTTCACGACAACGGGTTCACAAGCCAAGGTCGCGGCCGATGATGTCCTTCATGATCTCGGTGGTTCCCCCGAAGATCGTCATGATGCGGTTGTCCATGTAGTCGCGCGTGACCCGGTATTCCGTCATATAGCCGTAGCCACCGTGCAACTGCACGCAGCCATCAATCACCTTCTTGGCGGTCTCGGTGCACCACCACTTGGCTTTCGACGCCTCGACCGCAGTGAGTTCCCCGTCCACGACCGCCTGCAGGCAACGGTCGATGTACTGCTCGCCGATGTCGAGTTCGGTGTCCATCTCGGCCAACAGGAATCGGTTGTGCTGGAAGCTGCCGATGGACTGGCCGAAGGCCTTGCGGTCCTTGGCATATTGCAATGTCTGCCGCCAGGTCTCGCGTGCGCCGGCGATGGCCGAGATGGCGATGGACAACCGCTCCGACGGGAGGTTGGCCATGAGGTGATAGAAGCCGCGACCCTCCTTCCCGAGCAGGTTGGCCGACGGCACCCGGACGTTGTCGAAGTTGAGTTCGGCGGTGTCCTGGTAGTGCAACCCCATCTTTTCGAGCTTGCGGCCGCGAGTGAAGCCCTTCATGCCCGCCTCGACCACCAGCAACGTGAAGCCCTTGTGGCCGGCCTCGGGGTCGGTACGACAGACCACCACCACCAGGTCGCCGTTGATACCCGACGAGATGAACGTCTTGGAGCCGTTGATGATCCAGTCGTCGCCATCACGAATGGCCGAGGTGCGGATGCCGGCCAGGTCGCTGCCCGCGCCGGGCTCGGTCATCGCGACGGCGACGATCAGCTCGCCGCTGATGATGCCCGGCAGCCAGCGCTCCTTCTGTTCGTCGTTGGCCAACGACGAGAAGTACGGACCCACAACGTCGTTCTGCAGGCTCAGCGACGGTGCCGGCCCCCCGTAGCGGGCGATCTCCTCGTCGATCACGGCGTTGAACCGGAAGTCATCGACGCCGCCACCGCCATACTGCTCAGGCATGTTGAACCCGATCAGGCCGTACTTGCCTGCAGCGACGAACGCCGAGCGGTCGACGATGCGGTCGCTCTCCCACTGCTCGGCGTTGGGCACCAGTTCACGATCGATGAACTGCCGGACCGTCTCCCGGAACGCCTCGTGCTCCGGCTCCAGAACCAGTCTCTTCATGTGGTGGTCTCACTCTCCATACAGTCGTCGCATCTCTTCACCGACCTTGCCAGAAACCCGAGAAACGACCTGCGCACCGCGCCTTCTGAGATCGGCATCCGGGATCGGCAGCACCACGGCGCCGGTCGTCTTGGACGGTAGCAATACCTTGGCGGTGCCGCGCGTGGTGGTCTCGTCCCGCTGGCTGGTGGCGAAGACGTCCAGTGACACCGGGTCATTGGCCCCGTCACCCTTCGCGGTGACCGTGCCACTGCACCGGTGCACGTCTCCGTGGTAGTTGAAGCCGCGCAGCTGCAGGTCCATCTCGGCCAGCCAGCCGTCGTCACCGATCCAGTTGGTCAGCAGGTGGCTCACCCACGCGGCGCGCATCTGGCCGTAGTCGTACGGAGCCGGAATGCCAAGGGCCTGAGCGCGTCCAGCGTCCCAGTGCAGTCGTTGCACGACGTCGGGGACGCCATAGTCATCCGGCTGAAAGAAGGCGGGCATCCGCTGGCGCAACTGGTGGGCGAACTTCAGCGGCCCCACACCGTAGCCACCCCAGCCCCACCCCATGTGCATGGAGATGATGTCGACGACGGTCAACGGGCCCTTGATGATTCCCGGAAGCTCGTCGCCGACCGAGATGTCCTCCCACCATTGCGGATCAGCGCCTCGTCGTCGTTCCGCCTCGTACTCCTCCTCGACCTGGGCGAACTCTTCAGGGCTCCAGTGCTTGCGCGCAATGTCCTTGAGCTTCCCGGACTTCTTCGAGCCGTGGCGCTCGGCGTTGATGTAGGACTCGTCGCGGGTCGCGATCGGGTTGCCGTCGATGTCGACGTAGAGGTAGCGGTAGGTTTCCTTCACCGAACGCCCGCCGGAGAATTCGCTCTCCTTGACCTGCACGTCGAGGGTGTAGTTCTCCGCCAACACCGGCCTACCGGCATAGACCGGGCGATACCACGTCCACCTCACCCCCGAGTAGTACTTGCCGGTCCCGCGAAACAGCCCGCGGAACAGCTTCTTTCGCTCCGGATCGGTGAACTTCGGGGTCTGATCCAGACCCGTCGTGATCGGGAAGGTCGGCGAAGCGATCTGTGCGTGCCAGCGCGTCGACGGTCCGTACGCCGGATCGTGGAACAGCGGATTGTCGTCACCGCAGCCGAACGCGAAGTGCGTGATGGCGTCAGCCGACGGCAGTTTGTGCCACGCTTCGTCACGCTGGTGAACGGGAATGCCGATCTGCGCCTTGGCACGTTCGATGTCCTCGTCGGTGATGCGGCCCTCTTCGGCGGCCGCGTCGGCACTTTGCTTCTCGGTGGTAGTCATTCGGTTCTCCTAGAATTTCAGCATGGCGCCGGCGTCGACCTTGAACGGCAGGCCCGTCACATACCGGGACTCGTCCGAGGCCAGGAAACAGACCGCGTTCGAGATGTCCGAAGCCTCGACGTAGGGGATGGGCATTGCTTGCATGGCGGGGAACGCCAGCAGGGCGTCGTCCCGGCTCGGCGCCTCGAGGTCCGGTCGGAATTGTCGGTACATCGGCTCACTGTTGAGCATCGGGGTGTTCACGTTTGTCGGATGAATGACGTTGGCACGGATCGAGTGTGGTGCCAGCTGCGCCGCGAGCCGGAGCGTATAGGAGTCGACCAGCTGTTTGGCGTAGTTGTAACCCGCTCCGCCGGGGCCCTGCGGTCCGCCCGCACCCGGGGGTTGCAATGCGGCGATCAGCCCGCCGACCGACCCCGTGGTGATGATCGATGCGCCGGACGTCAGGTACGGCAGCGCGGCGTGGACGGTGTTGACGACGCCGATGAAGTCGACATCGAAGGCATCGGCGAAGGCCTGAACCGGCAGATGAGCTCCCAGCGGACAGATGCCCGCATTGGCGACGACCACGTCGAGTTTGCCGAATTCGGCGACCGCGTTGGCAAGTTCGCGGCTTATCGCCGCCCGGTCGCGGACGTCGACCTCGGCGGTGTAGGCCTTTCGGCCGGTCTTCTCCACCTCCAGACAGGCTTCTTCGAGATCACGCGATGTCGCCAGCGCGTACTCGTTGGTCTCGATGTCGTGACAGATGTCGAAGAGGATGATGTCAGCACCCTCCTCGGCCAGCTTGACGGCGTGGCTGCGGCCCTGACCGCGGGCGCCTCCGGTAATCAGAACGACTTTGTCCTCAACTCGACCCATGGTCAAGATGTCTCCTTCCGATTGGATTGGCATTGCGAGAGTTTCAACCTGCTCCGGCCGGTTGAACGGTCGGCACGCCAAGGTCCTCGAGCATTGCGATCAGACGGCGCCGGTCGACCTTGAGCGCCGCTCCACGAGGCAACTCGTCGACGACGAAGATGCGGGCCGGTACCTCGTAGGGCGTCAGCGTGGTCCGGCAGTGCTCGCGCAGACTTTCGGGATCGGCTGCGGCGCCGCTGCGCAACTCGACAGCCGCAACGGGGACATGACCCAATCGCCGGTCCGGTATCGGTGCTACGGCGGCGTCGGCGACAGCCGGGTGCGCTCGCAATGCCCGGACCACGGTCTCCGGCGCCACCTTGAAGCCGCCGCGGATGATCACGTCGTCGGCGCGGCCGTCGATGTACAGGAAGCCTTCGGCGTCGAGATGCGCCAAGTCGCTTGTGGTGACCCAGGATCCACCCGAACTGCCGGCCTGGGGTGTGGCGACCTGCAGCCTGCCGCTTACCCCCGGGCCGAGCGCAGCGCCGTCATCGTCGACGACCTGCAGCCGCACCCCAGGGAAGGCTCGTCCGACGCTGCCCTTCTTGTCGGTCCATCGAGTGTGGAAGTCCTTGACCGTCCACCCGGCGACCGCGCCGGAGAACTCGGTCGCTCCATAGATGACCAGGATGGGGATCTCGTACCGCTCGTAGAATGCCTCGACCAGTTCGGGGTCGACGTGGCTGGTGCCCGCGTTGATGGCGCGGATGCTCGACAGATCCTCGCGCGGGATGTCGGAGTCGAGCACTGACCGGATGGCCGCAGGCGGCAGTCCGGCGACGGCAGGCCGGTGCTCCTTGATCGCGGCGTGCCATCCCGGCACGGTGAAGCGGTCGAGCATCGCGACCGGACGGGCCGCAACCAGCGACTGCAACAACGCCCACAGCCCGCCGATGTGCACGATGGGCAATGTCACCATGCCCACGGTGCCCGACAGCGGGGGCTTGGTCCTGGCGTCGGAACGGTCGTTGTGCCGTAACGCCGATGCGAGGGAGGCCTCCAGCTGTGCGCGGGTCAACGGGATGCGCTTCGGGGCGCCTGTCGTTCCCGACGTCAGCATCTCGATCGCCACGGCGGGATCGCCGTTCGTCGCGTCCGTTGTCCCCCGGGCCCGGATGGCGACGGAGGCGGCGTCGAGGCTCCAGCCGGTTGCGCCGAGTTCGGTGACGGCGCGGCTGAATACGTCCTCGGACCACAGTGCCGACGGTGCCAGGACGAAGGAAACCTGCGCCGCAGCGAGGTCGGCGCTCAGCCGCTCCGGCGGCTGTAGCGGACTGATGGTCACCAGCGTGCGTCCGCCCCGGAAGATCGCGATGAGTGCCGCGACGGACTCCGCCCGATTGCCCAGCACGACGGCGACCCTGCCACCTGTGCCGCATCCCGCCGCGGTCAACTCCCGGTCGATCTGCTCGGTCAACGAGCGGACGGACCCCCACGCGACCCAACGTGCATCGCACTGCACCATGCGGGCACCGTCGTCGGCGTCCCAGAGCCGTCCCAGCGCGTCGTGAATGCTCGTCATCGTTGCTTTCCGAATCGGCCCTCGCGGCGAAAGCCTGTCAACTGAACCTAGAGGACATGGTTTACTAGGTCAACTTAGTAGAAGGGGCTGCCATGGACTTCGGGTTGACCGACGAACAGGACCAACTCGCCGCGGCCGAGCGTGCCTGGCTCACCCGGAACGACCCCATCGCCAGAGTCCGCGCGACACTGGACTCGGCTACCGTCACCGTCGATCCCGCAGCGCTCGCGCATGCGGCGGAGTCGGGCCTTTTGGCGCTCCTCACTCCCGAAATGGGCGGCAGCCACGTGGATCTCGCGGTCGTGGCCGAGGCGCACGGATACGCGGCGAGCTCGCTGCCCGTCGCCGATGTGAGCATCGCGGCATGGCTTCTCGACCACGTCGACTCGCCCGCCGACGACGGCGAGCTGACCGGATTGGCGCTCGGTCCCGACGCCAGTCTCGATGGCGATGCGCTGCGGCTGGCTGGTGTCACCCGTCCGGTGCCGATGGCCGCCGACATGGACTCCGTCGCGGTAACCGGCGTCGTCGACCACCGGGAGTACCTCGTCGTCGTGACGCCCCCGACGACGACCGCCTTGGCGACACTGGATCTCACCCGGTCGTGGGCGCGGCTGCGCCTCGACGTGACGAGCGACGAATGGACGGAGTTGCCCCAGGGAACGGTCGCCCTGCTGCGCGATGCGCTGGCGGTACATCGGGCGTTCGACGCGCTGGGCGCGGCGGCCCGACTGCTCGACATGACGGTGTCCTACGCCGGGCAGCGCGAACAGTTCGGTGCGCCCATCGGCTCGTTCCAGGCGGTCAAGCATCACTGCGCCGACATGGTGGTCGCTGTCGAAGCGAGCAGGGCGGCATTGTGGGCCGCGGCGCTCGCGCTGGACACCGCATCGGTGGCCGCGCGATCCCGCGCCGCATCCGCAGCGGCGGCATATGCGAAGTCGGCAGCCGCCAAGGTGGCCGGTACGGCGCTGCAGGTGCACGGCGGCATCGGCTTCACCTGGGAGCACGATCTGCATTTGTTCCTGCGCCGGATCAAGGTCGACGAGGCCTTTGACGGCACCGTCGCCGAGCATCGTGCGGCGTTGGTCACCGCCTGAAGCTCAACGACGGTCGCGCGGCAGCGCCAAGCCCCGCTCGGCGATCAGATTGCGCATGATCTCCGAACTGCCGCCCGCGATGGTGTATGCACGGGCGTAGAGCCACTCGTCCTGCCAACGACCGCCGTCGAGGACGTCCGGGTCGCCCTCCACCAACACGCCTGCCTCGCCGCCGAGTTCGACGGCGAAGCGCGCGATCTCGAGGTTGAGCTCGCTGAACATCAGTTTGGCCATCGCGCCGTCGTGCATGCGTTCGGTACCACGGAGCCAACGCGTGAGGTTGGCGTACGTCAGCGCCGACAGCGCCTCCACCTCGGCGCTGAACTCACCGATCCGATCCCGAACCCGATCGCTGTCGATCGCGGGGCGACCGTCAACGGTGACGCGCGAGGCGAGGGCGACCAGTCCGTCAATAGCCAGCCTCAGCTTGACGACGGCGGCGCCCACGCTGGTGCGTTCGTGCCCCAGCGTGGCGTTCGCGATCGCCCAGCCCTGCCCCGGTACTCCGATGATTGCCTTGGCAGGCACCTCGACGGAATCGAAGAAGATCTCGTTGAAATCCGAGGTACCCGTCAGCTCGCGCAGCGGGCGGACCGTGATGCCCGGGCTGGACATGTCGAGGACGAACGCACTGATGCCCTTGTGCTTGGGGGCGTCGGAATCGGTGCGCGCCAACAGATATCCGTAATCGGCCCAATGCCCGTCAGTGGTCCACACCTTCTGGCCGTTGACGGTGTACGTATCACCGTCGAGCACCGCGCGGGTGCGCAGCGACGCCAAGTCACTTCCCGCACCGGGCTCGCTGAACAGTTGGCACCACAGCTGTCGACCCGCCCGGATCTCGGGCAGATGCCTGCGGCGCTGCTCATCGGTTCCGTAGTGGATGAGCGCATGCGATGCCAGCGCGTTGCCGCTCGGCACGCCTGGCGCAGCGGCCCGAGCGAGCTCCTCGCCGACCACGATGGCGTGTTGCACGGAGCGGTCGTCGCGGCCGCCGAACTCCGCGGGCCAGTCCGCGCCGACGTAGCCGGCCTTGAACAGGCGCGCCGTCCAGTCCTGAAGCGCCTTGAGCTCGGCTTCGTTCTCGGCGCTACGCACGCCCGCCCGCGGGGGTATGGGGGGTGCATGCTCCGAGATGAAGGCGCGTACCTCGGCGCGGAAGGCCTCCAAGTCGGGACCCATGCCGTATTCCACGTTGCCGTCTTCCTGTTCGATGTGACGTCTTAGCGGCTCAGCGTCAACAACTCGCCGGCGGCCCGGTCGCGCAGCGCGTCGGCGCGTCCGATCAGCACGGCGTTGGTCCGAGCGCGGCGCAGCAGAAGATGAACCGGGTGCTCCCAGGTAAAGCCGATGCCGCCGTGGATCTGCAGCGCACCCTCGGTGGCCATCACCCCGGCGTCGAGCGCGGCCGCGGCGGCCAGATCCGCCAGGTATCCCGACTCCTCGAGGTCGGCCTCGGCCGCGGCGAGCACCTGGCTGCGCGCTCCCTCCAGCGCGACCAACATGTCCGCGCACCGGTGCGAGACCGCCTGGAAGCTGCCGATGGGGCGGCCGAACTGATGCCGTTCGCGTGCCCAGTCGACGGCCAGCGCCAAAGCGCGCGAGCCCACCCCGATCGAGTCCGCGGCTACCGCCAGCACCGCCTGGCGGTAGGCGTCGTGCAGCACCGGGGACACATCGGTCCCGTCGGCCAGCACCTCCCCCGCCGCCCCAGTCAGCGTCACGGCACCGATGGTGCCGGTCAGGTCGAGCGGTTGATGGGCCGCCACATTGACACCGTCGGCAGCCGCGTCGACGGCTACCAACACCTCGCCGGCGCCGCCGGCGACGCGAGCCAGTACCACCAACACCTCGGCCTGCGGTGCTCCCGCAACGATCGGGACCACACCGTTAAGGTCCGACCCGTTCCACTCGGGCAGCTCAGGACCGCTGGCCACCCAGCCGCTGTCGTTCACGGCCACGGCGAACGCGGCCGCCGCGCCGCCCGTGATCCGCTGGACCAAAGCCTTTGCCCCGCACTGTAGTGCGACGTCGAGCGCGATCACCGTCGGAACGAGCGGCGCAGGAGCCAACGCCTTGGCGGCTTCCTCAATGGCGGCGTAAAGCAGACGCGGTCGGGCGCCGGCGCCGCCCAGGGATTCGTCCACGGCAAGACCCGGTAGGCCGAATTCGACGAGCGCCGACCATACTTCGGGTTCGGCCGCATCGACGGGACGCTTGCGGTCGAGCAATGCCGCCACGTCCACCTTGGCCCGAAGTGTCGCCGCCAGCACCTGGCGCAGTTCGCGTTCATCCGCCTCGGGCACGGCGAGCGGGGCGCCGGGCGTGACGGCGGCTGCCCGGGTGCCCTCGCCGCGGTGTGACGGCAGTCCGAGCACGCTCTCGGCGATGGTGTTGCGTTGGATCTCCGCGGTTCCCGCGCCGATCGTGGTCGCCCGACTCATCAGGTAGCCGAACGTCCAGCGGCCGTTGTCGACGGCGTCGGGTGCGCGGCTGCCCAGCGCCGCATAGGGACCAGCCGCGCGCAGGGCCAGCGCATGCATGTGCTGCTCGAACTCCGATTTCACCAACCGGTTCACCGATGCCACGCCGCCGGGATCCTCGCCGCGCAACACCGCGGCCAATGCCCGGGCGCTGTTGGCGGCGATGGTGCGAACCCCGGATTCCAGCCGTGCGACGTCCTGACGGACCAACGGGTCGTCGTCGAGCCGTTGGGCGACGACAAGATCGATCACCCGGTCAACCGTGCGCCGGTACTTGAACTCGTCGGCTAGGAAAGCGGTGGCCCGCTCGTGGCCCAGCGATGTGCGCATGATCGACCAGCCCGCGCCCTCATCGCCGACCATGTTCTCAACCGGCACCGTCACGTCGTCGAGAAAGACCTCGGCGAAGTGCGCCGCGCCGCTGATGTCGCGCAGCGGACGCACCGTTATCCCGGGGCTTTTCATCGGGATCAACAGGTAGGTGATCCCGTCCGACGGTTTCGCACCGGAGCTCGTCCGCACCAGCGCGAACATCCAGTCGGCGCGGTCGGCCATCGTGGTCCACACCTTCTGACCCGTCACCCGGTACACGTCGCCGTCGCGGACCGCGCGGGTGGACAGCGACGACAGGTCACTGCCCGCCCCAGGCTCGGAAAACCCTTGACACCAGAACTCATCCGCACGCAGCAACGGTGTCAGGAAACGATCCTTCTGCTGTTGGGTGCCGTGCGCGATGAGCGTCGGGGCGAGGATGAACGACAACGGACACGGATGCGGCGGCGCACCCGCATCCGTGGTCATCCGGTAGTAGTCCAGCTGATCGGCCAGTGACAGGTCGAGTCCGCCGACCTCGCGCGGCCACCCTGGGGCCGCCAATTGGTGGTCGACGAGCTCGGCGTGCCAGGCACGGGCCACCTCGATGCGGTCAGGCTTGTCGCCCGACCGAGCGATGTCGGCCTGGTGACGACGGAAGTCGGCGAGCAGCAACTCGAGCCGAGCACGCCAATCAGCTGTATGCATGACACTCCACAAAGTCAACTTGGTTAACTATGTCAGCAGTGTGCCGGTGATTGCAGCCGATTGGCAAGCTTGCCGTCAGCCTTCTTCGAGGATCAGGGCGATTTCGGGGCATGCGGCCACGCCGTCGCGGGTGAGCTGCTCGTCTTCCGGCCGCACCTCATGCTCCTCGAGGATGGAGTAGCCGGAGTCGTCGATCGGGAACAACTCCGGGTCGACGGCGTAGCACTGGGCGTGGCCCACGCACTTCGACTGCTCAAGCCGAATTTTCATACGACCTCCTTCGCTCGACCATCCGGGCGCACGGTCTCATCCAATCTGACAGCATACGGCTAAAGCTTTAGCTATTTTGAGAGGTGAGTACGCAGCTTCAATTCTGACAGTAGTGTCATACTATTGATCGGGCATACATGGCTGTTTACGACATATATGAGAGCGATCGACCCGCACGGTTCACTTGATTCTGACCATTACGTCCGGTAAGAAACTGCAATGACATCCGCGCTCAACGACGAAGAGACCATGCTGGTCGATACGGTCCGGACCTTCATCGACCGCGACGTCAAGCCCACGGTCCGCGAAGTCGAGCACGCAAACGAGTACCCGGAAGCGTGGATCGAGCAGATGAAGCGGATCGGGATCTTCGGTCTTGCCGTGCCTGAGGAATACGGCGGTTCGCCGGTGTCGATGCCCTGCTACGTAGAAGTGACCGAGGAATTGGCCCGCGGCTGGATGAGCCTGGCCGGCGTGATGGGCGGGCACACCGTGGTCGCGAAGCTGATCTCGTTGTACGGCAACGACGAACAGCGACAAAAGTATCTACCGCGCATGGCGAGCGGGGAGATGCGGGCCACGATGGCGCTCACCGAACCTGGTGGCGGTTCGGACCTGCAGGCGATGACGACCACCGCACTAGCCGAGGATAACCAGCTGGTGATCAACGGCGCGAAGACCTGGATCAGCAACGCCCGCAGGTCCGGCCTCATCGCACTGCTGTGCAAGACCGATCCTCAAGCCGCGCCACGCCATAAGGGCATTTCGATCGTCCTGGTCGAACACGGTCAGGGCCTCACCGTCTCGCGCGACCTCCCCAAGCTGGGATACAAGGGCGTGGAGAGTTGCGAGCTGTCATTCGACGACTGCCGCGTGCCGGCCTCGGCGATCCTCGGAGCCACGCCGGGCAGAGGATTCGCGCAGATGATGAAAGGCCTTGAGACGGGCCGTATTCAGGTGGCGTCGCGGGCCCTGGGCGTGGCGAACGCCGCGCTCGAGGACGCGCTGAAATATGCGCAGGAGCGGGAGACCTTCGGGCAGCCAATATGGAAGCACCAGTCCGTCGGGAACTATCTGGCCGACATGGCAACCAAACTGACCGCGGCACGCCAGCTCACCCGCTACGCCGCAGAGAAGTACGACAGCGGCGAACGCTGCGACATGGAAGCCGGAATGGCGAAGCTGTTCGCATCGGAGGTGGCCATGGAAATCGCGCTCAACGCCGTCCGAATCCATGGCGGCTACGGCTATTCCACCGAATACGATGTCGAGCGCTACTTCCGCGACGCCCCTCTCATGATCGTCGGCGAAGGAACCAACGAGATACAGCGCAATGTCATTGCCGCGCAGTTGGTCTCGCGGGGCAGGCTCTAGGCATCAGACGCTGGCAAGTTGCCGATCGGCCGCTCTCACCCGCGGGAAGTTGAGCATCCGGCGGGCGTTCTCCTCGACAATCAGCGCGCATTCGTCGTCGGGCACGCCTGCGAGCACCTCAGCAGCCCGCTTGCGCGAGTTCGGCCAGTTGGAATCGCTGTGCGGGAAGTCGATCTCGAGCATGATCCGGTCGATGCCGATGCTGTGCCGGTTCTTCAGCCCGTGCTCGTCGTCGATGAAACAGCCCCAGAAGTGCTTGCGGAACAAATCCGACGGACGGGTGTCGAAGTCGATGTTCTGGTAGTAGCGATGCCGCTCCCAGACGTAGTCGGTCCGCTCGAGGATGTAGGGCACCCAGCCGATGCCACCTTCAGCCAGTGAGATCTGTAGATCGGGGAACTGTTGCAGCTTGCCCGAGAACAGCAGATCGACCGTGCTCCACATCAGGTTCGTGGAGAACAGTGCCGTCGCAACCGCGAAGGGTGCGTCGGGCACCGCCATCTGACCCGGGATCGGCTTGATCGTGGAGAACGAGAAGCCCGGCACGAAGGAGCCGGAGCCGAAGTGCAGCGACACCGGCATCTTGGTCTCGGAGCAGACCTCCCACAGCCCGTTCCAGTGGTCTGAGTGAAACGACGGGAGCCCCAGCGGCACAGGGCTATCCGGAAACGAGATGGTTTTGGCGCCCTTGGCGGCCACCCGCTTGGCCTCCGCGATGCAGGCGTCGATGTCCCAGGTCGGCAGAATCGCCAGCGGGATGTAGCGCTCAGGCGCGGTGGCACACCACTCGTCGATGTAGAAGTCGTTCCACGCCTTCACGCACAGCAGCGCCAGGTCCTTGTCCTCGGCACGCTGGAACGTGCCGCCGCCGAATCCGGGGAATGACGGGAAGCACAACGCCGACTGCACACCATCGAGGTCCATGTCGGCGACCCGCGCGACCGGATCGTAGCAGCCCGGAATCATGTCCTCGTAGCGGACGGGATCCAGGCCCCACTCCTCCGGCGGTTTGCCGGCGACCGCGTTCAGGCCGATGGTCGGGAAGACCTGCCCGTCGTAGTGCCACAGGTGCATACCGTTTTCCTCGACGATGCGCGGGCCCTGCTCGAGGTACTTCTGCGGCAACCGGTCCTGCCACACCCGCGGGTGCTCGACCAAGTGGTCGTCAACGGACACGATCTGGTGGTCATCCTGAAGCGGCATGATGCTCCTTCGCATCTGGCGATCTGTCGTACTTTTTCTGACGTACCGTCTTGTTTTCTGACGGTTCGTCTCACAGACTATATGACGTACGCCACATTCGTCTAGCAGTTGAGAGGCGCGACATGGAATCCACGGACCGACCCGCCGACGACGCAGGCCGGGACAAGGTCGATGAAGACGACCACGACCTGTTGACCTTCGGCGAAGCGGGTGAACGGCTTCGAATCGAGATCGCCGAGGCCGCGCTCGAGGTGGGACGCCTGCGGCAATCCGGGCCGGTTGAGACGCTCGAGAAGGCCCAGGCACGCCTCGGAGCGCTGCGGTCGGCCGCCGCCCGCAACACCGCGCAGCCCATCAACGACGCCAACTTCGAGAAATTCTTCGGCTATCCCGGCAAGGCCAAGCGCAACCTGCCCGGAGCTCCGTCGGTCCCATGACAACCGCGTCGACTTCTCCCATGGCCAGCTCTCCGGTCAGGCTGCGGCGCCCCGGCTATGCCCCCGCGGCCAATGCCGGCGTGGGGCGCCGCGGCCTGCACACGCGCGACCGCATACTCGGGCGCGCCGCAGAGGTGTTCCTGGCCAACGGATTCCACGCCACCTCGCTTGACGCCATCGCCAAGGCGGCCCGCGCCTCGCGTGCCACCGTCTATCAATACTTCGCGGGTAAGGAGGAGATCTTCGGCGAATTGAGTGCATTGGCCGAGCGCGATGTGCTGGCCCACGGCGAACACCTCAGTGGACTCGGCCCGACGGTCGACGGGATGAACGCGCTGCACCGCTGGCTAGTCGAATGGGCGGACATCTACGACTCCCACGCCGCAGTGTTCGCCGAATTTCCGGGCATCGGCACGGCCACCGGGTTGTCCGTCATCGATGCCAGCTCGGCCGCCGACCAGTTCCATCAGACAGTCACCGATCGGCTGCGGCGGACGCGCCTGGGGGATCTGGAAGCCGACGATGCGGCCGCAGCACTGGGGCGCATCCCCCACATGGTTCATCTCTACCGGTACCGGGCCATGTTCCCGTTGCCCGCTCGCGCGACCGTGACGTGGTCGTTGACCGTTGCGCTTCAGCTGATGCTGTTTCCCGAGACCCCGGCCGAGGTGCTGCAGGCGGTAGCACCGCAGGTAACAAACGGCTGCGCGCGAACCGCGCCCCTCGACAGTGCCGCGGCGACACCGGCGGCCATCGAGGCGGCGGGCTCGCCGATTCCACAGGATGTGCTGTCGGTCAGCTCGTCGTTGTTCGCCGAACGCGGCTACTACGCCATCGGCATGGAGGAGATCGCGGCCGCCGCCGAGGTCAGCCGCGCGACCTTGTACCGGCACTTCAGCACCAAGGACAAGATCCTGGCCGAACTGACCCGCCGAGCGGTCGCCGAGATCGAGGAGCACGCCGCCGCCCTGCCCGCCATGGCCCCGGATTCGCTGACCGAGTGGATGCTTGGCTACGTCCGATTCCATCGCACCTACCGGGGTGTGATCCGGGCGTGGTTCGACGGCACGGTCGCAGAACAGCTCTCTGACGCCGATGTCGACCACGGCATTGGCGCAATTTTCCAAGCGGTTGCCGCGCTCCTGTCCACTGTCGACCTGCCCGCCGGCGTCGACGCCGATGTGGCGGGCGCGGTGTTCGTGGCGGTGCTCGGCCGGATGTCCGAGCCGACGGGGGCAAGCGCGTCGGACAGCGACGAGCGGGCCGCACTGTTGATGGTCAAACTATTGCGCCGTTCGCTCCTCCGCACGGCGTGAGCATGGAAGCTCAGCCGGCAGCCGCCTTGAGGTCGGCCCGCAGTCGCTTCTTGTCCACCTTGCCGCTGGCCAGTACAGGCAGATCGGCGACCAGCACCAGTCGACGAGGCACCTTGTAGCGCGCCAGCCGTTGCCGCACGCCCTCCTGCACCGTCTCCAGGGTCGGCGCAGCACCGCTGCGCGGCACCACGACCGCGCAGACCGCCTCGCCCCATCTGTCGTCGGGCACTCCCACGACCGCGCAGGCGGCCACTCCGTCAACCGCACTGACCGCATCCTCGACCTCGGGCGAATAAATATTCTCGCCGCCGCTGATGATCACATCCTTCTTGCGGTCCATCAGATAGAGCAGCCCGTGCCCGTCTATCCGGCCCATGTCGCCGGTGCGACACCACCCGTCCTGCAGCGTCGCCTGCGTTTCCGCGTCGTCCTGCCAGTAGCCGCGGAACACCGAGTCAGAGCGCACGACGATCTCACCGGTCTGCCCCACGGGAAGGACGCCTCCGTGCTCATCGACCACGCGCACCCGTGTGCCGGGAAACGGGAAACCCACCGAGCTCAGCCGCTCGGCGGCGTCGGGTTCATCGAGGGCGTGGAGTTCGCGCGGAAGTCCGGAGACGATGACTTCGGTCTGCCCGTAGAGGTTGAGGAAGCCCGCATCCGGCAGCACGGCAAGCGCCCGCCGCAGGATGGCCGCGGTCATCGGCGCGGCCGAATAGACCACCGTGCGCACCGATTCCACCGCCGAGCGGTCACTCACCACATCGAGCACTGCCCTGAGCATGACCGGCGCCAGGTGCAGCACCGTGATCCGCTCGTCGGCGATCAACTGCACCGCGTCGGCCGCGTCGAACTGTTGCTGCAGCACTACGGTTCCGCCACGAGCATGTAGTCCGCCGACGATCGCGAGCGCACCGAAATGGAACATCGGCATGTTGATCAGCCCGCGATCGGCGCTGCCGCAACGTATCTCGTTGTTCATCGTCAACACGACCCGGCGCATCTCCCGCTGGCCGAGGACGCAGCATTTGGACGCGCCAGTCGTGCCGCTGGTGAACAGCAGGTAGGCGATGTCGTCGGGCCGGGCCACGAACTCGGGCTCGCCGCTGCGGCCTCCTTCGACGAATTGCTCGTAACCCGTGATTCCGGGCGCAGCCTGTCCGCCGATGGCCACCAGCATCGGCCCCGACGGAATGCCCGCCACGAGATCGGCCATCACCGGTAGGAACTCCTCGGCGCAGAACACGATCGACGGGGCGACGCGGCGCAGCGCATCGGCCATCTCCGTTGGCGAGAGCCGGAAGTTGATGGTGGCCATGATGATTCCGCTGAGTTGGGTGGCCGCGTTCAGCTCGCCGAACTCGATGCTGTTGCGGCTCAACACCGCGATGCGGCCTTGGCGTTTCACCCCGACCGCGGCCATCGCCGACACCAATCGGACTGCCCGGTCCCGTAACTGGGCGTGGGTGACGGTGCGGCGGCCGTGCCGGTAGGCGACGACGCCGGGAAAGCGGACCGCGTTGTCGGTCACGATGTCACCGAGCGTCAGGTCGTCGACCGCGGCCATCGACATAAGCTACCGGCTGCTCAACAGCATCGACCCGGCCACCGGTCCCCCGCCCACACCGACGGCCACCACCTCGGGAGTGCGGGGCGCCTGTCGATCGCCGCCCTCGCCCCACAACTGCACACAGGCCTCGTGCAGGAAGCCCATCCCGTGCAGCCGCCCGCCGGAGAGTTGCCCGCCGCTGGTGTTGATCGGCAGCGACCCGCCCAGCGCGATGCGCGAACCGTCGTCGACGAATTCGCCGACCTTGCCGTGCTCGCAGAAGCCCATCGCTTCCAGCCACATCACGGTGAGGAAGGAGAAGCCGTCGTAAAGCTGGGCCATGTCGACGTCGGCGGGGGTCAGCGTGGTGTGCTCCCACAGCGTGGCCGCCGAATCGTGGGCGGCCATGGTGGTGATGTCGGCGCGCTGATCCCAGGTGGCGCGTTCGAACATGCCCGGCCCGACGGACTCAACCGTCAACGGTTGCCGCGGTAGGCCGTTCGCGGCATCACGGCGCGACACGATCACGGCGGTGGCACCGTCGCAGGGCACGTCGCAGTCATAGAGGCACAGCGGCTCGGAGATCATCCGGGCACCCAGGTAGTCGTCCATCGTCATCGGCTCCCGGTAGACCGCGTCGGGATTACGCCCGGCGTTGGTGCGAGCGTTGATCGCGATGCGGCCCAGGTGCTCGCGGGTCAGGCCGAAGTCGTGCATATAGCGCTGGGCGGGCATCGCCAGCCAGTTCGCCGCCGACAGTGCGCCAAAGGGTGCCGTCCACTCCAGATGGGGCGGCAATTCCCCGCCGCCGAACAGCACCGACGCCCGGCTGCCGCCGGCCTGCTGCGCGGCGGTGGACTCCCACACCGACCGGTAGACCACGACGTGATTGGCCAAGCCCAGGCTGACCGCCATGCACGCTTCGATCGCCGGGCCGATCTGGCCCGCGGTCTCCATCGCCGAGACGTACCAGCGGGAGCGCAGTCCGAGTGCGTTGCGGACCTCCTGGACGGTGGCCCCGGAGAATCCGGGGTCCGGCACACCCGGCCCCGGGTAGCTGGCGATTCCGTCGACGTCGTCGACGCTCAGCCCGGCGTCGGCGATCGCCCGCAGCACCGCCTCGAGCGTGAGGTCCAGTCCCGTTCGGCCCAGCCGCCGGCCAACCTGGGACTTGCCCGCCCCGGTGAGGACGGCTCTGCCTTCGAACGGGCCCCCGGTCACCAGATGAACCTAGCGATCAGTTCGGCCACCGCGGCTGGTTTGTCGACCCCGTCGATCTCGACGGTGTGACGCACCGTTAGGTTCACGGTGTCGTCGGCGACCTTGGCAGCATCCGCGAGCTCGGACCTGACCCGGATGCGGCTGCCCGCAGTGACCGCGGACAGGAACCGCACCTTGTTCAGGCCGTAGTTGATGCCCATCTTGGCGTTCTCGACGCGATAGTTGTCCTTGCTCACGCCGGGGATCAGCGAGAGCGTGAGGAAGCCGTGCGCGATCGTTGCACCGTAAGGACTTTCGGCCTTGGCCTTCTCGACGTCGACGTGGATCCATTGGTGATCCATGGTTACATCGGCGAAAGCGTCGATCCGGCTCTGGTCGATGTCCACCCACCGGCTGACGCCGAGTTCCTCCCCGATCGTCGCGAGCGCGTCGTCCACGGACTTGATCACCTTCACCGGCCGCTCCTAACGTCGTGTGACCTGACATACCGATATCTATTTAACGGTATAGACTGGGCGCGCTGAAAGGGCGACCAGCCCCGCAATCCGACGATCTTGGGAGACACATGGCCGCAATGACGTCCCGCGCAGCGATCGTGGCCGCTGCCCGCACACCGATCGGAACGGCGCGCAAAGGCACGCTGGCCAACATGCCCGCGATCGAGCTCGCCAAGCCCGTCGTCGCGGCGGTCGTGGATCGGTCCGGCCTTGACGCGGCGGAGTTCGACGACTTGGTGCTGGCCGAGAGCCTGCAAGGCGGCGGCGACAGTGCCCGCTACGTCGCGGTGGACCTCGGGCTGACCGGGATTCCCGGCCTGGCCGTCAACCGCCAGTGTGCGTCCAGCCTCTCGGCGATCGCCGTGGGCGCGGGTCAGATCGCGGCCGGCATGAGCCGCGCCATTTTGGCCGGCGGCATGGAGTCGCTGTCCACCGGACCGATATTGCAGAAGCGCAAGCCCTTCACCACCGGCAAGTCCCCAGAGGACTACGAACAGTGGTTTCCGCTGTCGCATCCGCCGACCGCGGACGCACCAGCGCTGGATATGTCCATCACCGTCGCGCACAACTGCGCGGTGCAGTATGGCATCACCCGCGAGGCACAGGACGAGTGGGCACTGCGCAGTCACCAACGCGCGGTCAAGGCGATCGACGCCGGCTCATTCGTCGACGAGATCGTGCCGATCCAGGTGCCGCAAGCCGACGGCAGCACGATCACGTTCGCCGAAGACGAGCATCCCCGGCGCGGCAGTTCGATGGAGTCGCTGGCGGCCCTGAAGGTGCTGCATCCCGAGATCGAAGGCTTCACCGTGACCGCCGGCAATTCTTCGGGCATCAACGACGCCGCCGCCGTCGTGGCACTCGCCGCCCCGGACACCGCGAGCGAGGTGCTGGCTCAGATCCTTTCGTGGAGCGCGGTCGGGGTGGCGCCGAAACGCACCGGCAGCGGGCCCATCACCGCCATTCCCAAGGCGCTGGAACTGGCCGGCCGCAAGCTCGAGGACGTCGCACTGTTCGAGATCAACGAGGCGTTCGCCGCGCAGGCGGTGGCGTGCGCCCGCGAACTCGGGCTCAATGAGGACATCGTCAACGTCTACGGGTCGGGCATCAGCCTGGGCCACCCGATCGCCGCAACGGGTGCCCGCATGGTCACCTCGGCGATCTACGAATTGCGCAGGCGCGGCGGCGGAATCGGAGTGCTGTCGATGTGCGCCGGCGGCGGTATGGGTGCCGCGATGGTGATCGAGGTGGCCTGAGATGACCGCATTGATCACCGAGGGACTGTTCCGAGTCGACGGCGACCGCGCGGTGCTTTTTGCGTCGCGCAGGCGTTCAACAGGCGTGGTGAAGTTCCCTGCAGAGCTGCCCGAGCTCTTCGGCGGCGACGCCGAAATCCAGGAGGACATCGAGCCGATCGAATTATCCACCGAGGGAACGCTTTACACCTACACCACGCAGGAGTTCCCACCACCGTTGCCGTACAAAGGCAATCGGGATCCAAAGGTGTTCCAGCCGTACGTGGTGGGCTTCGTCGAGTTGCCCGAGGGCGTGCTGGTCGAGACGCTGATCGTCGACGCGACCCCGGCCGAACTGCGGATCGGCCAGCCGCTCGTGTCCACCACGACTACGCTCGAGACCGCCGACGGCCAGTCACTATTGACCTTCGCGTTCCGACCGGCCGAGGAGAGCTAGAGTCCATCCGGTGACGGACCTGGGCTCCCCGCCCTTCGGGCTGCATCCATTGCACGGCGTGCATGAGCCCACGACCGGCAATCCCTTGCGTCGTCCCCGGTCCGCGCGCCGGACCACGTCGATCGACATGACGCGCGACGAGGGCTCGTTGGACCCGGTGTATCTGAACGGGCGGGCGCGCGATCTGTGGACGGCGGCCGACGGAACGGTGACCGAGCTCGGCTCCGCGACGCTCTCGGCCACTATCGAGCTGATCGCCCGCGTCGTGCGTCACGTCGAGGTGACGCCACCGGTCGCCGCGATGTCCCGGCTGGCGGGCGCGCCCGCGATGCGCGGGTTCCGCGCCGCGGCCGACAAGGCGGCTCCCGAGCTGCGGCGGGCATGCGATCTGCGCTACACGCTGCTCGACGACGTTCCCGTCGCCACGCTGATATCCGGTCATGCGCTCTCGGCGTCGAACCTGCTCGGGGACGTCGCGAAGTCCGGGTACCTGCCGGTCGCCGACCAGTGTGCGGGCTTCGCGAGCGGCGGGCTGCTGCTGACGTCGTTCGAGGCGGGCGATCCCGTGATCGTCACCGGCCCGGAGGCTCCCGACCTCGATCACGGCCAAGATCCAGGGGACCCTTGGGCGTGGCACCAAGTGGCGGCGTTGCCGCGCCACGCCATGCGCCGCAGACGGCGCATCGACGTCCATGAAGAAAAGCGCCGGGCGAGTCGGCATCGATGCGATGTTCCGCGACACCTACGTGCGAAGCGACGGGGTGGAGACGATCATCCACGAGTACACCCTGGTCGCCGTCGTGGATGCCGAGACCGGCGTCATCGTCGATTCGCGGGCCACACCTCGGGTGCTGCCCTGGCAGGAATGCCCGGGAGCCGTCGCCAGCGCTGAGCGAATCGCCGGAATGACGTTGCAGGACTTGCACTTCCGAGTCCGACAGGAACTGTTCGGTACCAGCACCTGCACCCATCTCAATGATCTGCTGCGCAGCGTCGCCGATGCTGAGGCGCTGATCGAACGGGTGGGCTAACGACGGCTTCGTCGCTTATCGTCGAACCTCCGTTGGCCTGGACGGTCATGCGTTGGCGAACGAGAACGTCAGCGTGCGGCTAACTGTCAGCGTGGCCACGTCATCCGACGCGGGTGGCCATGTCACCGTTCCCTGACAGATCACACCGCGAATGTCCCGATAGGCGGTGAAGGTGTCGGCCACTACGCAGGCCTGGATCTCAGCGCGTTGCGTGGCGTCGCCGTTCACGCCGTCAGCGGTGACGGCGATTGTGGCGGAGTCGAAGTCGACCACCCGCGCCGGTAGGGCCAGCAACTGGCCGTCGGCGTCGACGACACAGATCGCGCCGGTCGGCCCCTGCGCCAAGAACTCGGCTAGTTCGTCCTCGGCCATGGAAACCGGGCCGCCACTGCGCGGACTAGGCACGTCGATCGGGGAGATCGGCGGCGCGGACCTCGGTGAGCGTCAGACCGATGAAGCACCGCTTGCCGCTGAGAAGGCGGTCGCGGACCTTCGTCACCACCGAGTCGGGCACGCGTTGATCCCGTGAACTTTCGCCGATGAGTTCGTCGACTTCGGCTGCGGACGGTTGGTAGACGTGCGCGAGGCCACAAACGGAGACCCAACCCTCGTCGTCGCCGATCAAGCATGCGACCTCGGGAGCCGAGCGTAGGTGTTGGACCTTGGCGCTCTTGGCATAGGTGGCGAAGTAGAGGCAGCGGGTGGCGGAGCGATAGGCAACGGAGCGCATTGCATAGCCGATGGGGCGTTGGGCGCCGTCGCGGCAGAAGAGAAATGCGCGGTGGTTGGCACGGATGAACTCGACCACGTCCGGCGCGTCGAGCGACAGCGGCGTCACGACGCGAGAGGCGTTGCCATCGCGACGATCATCTCCGCGACCACCGCGATCATTTCGTCGCGGTCGACGGCCACGGTCTGCCGGTGCACTGTGTGCCAGGCTCGGTCCAGCAGCCCCATCACCGCGACGCCGATGACGTCCGGTGAGTGGGCGCCGTTTCCGGCGATCGCCTGGCCAAGCTTCCACGACGCCCGAGTCACCATGCGGTTGCGCGAGTTTCGAAAGTCGTCGTCGTCGGGCGCCGAGTGCGCAGACGCGAGCACGAAGGCGCCGTGGTGGTCCATGTAGTCGAAGTAGTGGCCGACCCAGGCCCGGATGTCGGCCGGACCGAACGGTTCGCCGGCCTCGGCCCACTCGGCGATGACGGCGAGGGCCTCGCGGTAGGCGTTCTTGCCGAGGACGTTGAAGATCTCGCGCTTGTCCTTGAAGTAGGTGTAGAAGCCGGCCCGAGAGATGCCGCACGCTTCGGTGATCGCGTTGATCGGCGTGCCCGCATAGCCGCGTTCCAGAAAGAGACGACGGCTGGCGTTCAGGATCGCCGAGCGGGTGCGCGCACCGCGGGTGGCGTCCAGTTGCCGTTCGGGCGAAGCCGAGGTCACCGTCATGCGGCGACTTTATATGACAGTATCGTCAACTGCAATCACCGCTGCTCAAGTATTATTCATCGCGTAGGACTATACATACTTGACACAACTGTCAGATTCCGCCAAGCTCTTAAACGAGCCGTATGTCGAGTAGCGAGAGGCACAACGATGACGCAGTTCACCGAGGCACCGATCTTCGATGCCGATCAGCACATGTACGAGACGCCTGATGCGCTGACGAAGTATCTGCCCAAGCAGTTCCAGCCGAAGGTGCAGTTCGTCCAAATCGGCAGGCACACTCGCATCGCGATCCTGAACAAGATCACCGACTACATGCCGAACCCGACGTTCGAACGGGTCGCGGCCCCCGGGGCGCACGAGAAGTTCTACTCCGGCCAGAACCCCGAGGGTCTGTCGATGCGGGAGATGTCCGGCCGCGGCATCGACACGCCGCCGGGAGCGCGCAACCCCGAGGACCGGATCGCCGAACTCGACCGCCAAGGGGTCGACTCGTGCCTCAACTACCCGACACTGGCCAATCTGGTCGAGCATTCGGCCGCCGAGGATCCCGACCTGACGGTGGCGATCATCCACGCCCTGAACCAGTGGATGCTCGAGCATTGGGGCTTCAGCCACGCCAACCGGGTTTACTCGACGCCGGTGCTCAACCTCGGCATCGTCGACGAAGCCCGTCGCGAACTCGCCTACATCCTGGACAACGGCGCCAAGGTCGCACTGATCAAGCCGGCGCCGGTGAACGGCTACAAGGGGTGGCGCTCCCCCGCGTTGCCCGAGTTCGACCCGTTCTGGCGCGACGTCGAGGACGCTGGGCTGCCAATCGTGTTGCACGCCAGCCAACCTCCGCTGCAGGAGTACATCGACAAGTGGGAGCCGCCGTCGACCAGTAGCGCGTTCGAGATGTCGGCATTCAAGTGGACGGCGCTGGGTCACCGCGAGATCGCCGACATGTTGACAAGCCTGATCTGCCACGGCACGTTGACCCGGTTCCCGAAGCTGCGCATCGCCAGCGTGGAGAATGGCAGCGCGTGGATCAAGCCGCTGTTCGACGATCTGCAGTCGACGTACAACAAGATGCCGCAGAACTTCCCCGAGCACCCGCACGAAGTGTTCCGCCGCAACGTCTGGGTCAGCCCGTTCTGGGAGGGCTCCGTGGCCGACGTCGTACAGACCGTCGGATGGGACAAGGTGATGTTCGGCTCGGACTGGCCGCATCCCGAAGGCCTGGCCGAGCCCAAGCGTTATTGGCAGTACGCCGAGGGCATGGACACCCGCCGCACGTACGACTTCATGGGAGACAACGCTCGTCGCTTCATGGGCCTGCCGCTGGCCAACCCCGATCCGGAGGCCATCAAGCCGCCCGCACTGGCGAACGCCTGAGGCGCTGTCGGTCCATCTCGAGCCGGTCGAGGTCCGCCCCGCCAAGGGACTCGCCGTATCGGTGTGAACCGCCGCTATCACCCAGTCGTCAGTCCTGGCCAGTTCCTGGTTGCAATTTGTAAGCTTGGCTAAGTTCTCGTATACGCTTGCTGGTAGCGCGTTGTACCGAGAGTGGCGAAGGGATCCCGATGGCTAGAACTGACGATGACACATGGGACATCAATGAGAGCGTCGGCGCTACCGCGTTAGGGGTCGCCGGTGGGCGGGCGGCAGAGACCAAAAGCGCCGATCCGCTGATCAGCGATCCCTACGCAAAACTGTTCCTCGAAGCGGCCGGCGACGGCATCTGGCGGGTTTACCTGGACGATGAATTGCCAGCCGAATTGGTCGATGCCGATCCACAATTCGCGGACCGGATGCAGGCGATGCTGGGCTATACCGCGTGCCGGACGAAGTTCTTCGACGACTACTTTCTCGCGGCGGCCCGCGACGGCATCCGGCAGATCGTGATCCTGGCGGCCGGTCTGGACTCACGCGCCTGGCGGCTCGACTGGCCTGCAGGGTGTGTGGTCTACGAGATCGACCAGCCCAAGGTGCTGGCATTCAAGACCGGCACGCTGAAATCTCATGCGGTCAGCCCGGTCGCTTCCCACGTCAGCGTTGGCATCGATCTGCGTCAGGACTGGCCGACGGCGTTGGCGCAGGCCGGGTTTGACGCCTCGGTTCCGACGGCGTGGTCGGCGGAGGGGCTGCTGCCGTATCTCACTGCCGACGCCCAGGACCTGCTGTTCGACCGGATCCAGTCGCTCAGCGCTCCCGGGAGCCGTGTCGCGGTGGAAGCCTTCACCAACGAGTTCTTCAGCCAAGACAGTTTCGCACGTCGCGAGGAGCAGACGGAACGCTATCGGCAGGCCGCAATCAAGCTGGGCGGCAAAGACATCACCGAGTCCGGCAACTTGCTCTACGAGGAAGAACGAACCGAGGTCGTCGACTGGCTGCAAGCGCACGGCTGGACCGTCACGGCTGCGACGAGCGCAGACGATCTGATGGCCGCCAGTAACCGGGCCGTTCCGATCGGCCTCGATGCCGCGGTCCCGGAAAGCGTCTTCGTCGAAGGCCTCCTGCACTGACGCTATCTGACCTCGGCAGGCATCCCAGCCGCGTGACGGATAAGCGCAAACGCGTCGACCATCGCGTCGGTGACCTCGTGGGGATCCTCGAGCGTCGCGTCGTCGGCGAGCACCGAGATGTTGAGTTGATCGACGTAGCTCCAGACGGTGATGTTGACTCCCACACCGAAGGTGAGCGGTCCGACCGAGTAGATCTGCGCGAGTGGGGCGCCCGCGATCCGGCCGAATTGGCGCGGGCCCGGCACGTTCGAGATGGGAACGTTGATCAGCTTGTTGGGCGAGTCGCTGGTCGCGATGCGCCGAAAACCCCACTCCGTCAGGGTTGGTGGTGCGTAGTTGGACCAGCGGCTGACGAGTTCGGACCCAAGCAGCCGAGCGTTCTCCTTGCCGACCGTCGCGCCGACGCGAGCGAGGCGAACCCACTCGAGGGGATCGGTGACCTGCACGGGTAGCGATACCACCACCGTGCCCAGGGCGTTGCCGGAGATCCGTTCCGGCGAGGTGTCGATGCTCATCGGCACCCCACACAACAGGGGCTCAGCGGCGTGGCCGTCGTACTTCAGCAGCAGTGAGCGAAGGGCTCCCGTACCGATGGCCAGCACCATGTCGTTGATCGTGACACCGAGATGCTTGCCGGTGCCCTTGACGTCGGCGAGTGGGAGCGTGGCACTGGCGAAGGTGCGGCCGGCTGTCACGACGTGGTTGAGGAATGTCGCCGGCGGGCGGAAGTTGCGGGCCAGTCCCGGGGCAGATCTGGACTGGCGGCGCACCCGCCGTACTCCCTTGACGGTGTCTCGCAACAGGGCGGGCAGCTCTCGCAGCTGGACGCCGTGATCACGCATCGCGGCTCGGATCAGTTGCCCGTCGGATGGGCGAGGGTCGCGCCGGTAGTTGTCCTTTTCCGGCCATGGGGCATCGGGAAATTCCAGCGCGCGGGACATCAAATTGGCCGACGCGACGCCGTCGGCCAGGGCGTGGTGGACCTTGCCGATGATCGCAAACCGGTTGTCCGCCATGCCCTCCGCGAAATGGAACTCCCACAACGGCCTCCTGCGATCCAGCGGAGTGCTGGCGATCTCTCCGATCGCGGCATCCAGCTCGCGGTGACCACCGGGAGGTCTGATCTGCAGGCGTCGGACGTGGTAGTCGAGGTCGACGTCGCAATTCTCCAGCCACATCGCGCGGTGCAGCCTACGCGGGATGTCGACCAGCTGATAACGCAGCGGTTCGAGCAGGTGCAGTCGCCGCGCCAACGTCCGACGAAAGCGGTCGTACCCGAATCCGTCGGACTCCGACGCGTCGACGATCGCGATCTTCAGCGTGTGCTGGTGCAGGTTTGGAGTCTCGTTGTAGAGAAGCACGGCGTCCCAGCCTCCAAGCCTCTTCACCGCTCCTCCAGGCCCTGCATCGAAGTGAGGGTATTCGGGTACCCACGCCTACAGGACGGATAACATCAAACTATTTAACGACTTCTGCTGGGAGGCGTGTGAACACATCCGACATCGAGTCAGCGGCCGTCGCGAAGTGGGACCCGGAACTCACCGAGCGGTTGATGGGCCTGATCCGGCCGGTAATCAAGGGTTGGCACCGTGCCGAGGTGCGTGGGCTCGAGGACTTTCCGACCGGCGGCGCGCTGGTGGTGGCCAACCATTCGGGCGGGCTGTT
>NZ_JAOPWB010000186.1 GCF_025965855.1 Mycobacterium sp. | reverse complement strand
TCGGCGTCCAGTATCGACACCAGCGACACTTCGGGCAGATCGAGACCCTCGCGGAGCAGGTTGATGCCGACCAGCACGTCGTACTCTCCCAGCCGCAACTGGCGCAGCAGTTCGACGCGGCGCAGCGTGTCGACCTCGGAGTGCAGGTAGCGCACCCGGCTGCCCATCTCCAGCAGGTAGTCGGTGAGGTCCTCGGCCATCTTCTTGGTCAGCGTCGTCACCAGCACCCGCTCGTCGGCGGCGGCGCGCTTGCGGATCTCACCGATCAGGTCGTCGATCTGACCTTTGGTCGGCTTCACCACGACTTTCGGGTCGACCAGTCCGGTCGGGCGGATCACCTGCTCGACGAACTCCCCGGCCGACTGGCTGAGCTCATAGGCCCCTGGTGTCGCCGAGAGGTACACCGTCTGCCCGATCCGGTCGGCGAACTCCTCCCAGGTCAGCGGCCGGTTGTCGACGGCCGACGGCAACCGGAAGCCGTACTCCACCAGGTTGCGTTTCCGCGACATATCGCCCTCGTACATGCCGCCGATCTGGGGCACCGTGACGTGCGACTCGTCGATGACGAGCAGGAAATCCTCTGGGAAGTAGTCGAGCAACGTCGCCGGTGGCGTACCCACCCCACGACCGTCGATGTGACGCGAGTAGTTCTCGATGCCCGAGCAGAAGCCGACCTGGCGCATCATCTCGATGTCGTAGTTGGTGCGCATCCGCAGCCGCTGGGCCTCGAGCAGCTTGCCCTGGCTCTCGAATTCGGCCAGCCGCTCGGCGAGCTCTTCCTCGATGGTCGAGATCGCATGCGCCATCCGGTCCGGACCGGCCACATAGTGGGTGGCCGGGAAGATCCGCAGCGAGTCGACCTGGCGAACCACGTCACCGGTCAGCGGGTGCAGGTAGTACAGCGCCTCGACCTCGTCGCCGAAGAACTCGATGCGGACGGCCAGCTCTTCGTACGACGGGATGATCTCCACGGTGTCGCCGCGCACCCGAAACGAGCCGCGGGTGAAGGACAGGTCATTGCGGGTGTACTGGACGTCGACCAGCAGCCGCAGCAACCCGTCGCGGGGCACCTCGTTCCCGACCTGCAGTTCGACGGAGCGGTCCAGGTAGGACTGCGGGGTGCCCAGGCCGTAGATGCACGACACCGACGCCACCACCACCACATCGCGGCGCGACAGCAGCGACGACGTCGCGGAGTGCCGCAGCCGCTCCACGTCGTCGTTGATGGAGCTGTCCTTCTCGATGTAGGTGTCGGTCTGCGCGATGTACGCCTCCGGCTGGTAGTAGTCGTAGTACGACACGAAGTACTCGACGGCGTTGTGCGGCAACATCTCTCGCAGCTCGTTGGCCAACTGGGCGGCCAGCGTCTTGTTGGGCGCCATCACCAGGGTGGGGCGCTGAAGCCGTTCGATCAGCCAAGCTGTGGTGGCCGACTTGCCGGTGCCGGTGGCGCCGAGCAGCACCACGTCGCGCTCCCCCTCATGGATCCGGCGCTCCAGCTCCTCGATGGCCGCGGGCTGGTCGCCGGCCGGTGAGTGCGGGCTGACCACCTCGAAGTGGCCGCCGGCGCGCACGACCTCGTCGACGGCGCGATATTCCGAATGCGCAACTACCGGATGCTCAGTGGCGAAGGCCATGCCACCAGGGTAGAGCCGGGTACCGACATTTAGGTTTAGTGGGCGCCCGCCGCCGGCGCCGCGAGCGCGCGCAAATTGCCACTAATGCCGGCGTGTCGCCGTACAGACACGCACGCTCGCCGGCCTGAGCACCGACGCTATGCCCCGGGGCGGGTCCACGTGCGGGTGACCGGATCGCACTGCAGCAGGTAGCCGTCGCTCGAGGTGGACATGGCGAACACCGAGGTGTTCGGCCGGTCGCATGAGCCACCGGAGGCGTGTACCCCCATTGTGATGGGCGCCTTGGCCCAGGTGTTGCCCTCGCAGACGACCTGCTCGCTGTTGGTCGGGTCGTAGGCGAGCTTGTCGGCGTCGCTGCACGGCCCGCCCAGGACCGGCGCCGCCGCGGGGGACGGCGTGGTCGAGGCGCTGATCACCTGGGCGGGATCGGCCACGGGCACGGACGGCGGGGCCCCGCCGACCCGGGTGGCGACCACCGGCACCCGCACCACCGCTCCCTGCGCGCCGCACTCATTGGACAGAGCGGTTTGCGTCACCGTGCCGCGCAGCGTGCCGTCAGCTTGCGGCGCCAACGACCCTGCGACGCTTTCCTGCTGGGTGGCCATGACTTGTCCGTTCGGCTGAGTGCAGCCCGACCGCTCCTGCTGGAACCCGCCCTGCCAGTAGCCACCAATGAAGCGCAACGCGTACGTGTGACCGCCATCGGTGGTGCTGGCCACCTGGTGGTTGGCGTCGTCGAGCTGAGTTCCGGTCGCCGCGCACCCGTTGGTCGTGCACACCGAGCGGAACGCCCACCAGCTGGCGGCAGGGCCGTCGTGACGGATCGGGATGCCGTTGGTGGTCTGCCTGCTGCGGTCGTAGGTCAACTTGTAGGTGCCGTTGAGCACCGGCCCCCCGGGCCTCACGGGCGCCGCGCTCGGCGCCGGGACGGAAGGTTTCGACGCCAGCGCCGGGACGTTGGCCGGCGGGCTCTCCGGCTGGAACGAGTACAGGACCGACCAGGTCGCGGCGATGGCGATCAGCACCGCGCACAGCAACGCGGTCGCCCACCGGGTCCGCGACGAGAACCGGTGGTTCATCGCCGCAATCAGGCCACGCGGCCCGCGCCGCCGCGGCGGCGTCATCAAAGCGCCACCGGCCTGGGCGCCAAGGCCCTCGTCGGAGACCTGCTCGCTGATGGCGGCCGCGAACGCGCGGCAGCGCTCGAACCTGTCCTCGGGTTGCTTGGCGAGCGCCGTGAAGAACACGTCGTCGAGGTGCGCCAAGTCCGGGCGGTAATCGCTGAGCCGGGGCGGATCCTCGTGCAGGTGCTGGCTGATCACCGCGATCGGGTTGGAGTGCTGGAAGGGCGGCGCGCCGGTGAGCAGATGAAATGCCGTGGCGGCCAACGCGTACTGGTCCGCGCGGCCGTCGATGTTGGCACCCGTCAGCTGTTCGGGCGCGGCGTACGCCACCGTCCCCACCGCGACGTTGGTCTCGGTGATGCCGCTGATGTTGGCGAGGTGGCGCGCTACGCCGAAGTCCGCCAACAGGATTCGGCGTTCACCGTCCTCGGGATGAGTGAGCAGGATGTTGGCGGGCTTGACGTCGCGGTGCAGCAGGCCGCGATCGTGTGCGTAGTCGAGCGCCCCGGCGACGGCCTGCAGGATCGCGCACACCTCGTCGATCGGCATCCCGTCCGGGTACCGCTCCCTGACCAGCCGCGCGGCGTCGTTGCCCTCGACGTAGTCCATGGAAATCCAGAGCTGGCCGTCGAATTCGCCGCGGTCGTGGACGCCGACGATGTGCGGATGCCAGAGCGTCGCCGCCAGGTCGGCCTCCCGGTTGAACCTCTCCCGGAACTCGGGATCGGCGGTGACCCCCTCGGCGAGCACCTTGATCACGTCGCGACGCGGCAACCGGGGATGCAACGCCAGGTAGACCTCGGCCATGCCGCCGGCGCCCAGCTGCCGCAGGATCGTGTAGCCGTCGAACGGCGCGCCGCTGCTCAGTGCGAGGCGCGATCCGCTGACCTCCACGGCCGGCGGCTCGGCGTTCGGGGCCGAGCTGACGGGCGGAACGCGGCGCAACAGGTGCGCGACGGTCGCCGAGGGCAGCGAGTGAAAGCCCGTCCGCAGCGCCTCACGGGCCAGACGCGGGTTGCTCAGCAGCCGTCGCCCGGCATCGATGCGCCGGGTCGTGCCCTTGTGTTCGTCCGTCAATCGTCGCCCCCTTGGTTTCTCTGCGCTATCTGTAGGCATCGGGCCGGCGCGGTGGTGCGCTCGGCGCGCCGGACGCAACTCCCTTAACTCCCCTCACGCTGGGATCATGCCGGATCTCGGTAGGCGGTTGGTCTCAGCAAGCTATGAAACAGCTTTGAGTGGCCGAACCGAAATAAAGACAAATCACAGGCGAGTCCCGTGGAGCCCACTCCAGCGGCGGACCGATACTTGAGTAGTGACTCGACCCGCCCCCCCTGTCCTGACAATCCGGCACGACGGGTCCCAACGCTCCTTCGCGGCAGGCCATGAGGTCGTCGTCGGGCGTGACGCGAGCGCGGACTTGCGGATTCCGGATCCCCGGATCTCCCGGGCGCACCTGATCGTGCGGTTCGATCAGGGCCGCTGGCTGGCGATCGACAACGGCTCGCTGAATGGAACCTACGTCAACGGCTACCGGATGCCGGTCATCGACATCCACGACGGCCAGAGCATCAACGTCGGCAACCCGCAGGGGCCGCGGCTGACGTTCGCGGTCGGACCGCAACAGGGCCAGGCCAGCCGCCCGCACCAGGCCAGGCCGACGCGGGACGCCGGGCCACCCACCCTCGCGTGGTCCGCGCTGCCGGAGAAGACGAACCCCACGGCGCCGCCCGCGCCCCGGCGCGGCCAGACCGGAAGCCAGCCCAGGCATCCCGCGCCGCCGCGCCCGATGCCACCCAAGGCGCCGCCCAATCAGCCACCCAGGCCACCGGGGCCGCCGCCGGCCAG
>NZ_JAOPWB010000177.1 GCF_025965855.1 Mycobacterium sp. | reverse complement strand
GGACGATCTCGGCATCGACGTCGCCCTGATGTTCCCGACGCTGGGCAGCCTGGTCGAGGAGCGCTTGAAGTTCGAGCCGGAGCTGACCCACTACGTCATCCTCGCGCTGTCCGAGTGGATGTACGAGCAGTGGTCGTTCAACTACAAAGAGCGCATCTTCGCCACCCCGGTGATCACCCTGCCCATCGTCGAGCGCGCGCTCGAAGAGCTGCAGTGGTGCCTGGAGCGGGGCGCCCGAACCGTGCTGGTCCGCCCGGCGCCGGTGCCCGGCTATCGCGGCAGCCGCTCATTCGGACTCGAGGAGTTCGACCCGTTCTGGCAGGCCTGCATCAAAGCCGAGCTCCCGGTTTCGATGCACGCCTCGGACAGCGGTTACTCCGAGTTCGCGAACGTGTGGGAGCCGGGCGACGAGTTCCTGCCGTTCAAGCCGACGGCATTCCGGAGCTTCGCGATGGGCCATCGGCCAATCCTGGACGCGATGGGTGCGCTGGTTTGCCACGGCGCGCTGTCGCGAAACCCGGAGCTGCGGGTCCTTTCCATCGAAAACGGCGCGGATTGGGTGCCGGACCTCTTCAAAGGCCTCAAAGGCGTCTACAAGAAGATGCCGCAGTCGTTCAGCGAGAACCCGATCGAGGCGTTCAAGCGCTGCGTCTACATCACCCCGTTCTGGGAGGACCGGTTCACCGAGATCGTCAACATGGTGGGCACGGATCGCGTGCTGTTCGGGTCCGACTGGCCGCACCCCGAGGGCCTGAAGGACCCCATCTCGTTCGTCGACGAGCTCACCGACTTCGATGAGGAGGATGTCGCCAAGATCATGGGCGGCAACCTGATGAAGCTGATGAAGGTCTCCGAGCCCTCGAAGAAGCCAGTCTCGGCCTGATCAACGGCCGCAGTATCGCTCGGACGGAAAGCCGCAGCGGCGGTGTGATCGGGCGTGGTTGCGACGCCACACCCAACGACCGTTAGCAAACTGATGCAGTGAGCACGTAACACCCGTTGATAATCTGGGTATAGACGTGTACGAACGTCATGCGTTCCACCTGGTTATGTGACTCCTCGAAATGTTCCCTAGAAGGGACGGCCGAATGGTCGCCGAAAACGACTGGGACAAAACCGTTGGTGCGGCCCGCGATGTTCGCCGCATCTTCGAGAATGTTCCCGCGATGCTGGTCGGCCTGAAGGGGCCCGACCACCGGTTTGTCGCGGTCAACGCGGCCTACCGGAGCTTCAATCCCACGGGGAATCCCGTGGGCAAGCTTGCGCGCGAGGTCTTCCCCGAGCTGGAGAGCCAGCAGATCTACCAGATGTTCGACCGGGTGTACGAAACCGGCGAACCGCAATCCGGGACAGAATGGCGACTGCAGGCCGACTATGACGGATCGGGCGTCGAGGAACGGTATTTCGACTTCGTCGTCACACCGCGCCGCGGGGACGGCGGATCGATCGAGGGTGTGCAGATCGTCTTCGACGATGTCACCGAGCGGGTGCGGGCGCGACTGGCTGCCGAGGCGCGCATAGAGGAGCTGTCCGAGCGCTACCGCAACGTCCGCGATTCGGCCATCGTTATGCAGCAGGCGTTACTGGCCCCGTCGGTGCCCGTGGTTCCCGGCGCCGACATCGCCGCCGAGTATCTCGTCGCCGCGGAGGACACCGCGGCAGGTGGCGACTGGTTTGACGCGATAGCCCTCGGGGATCGGCTGGTTCTTGTCGTGGGCGACGTCGTCGGCCACGGGGTCGAGGCCGCGGCGGTCATGTCGGAATTGCGCACCGCGCTGCGGATGCAGATTTCGCTGGGCCACACCATCGTCGAAGCGCTCGAGGCCGTCGACCGCTTTCGTGAACACGTCCCGGGGTCGAACTCGGCCACCTTGTGCGTCGGTTCGCTCGACTTCGCCACGGGCGAATTGCAGTACTGCACAGCGGGACACCCGCCGCCGCTGCTGGTGAGCGCCCACGCGGGCTCGCGGTTCGCGGAACCGACGGGCGCGGGTCCCCTCGGCAGCGGCACCGGATTCCCGATACGCACCGAGGTGCTCGAGATGGGCGACTCGGTCCTGCTGTATTCCGATGGCCTGATCGAACGTCCCGGCCGGCCCCTGGGCGCCAGCACCGCGGAATTCGCCGAGCTGGCCGCGGACATCGCGCACGGCAGCGGCGGCTTCGTCATCGATGCTCTCGGGCGGCCGATTGACCGTATCTGTTCGGAGACACTGGAATTGCTGCTTCGGTCGACAGGCTACAAGGACGACGTCACACTGCTTGCGGCGCAACGGCGCACACCGCGGCCACCGCTGCGCATCACGGTGGCCGCGACGATTCACGCCGCGCGCGCCGTCCGCGCCCAGCTTCGTGAGTGGCTCTCGGAGATCGGCGCCGACGCCGACGACATCTGCGACGTCGTACACGCGGTTTCGGAGTTCGTCGAGAACGCGGTCGAGCACGGGTACGCGACGGATGTTCCCGACGGGCCTGCGAACGGGATCGTGGTCGAGGCCGCACTGGCCGGCGATGGCAACTTGCACGCCTCGGTGATCGACCACGGGCGGTGGAAGGATTACCGGGAGGGCGAGCAGGGTCGCGGGCGCGGTCTGGCGATGGCCGAAGCGTTGGTGTCCCAGGCGCAGATCACGCACGACGCCGGCGGGACGACCGCCAGTCTGACGCACCGCCTGTCGCGGCCGGCGAACTTCATCACCGACACGACCGTCAGCCGGTCAACCCGCCAACGACCCGTCAACTCCGAATTCCTCTCTATGGTCGGCGAGGCCGGCCGCATCGTCGTCAGCGGCGACGTCGACGCGAGCACCGCATCCACCCTGGATCGGCAGATCGCGGTCGAAAGTCGTTCCGGCATCGCCTCTTTGACGGTCGATCTCACCGGGGTCACCCACCTAGGGTCGGCGGGGGTCAGCGCCCTGGCAGCCGCCCGCGACCGGGCGCGCACGCAGGGCGGTGGCTTCGTGCTGGTAGCCGCTCCCGGGAGCCCGGCGCATCACGTCTTGGCGCTGGTCCAAATGCCCGTTGTCAGCGGCGATCCCGAAAACATCTTCGCCGACGACTAGGGCCGGCCGGTCAACGGCCCTGGCCGTGCCGAACCTGATTGAACGGCACCCCGCGGTCGGCGGCGTATTCCCGCGGGAAACCCAGCACCCGCTCGCCGATGACGTTGCGGGCCATCTCCGTGGTGCCGCCGCCGATGGCGACGTTCTGCCGCGACAGGTACCGCAGCCCGGCCTCGAGTCCTTCGCCGAATTCCCCCACGACACCGGCACTTCCCGCGATCGCCAACGCGGTGTCCATATCCAGGGTCATGGCCTCGGAGTGAAAGAGCCTGATGAGGGTTCCCGCGGCCGGGGGCAGTACGCCATCTCGGACTTTGCGGTACACGTGATCGATCAGCTGCTCGGCCACCGCGCGCTGCACGAGCACCCGGCCGGCCATCTCGTGGACTCGTTCGTTGTCGGCCTGGCCCGTCTTCTCGGCGAGGGCAATGTAGTCAACGGGCTTCGCGCTGCCACCCTCGCTGCCGCCGCCGCTCGCGAACTCCGAGCCCTGCCCAACCGCCCGGCGTTCGTGGTACAGCTGCCGCGAGGCCACCGCCCATCCGCCGTTGACGTCGCCGACGACGGCGTCATCGCCGACGTCCACCCCGTCCAGGAACTCCTCGCAGAACTCGGTGGACCCGCTCAGCATGGTGATGCGCCGCAACGTGATTCCCGGATGGCCGATGGGCACCAGGAACATGGTCAGGCCTTCGTGCTTGGGGGCGTCCCAGTCGGTGCGGGCCAGACACAATCCATAGTCGGCCGCGAAAGCGCTTGTGCTCCATGTTTTTGCGCCGTTGATGATCCAACGGTCTCCGCGGCGTTCGGCCCGGGTGATGACACCGGCCAGATCCGACCCGCCGCTGGGTTCGGACAGCAGTTGCACCAGCACCTCGTCACCGCGCAGGGCGGCGGCGATGTGCCGCGCCTTCTGGTCCTCGGTTCCGGTGTCGAGCAGGGTGGCGCAGCAGATGGTGAACGTGGGGATGTTGAGGATCAACGGCATCTCGTACCCGAGGGATTCGGAGTCGAATGCCTTCTGGTATTCGTAATCCAGGCCGAGGCCACCGTACTCGCGGGGAAAGCAGATACCGGCGAATCCCCCTTCGTAGAGCCGCTTCTGCAATTCGCGGGCCCGGTCCCAGGATCGCTCGTCGTCGCGCGGTGCGGGCGGCGGTGACTCGGGGTCGATGGCGGGCAGGTTCTCGGCCAACCACACTCGGGCCCGGGCGGCGAACTCGGCAACCGATTCAGCGACGGATTCGGCGGGTGTCATGTGGCGTTCGTCACCGATCGGGCCGCTTTCTCCGCCTCGTACACCCTCAGGTTGTGCTCCTCGGGCGTGCCGAACATGGAGCGGTACAACGTGACCCGCCTCAAGTACAGGTGCAGGTCGTGCTCCCAGGTGACGCCGATGCCGCCGTGCATCTGCACGCAAGCCTGAACGATCCGGCCCGCCATCTCGCCGACGTAGGACTTCGCGATGCTCGCCGACAAGCCCGCCTTGGGCGAGCGCGCGGCAACGTCGGCAACCGCCGCCGACGTGGTGGCGCGGCATGCCTCCAGCCACAACTTCATATCGGCGAACCCGTGTTTGAGGACTTGGTAGGACGCCAGCGGTCGGCCAAATGTGTGCCTGTCCAACGCCCATTGGACGGTGAGGTCGAACACCGTTTGCAGGATGCCGACCACCTCGGCGCACTGCAGCACCTGGGCGATCTGGCTCTGCCGCCCGATCATGGCGGCGGTCTCGGTTGGACCGCCGACTGCGGCGGACCGTTCCACGACCACGCCGTCGAAATCCACCCGCGCGTATTGCTTGACCAAGTCGACGGACTGCTGGGGGGCAATCCGGACACCCGGCGCGTCCGTTGGGACCAGCAACTGACGAACGCCAGAGCCATTTGAGTCGCATCGCGCCACGACCAACAGCACCCCACTTTGGGCGCCGGCCTCGACACGGTCCTTGGCGCCGTCGATGCGGAAACCGGCCTCGGTCTGGGTGGCCGTCACCGAGGGATCCAGCGGTGCCCAGCCCCGGCCCGGCTCGCAAACCGCCCACGACGCCACGGTTTCACCGGACATCAGCGACTCGATGGTCTCGGCGTGCGATTGCGGATCTGAGCACTCGGCGAGTGCCGCGAGCACGACGCTGACCGGATACAGCGGTCCGGGTGCCACCGTCGTGCCGAGCTGTTCGGCGACCATCGCCAGATCCTCGACGCCGCTACCCGAGACGCTGGCGCCGCCCAACTCCTCCGGAACCAGCAGGGCCGTCCACCCGAGTTCAGCGGCGCGCCGCCACCACGCCGGGTCGAAGGACAATCCCGCGGCGTGCAGTTCCCGGACGCGGCGCAGCGGCGCTTCTTTTTGTAGAAAGGCCTGGGTTGTGGAAGCGAAGAGTATCTTTTCGGGAGAGTCGACAGCGGTCATGATGCCGGACAGTTCGGGAGGAAGTGTTGGTGGTTGATCATCCGCCTGGTCGGTTCTCGTCGGAGTTCGCTGGAGATTCTGATGTTAGCAATGAGCAATACGGTAAGAGGTACCGGAGTCCAATCGATAATGGTCACGACGAGCGGTAATCGCGATGGCTGAGACGAACGAAACGCCGGATGATTCGGCCACATCGGAGGCCGACGCCAAGGCGTTGCTCGAAGAGGCGGAGGCGGAAGCCGCCGCGGCCGAAGCGCTGGCCGCCGCGGCCCAGGCCCGCGCCCGCGCCGCCCGGCTGCGGCGCGAGGCCCTCGGACTGCCCGACCCCGCCGAGTACGACGACGCGGACGAGGACTACGCCGACGATGAGGACGAAGAGTACGACGAGGATTACGACGAATCAGCCGACGATTACGACGAGTCCGTAACGGAACAAGCCGGATGGCGACGGTGGGTGCCGACGATCGCCGCGATTGCCGCCGTCATCGGCATCTGCGCTTTCGCCGGCTTCAGCGCATACATGGTGCTTCAACATCGCGATGCCACCCGGCACCAACAGCGGGACGCGGCGTTCGTCGCCGGGGCCAAGCAAGGCGTCCTCAACATGATCTCCCTCGACTTCAACAAGGCCAAAGCGGACGTCCAGCGCGTGATCGACGGCTCCACCGGCGAATTCAAGACCGATTTCCAGCAGCGGGCCAATGACTTCATATCGGTGGTCATCCAGTCGAAGGCGGTCACCGAAGGAACCGTGCACGCCGCCGCCCTCGAGTCCGTCAACGGCGATTCGGCGGTGGTATTGGTCTCGGCGACATCGCAAGTCACCAATTCCCCGCCGGGCAAGGACGAACCGCCGCGAATGTGGCGGCTCCGAGTGACGGTCGCCGAAGTCGGCGGCCAGTACAAGATGTCGAAAGTTGAGTACGTACCGTGACCGAACACGTGCGCGACATCGATTCGGCCGCAACACAACCCGAATCCGAAGCCGAAGCCAACTCCGTGACCGAGGAACCCACTGACGAGGGGACCGACGGGGCCGACGACGCGGAGGCCGACTCCTCCGAGAGCATCGAACGCCCGCGCCGTGTCCTGCCGCCCAGGCTGCGCAAGATCGCGACTGTGATTTTGGCTTTGCTCCTGCTGATCTCGGGCGGCGTGGCGACGTGGCTTTACTTCAAGCAGTACCGGCCGGATCAACAGACGGACGCCGGCGTCGCCCGGTCGGTGGCCAACGCCGCGTCGGATGGAACGACGGCAGTGCTGTCCTATTCGGCCGACTCGCTTGACCAAGACTTCGCGACCGCCAGGTCATACCTGGCCGGGGATTTTTTGTCGTACTTCGACCAATTCAGTCAGCAGACCGTGGCTCCGATGGCCAAACAGAAGTCGATGAAAACCAAGGCCAAGGTGTCTGGCGCCGCGGTGTCAGAGCTGCATCCCAACTCGGCCACCGTTCTGGTCTTCGTCGATCAGGTCACCACGACCAAAGACAGCCCCCAACCGTCCGTGGCCGTCAGTAGCGTGCTGGTGCGCATGTCCCGGGTCGGCGGCAACTGGCTGATCACCAAGTTCACCCCGGTGTAGACCCACCCGCTACATGGCGAATACTCGGCACAGCGACTGCGCGTGCAGTGCCCGGTTTTCCTCGGAGACAACCCAATCGGGAACCAACGAATCGAAGCCGTTCAATGTGGCTGCGATGACGTGCAATTCGGTGTGAACGTAGGCATGCAGGAGCCTGTTCGCATAGTCGATGGCTTCGTCGCGGCAAGGATCGATCTCGGAGCAACTGACAAACGTGGGTGGCAGCCCCTCGAGGTTGGCCCGCTGCGCGGGAACGTGTTGTCCGCTCGCCGTCGCGTGGCCGAGGTAGTGGCTCCAGGCCCGGCTCACGGCGGGACCGTTGAGCCCCGGCGTGCGCTGGAACTCGCGTCGCGACGGGGTGGCATCGGAATCGAGCATCGGCTGGTGCAGGATCTGCACCAGGATCGACGGGCCTTCCTCGTCGAACATCCGCTGGGCCAGGCCCGCGACCAGCGCCGCACCGGCGTCCCGGCCCATGACCGCGATGCGGCCGGCATCCGCGTCCAGGTCGGCGCAGTTGTGGACGGCGTACCGGAGGGCCGCTTCCACGTCGTCCAATGCGGCCGGACACGAATGTTCGGGCGCGAGCCGGTAGTCCACCGACACCAGGAGGCAGCCGGCGGCTCGGGCCAGCTCCACGCAATGCGCGTGATCGGTGTCCAGGTTTCCCGTCACGAAGCCACCGCCGTGCGCGTACACCACCAGCGGCGCCTGGGATCCCGTCCCCCCGCGGTACAGTCGAAGGCCCAGCTGCCGGCCGTCCGGGCCGGCGATGGATCGCGATTCCACGGCGACACCATCGGTGTCGACGGCCGCGGCCCGTTCGGCGGCCCGGGCGTCGGCCTCTTTCCGCTCGGCGGGCAGCGTCTCGACGCGGAACTCGAAGACGCCCAGCTCGATCGCCGCGTCCCGCAGCACCGGGTCGATGCGGTTAAGGCCTTGCGGCCGCGTCAGGTTGGTCTGGGTCATACCCTCTATCTTCCATCCCGGAAACTCCGGCTGGAAGATGCGCCGATGTCAACGCTCACCGTTCTCCGGGAAGCGCCTTAACCGTCGCCGGTAGCCCGTACAGAGCCGTCGCGTTGCCGCGCATGATTCGCTCCCGCTGGTCGGCGGGGAACCGGTTGATCGCGTAGGTCGGCGAGTCGTAGCTCCAGTGCGGGTAGTCCGTCGAGAACATCAGGTTGTCGCCGAGGTCCATCATCTCCAGGTACTCGCGGAATTGCACGGTGTCAGTGTCTTCCAGCGGCTGGGTGGTGAACCGGACGTGTTCGCGCACATACTCCGAAGGCCGGCGACGCACGTGGGGCAGGTCGCCGCGGCGCGCTTCCCAGATCCGGTCCATCCGCGACATCACCGGCGTCGCCCAGGTGAACCCGCCTTCGACGAAGACCACTCGTAGGTCGGGGTGACGATCGAACGCGCCGTCAAACACCAGGCTCATCAGGTGTGAGACATACAGCAACGGCCAGGAGGCGAAGAAATCGTGCCAATGCGCGGGGTTCCCGACCGGGTACAGCGGTATCAATTCGAACGGCGTCTGACCCATCAGATGCGTGGCGACCGGGAAGCCGTTGCGCGAGGCCGCCTGGTAAAGCGGATCGAAATGTGGGTTGCCGAAGGGGATTCCACGCGTCTGCGGTGTCATCAACACCTGGGCCATGTACGGATGCCCCGCCCATCGTTCCACCTCGCGGGCGGCCTGAACCGGGGTCTGCGCGCTGACACTGATCGATCCACGCCACCGGCCGTGCGCGTTGTATTTGTCCAGCCAGACCTCGGCCAGCCAGTCGTTATAGGTCGACTTCAGAACGTGTTCGGCCTGCGGCAGCTGCGCGTCACACATCGGCTCCAGCGTCGCGATGCTGACACCGGCATCGAGAAGCAACTGCTTTGCGGCGAAATCCGGGTCGCTGCCGGCGAATCCGCCGTTCGGCGGCGCGGCGTCAAGGCGCAACGACATCGTCTTGTACGAATCCGGGGTGTCGTAGAAGTGCGGCACGGGGCTGACCGCGTTTCCCGTCGGCCAGATCTTGTCCACCCATTCGGCGGGTGCATAGGACTTCAGCACGTCCGCCGAGACCGGCAACGGGTGCACATCGGTGTCGACGATGGTGACCGCTATTTCGTCGTCTTGACCCATTGGCGAGTCCGGCGAGTCGATTCGCTCGATCGTTGTCATCAGACACGCTCCTTAAGCCCATAGAGCTCACTGGCATTTCGCCACAACACCCTGTCGCGTTGCTCGGCATCGAGCCCGTCGGCCATTACCGCCGGCGGCGAGGTAGACCAGTGGGGATAGCTCGATCCATACATCAGCAGGTCGGACTTCCCGGTGAAGTCCATCCAGCGCTGCGTCTTGTCGGCCTCCGTCGGCCCGTCGAACGCCGAGGAGCAGAACCGGACGTGGCCGGGCAGGTATTCGCTGGGATAGCGGTCGACCCAGGGCGTCTGGTCGCGCATCGACAGCCAGAACGTGTCCAGCCGCCACATCAGCGGCGTGAGGATGTCGTAGCCGCCGTCGGCGAAAACGAACTTGAGACCCGGGTGCTGCCCGAACACACCCTCGACGATGAGCGTGGCCAGGTGCACGAAGTAGTTCAGCGGCATGAACGCCGCGTATCCCGGGTAGGTGTCCGCGTGGCCGGCGAAGGTGGGCGGATGGTCGACGCCGTTGCCGCCGTTGATGTGCACCGCGACCGGCAGCCCGTGCGCCGCCGCTGCCTCCCAGATGGGCTCGAACATCGGTTTGCCATACGGCTCGCGCGACTGCATCGGCACGCCGACCTGCACCAGCTTCGGGTGACCGGCGAGGCGCTCGATCTCGGCGACCGCGCCCCTGGGGTCCTCGGGGTTGACGCGGATGGTGCCGCGGAATCGGTTGGTGGTGTCGGGCTCCAGCCAGCGATCGAGCAGCCAGTCGTTGACCGCGGCGCAGATCCTGCTGTTGAGCAGGTAATCGGCGATGTTGCCGCGGGTGAGCGGGTTCAGGATGGCGTAGTTGACGCCCATGTCATCGAACAGGTGCCGGCTCATGGTCTCGGGATCCGACCCCGGGTACTGCTCGCCGTAGAGGTCTTCCCGGTAATCGCCGCCGGGCGCCTGATACCACTGCTGCTCGACGTCGGGGATCGACCGCAGCTGGTGCGCGGCGGGGAGATATCGTCGTATCTCGGCGTTGTAGCGAAAGTGCGGTTGCACGTTGGTATCGATTATCAAGCTGTTAAAAACACCTCCCCGTCGGTGACGTCGACCGGGTAGGTGCGCACGCGGCGCCGCGGGTCAGCCACGTTTTGACCGGTGGTGACGTCGAATTCCCAGTTGTGCCAAGGGCATCGAACGATCTGCCCGTCACGCGCCCGGCGCATCCCGTCGGGCGATTCGGGAGCCGATTCGTTGGTGCCGCCGATCAGGCCCAGGCACAACGGGGCGCCCTCGTGTGAGCAGTAGTTGACGATCGCATACAGCTCACCGCGCACGTTGTAGACGCCGACGCCGAACTTTCCGACGTCGACCAGTTTCATCCCGCCGGGCGGCAGCTCGTCCAGGGAGCACACGAATCGCCGGTTGGGCACCTGAGAATCACCGCCTATTTGATACCCCGGAGTTAATACTGTGCCGGTTACGGTAACCACCACAAGTCGTTGGGCTTCGTTGCTATTTATACTATGATAGCGACATTCCCCGGTACCTACCGCCCTAGCGGCTGCTCAGGAGGAGCGCGAATGACGCTCAGCACCGACCACTCGGATCCCGGTGGCCAGCCCATCACCCTCGACCTCACCGGTGAAACGAGTCCTTACCCGTTCTTCGAGTACATGAGGCGCACCGACCCGGTCTGGCACGGTTCGCTGGCGGACCACTCGCAGATGCCGGAGGAACTGCGGCCGAACGACGAATGGGTCCTGTTCGGCTATGACGGGCTGTTTCAGGCGTTCCGTGACGATCGCGTCTTCACCTCGGCCGCCTACGACAAATCGATCGGCTTGGTAATGGGGCACACCATTCTGGCGATGGGCGGTAAGGAGCACCACGACCACCGCAGCCTGGTCGCCAAGGCCTTCCGGGCCACCGCGCTGGAGCGGTGGGAGCCGTCGGTCATCGGGCCGGTCTGCGATCAACTGATCGACGAAATCAAGAACGACGGCCAGGCGGACCTGGTGAAGGCGGTGACGTTCGAGTTTCCGACCCGGATCATCTCCACGCTGCTCGGTCTCCCCGCTGAAGATCTCGACATGTTCCGGCGTTTGTCCCTCGACCTCATCTCGATCCCGACCGACATCGAGGCCGGGCTGAACGCGGCCGCGGAGCTGCACGGCTACTTCCTCGACCAGGTGGAGCAGCGGCGTCGCAAAATCACCGACGACATCATCGGCGACCTGGTCGCCGCGGAGATCGACGGCGAGAAGCTCACCAACGAGGCGATCATCGCGTTCTTGCGCCTGCTGCTGCCGGCCGGCCTGGAGACCACCTATCGTTCGTCGGGCAACCTGCTGTACCTGCTGCTGACCCATCCCGAGCAGCTGGCGATGGTCCAACAGGACCGGTCACTGATTCCGGCCGCCATCGAAGAGGGTCTGCGGGTGGAAACGCCGCTGACGATGGTCATGCGGACCACCACCCAAGAAATCGAAATCGGCGGCAAGACAATACCGGCCGACGCGCAGGTCGACATGTGTATGGGCTCGGCCAACCGTGACGAAAGCCGCTGGCCCGACCCCAACACGTTCGACATCCACCGGCCGCGCCATGCCCACATCGCGTTCGCGGCCGGCATTCACATGTGCCTCGGCATGCACCTGGCCCGGCTGGAAACGCGGGTCATGTTGAGCAGCCTGCTCGACCGCGTCAAGGATTTGGCCTTCGTGCCCGACGACGGAAGCGGCGAGGAGTCCAAGATCGTCGGCCTCACCTTCCGGTCGCCCAACAAGCTTCCGGTCACGTTCTCTCAGGCCGCATGAGAAGCCGCGCGGCGATCCTGCACGACGTCGGCGGGCCCTGGTCCGTCGAGGAATTCGAACTGGACGCGCCGCGCGCCGGCGAGGTCCTGGTCCAGATGGCCGCCGCCGGGTTGTGCCATTCTGACGACCACATACTCAAAGGCGACATGTCGGCACCCAACGAGGTGATGCGATCCCTCGGACTGCCAACCATGTTCCCGATGATCGGCGGCCATGAGGGTGCCGGCGTCGTGCGTGAAGTCGGCGAGGGCGTAACCGATTTCGTGCCGGGTGACCACGTGGTGATGTCGTTCGTCGCGGTGTGCGGACAGTGCCGCTGGTGTGCGAGCGGGATCGAGTACCTCTGCGATATGGGCATCGGCACGATGATCCCGGGGATGCCTACCGACGGCACCTTCCGCCATCACACCGCCGACGGGCGGAAACTGGGCCACATCGCCAAGGTCGGCGCGTTCGCGGAACACACTGTGGTATCAACCAATTCGCTCGTCAAGATCGAGCCCGAATTGCCGCTGGCGCCGAGCGCGCTACTGTCGTGCGCCATTCCGACCGGCTACGGTTCCATCGCGAACCGCTCCAACATGCGCGCCGGGGACACCGTCGTCGTGATCGGCGCCGGCGGCATCGGCACGGGAGCGATCCAGGGCGCCCGGATCAACGGCGCCGCGCAGATCGTCGCCGTCGATCCCGTTGACTTCAAACAGAAGTCGGCGCTGCAGTTCGGCGCGACCCACAGCGCCGCGACGGTCGACGAGGCGCTCGACCTGGTGCGCGGTCTGACGTACGGGGTGATGGCCGACGCCGTGGTGGTCTCGCCGTCCTTGATCACCCCCGGCGACGTGCGCGATGCGGTGCAGCTCACCCGCAAGGGCGGGACCTGTGTGCTCACCGGCATGACCTCGCAGTTGACCCGGTCGGTCAAGATCGACCTGCAGGACTTCATCCTGATGAACAAGACCCTGGCGGGCACCATATTTGGCTCGTGCAATCCGAAGGCGGACATCGCCCGGCTGGCCAGGCTTTACCAAACCGGGCAGCTGCAGCTCGACGAGATGATCACCAGGCGCTATCGCCTCGACGACATCAACGATGCCTACGACGACCTCCTCAACGGCAAGATCGTTCGGGGCATCATCGATTTCGGGATCGCCTGACGTTATTACTTGCGGCCCTTCACCCGTTGCGTTTGACCGTACGCGTCGATCGGGCTGTGCAGCGCCAAGCCACCGTCGGCGTGCACGATTTGGCCTGTCACCCAAGGCAATTCGAGGACGCCGACGATGGCCCCGGCCACGTCGGTGGCCTCGCCGAGGCGGCCGAACGCCGTCCGCTCGGACAGGCCTTCCACCCAGCCGGGGAGTTGTTCCGGTTTCGCCAGCATCGGTGTTCGGGTGACGCCCGGCCCAACGGCGTTCACCCGGATGTCGTAACCGCCCCATTCCACGGCGGCGACCTTCACCAGCATGTCCACCCCCGCCTTGGACACGCAGTAGGCTCCCATGTCACGATCCGCGACGGTGCCGCTGATGCTCGAGACCGCGACGATGGAGCCGCCCACGCCCGCGTCGACCATGGCCCGCGCCCCGGCCCGGATGGTCAGCCAAGTGCCGGTGAGGTTGACCGCCAAGACCCGCTCCCATTCGGCAGGCGACTGTTCGAGGAGCATGCCCGACGCCCCGATTCCGGCGCAGGTCACCACCCGGGTGGGCACACCGTGGTCGCGCACGGTTCGTTCCATCGCGGCCGATACCGCGTCGGGATCGCTGACGTCGCAAGCGATGTCGCCACCGGAGAGGTCCCACACCACGACGCCGTGACCCGCCTCGCGGAGCCGTCCGGCGACCTCACGCCCGATCCCCGATGCTCCCCCGGTCACCAGGGCCGTCATTTCGCGGGCCCGATCAACTCGACGAGCACGCCGTCGGGCGCGGTGATCACCGCCATCGGGACCGTCGTGCCACCGGGGGCCGGCATGCTCACCCGTCGGACACCGTCGGCGAAACCCAGCGCGGCCAAGGCGGAAAGCGTCTCATCGACCTCGCGCTGCAGCGAGAGCAAGAAAAACCCGCGCCGCGGCCGCTGCGGTGGAGCCGACGCGACATCGGCGTCCGTGGCGCCCTCGAAGACGACCAGTTCCACGATGCCGGTGTCGGGCGTCTGCGGATCGCCGAGAAAAACCGACCGCAGCCGATCGGTTTTGGCGCCGAAGAGTTCCGGCCAATCGCCGGTGAAGGTGTGGTCGAACAGTTCGGTGAATCCCAGGCCGTCGCGCCAGAACTTCATCGAGCGGTCGACGTCGGCAGTGCAGATCGCGGCGTGATGAATGCCCGGCACAGGCGTCCTCTTCCTTGGTTGGTGGCAGTGCTTGGGCTGGCGGCGGACCGCCATGATGATGCAATTTTAAGTTTGCGTGGCGCTCGGGCTGCGGGTCGGCGTCGAACTGGGCGCATCATCGCCATGAATGCCGTGTGCAGCGAGATCATCCATGACCGCGCGACGAAACGCCAGACGCTGGAAGCAATGCAAGGACCGCGCCGCGCACCCGACCCGACACAACCGCGGGGCTTGAAGCGTCGAGTTTGCCGTCGAGGTACAGGAAAGCCAGGCCGTGGACGAGCGCCCAGACGGCGGTCGACATCGCGTCCGGTTCGGCGTCCGGAAAGCTCTGCCGCACAATGGCGTCGAGATACTCGGAGATGGTGGCGGTTGCCGCGACCCGTTCGCTGCTGTCGCGGTCGCATGGCTCGGCGAACATCACCCGAAACAATGCTGGTCGATCCAGCGCGAATTGGACGTAGGCGACGGCGACAGCGGCCAGGTCATCCGGCGTCGAGGGTGAGGAATGCGCCGCAGCGAGATACCCCGCGAGTTCATGGTAGCCCACGGCGGCGACCGCGGAGATGAGCGCATCGCGATCGGCGTAGTGGCGATAGGGCGCCCCTGGCGAAACGCCCGCACGACGCGCCACGGCGCGGAGCGACAGGGCGGCCGCGCCATTTTCCTCAAGCAACTCCATTGCCGCGCGCAGGCATGCGGCCGGCAGATCGCCGTGGTGGTACTGGTCCCTCGCTGTCGGCACGATCACACTCGCTTGATGTAGACAGTGCTTACACCTTCGCTTAATGTAAGCGCTGTACACACCCTAGCCGATTGAAAGGCGGCCCTTTTGATGTCGAGCGAGCTGTTCACGCCGCTGAAGCTGCGATCGGGATTGGTATTGGACAACAGGATCGCCAAAGCGGCAATGGAAGAAAACATGGCGGGCCCGGCGCAGCTGCCCGACGAGCGGCTGTTTTCGCTATACCGGCGCTGGGGTGCCGGTGGTGCTGGGCTTTTGATGACCGGCAACGTCATGGTCCATGCGGAGGCGCTAACCGGTCCCGGCGGCGTGGTGCTCGACGCTGTAGCGCGGCTGGAGCCGTTCACCCAATGGGCCGAGGCGGGCAAGGCCGGCGGTGCGGCGATGTGGATGCAGATCAATCATCCGGGTCGGCAGGTGCAAGCTCAGATGCCCGGAGTCGTGTGGGCACCATCGGCGGTGGGTGTCGAATTAGGCAAGCACACCAAGCGTTTTGGCCGTCCCGTCGCGATGACACCCGAACAGATCGACGCGACCGTGCAGCGCTTCGCCGTGGCGGCGGTTTGTGCCGAACGGGCCGGATTCGACGGAGTGGAGGTGCACGCCGCGCACGGCTACCTGCTCTCGCAGTTCCTGTCTCCGCTGTCCAACCAACGCACCGATCGGTGGGGCGGGTCGCTGCAGAATCGAGCCCGGATGTTGATGGACATCGTGCGGGTGATCCGCTCATGCGTGTCGTCGTCGTTTGGGGTTGCGGTGAAATTGAACTCGGCCGATTTCCAGCGCGGCGGGTTTGACGCCGACGACGCGCAGCAGGTGATCGCGATGCTCGAGCCACTCGGAGTCGACCTGGTGGAGTTGTCGGGCGGCAACTACGAAAGTCCGGCGATGGCCGGACGCGCCGCCGATGCTCGCACGCAGGCGCGCGAAGCCTACTTTCTGGAGCTGGCAACAGATTTAGCCAAGACCAGCCCCGTTCCACTGATGCTGACCGGCGGGATCACGCGGCGCGAAACCGCCGAAAAAGCCCTCGCCAACGGAGTGGCAATGATCGGCATGGCCACGGCCCTTGCGGTCACACCCGATCTCCCCAAACGCTGGCGCGCTGGAAAGGAAGCTGCTGGCCAGTTGAGGCCGGTGACCTGGTCGGACAAGACGCTTGCCTCGGCAGCCAGCATGGCGCTGGTCCGCCACCAGATGCGTCGCATCGCCCGCGGGCGCAATCCGGCGCTTGGCACACGCCCGGTACGCGCGCTGGCATGTGACCAACTGGCCCAACGTCGGGCGCTGCGCCGCTACCGCTCCTGGCTGCAGGCCACCGCCTGAGGGCCATTCTCGTTCAGCGTGGCGACTCCAAGACGAACCGCTTGAGGGGCCACCGCGGAAAGTCTCCCCGTTAAAGAGCCATGGGCCGGAAGCCGAGGGTCCAGGAGTCGACGTGCTCAAGGGGCGACGTCCGCACAATGGGTCCGCCCGTCACCCGCGGCCGCCGACACATGGCAATACGCCCAATCCGGAAGTGCCTCGGATGCTTTGCGTTCGATCGAGGGAAAGTCGAAGGGGTATCGCGTATTTACTCCTCGCACCGCGTCGGCGTAGACCCCGTTTTGAAAGTCACCAAAATTGCTCATGGCTGACCACTATGTCGACAGGGAGTCAATCTGTCGATGTAGCCGCTGACAGCGATTAACGCCAACCGCTGTCAGTCGAAACAATGACCGGTTGGGGCGCCACGGGCGCCGGGCCGGTCATTCGAAAGCGAATTCCCGGCCCGGCCTCGATCTCAAGCGGCGTCAGGCCTGCTTGACCGCCTCGATCTCGAGGGTGACCGTCACCTTGTCGCCGACAACCACACCACCGGCTTCCAACGGCAGGTCGATGTCGATACCGAAGTCCTTGCGGTTTAACACCACCGACGCCTCGAAGCCGGCGACCTCGCCGTGACCCATGCCCGGATTGACGCCATAGAAGTCCAGGTCGAGGTCGACGGGCTTGGTAACGCCCTTGAGGGTCAGCTCACCGCGGAGCACATGGTTGTCGCCATTCGACTCCACTGCGCTAGAAGTAAATGTCGCGACGGGGTACTTCTCGACGTCGAAGAAGTCGGCCGACTTAACGTGAGCGTCGCGCTGGTCGTTGCCGGTGTTGACGGAATCCACCGCGATTTCGGCGTGCACCGACGGCGTGCCGTCCTCCGCAATCACTATCGCGCCGCTGAAGTTGTCGAATTTGCCGCGGACCTTGCTGACCATCAGATGACGTACCCAGAAGTTGATCGACGAGTGCACCGGATCGATCGCCCACGTGCCGGCAGCGAGCTGGGTGGTTGCGGTTGCAGTCATGTTTGTGCGTCTCTCTTGTTCGGGGCGACGGCCTGCCCGACGCCTTCATGGCTGCTAAGCGGACTAAAGTCCGGTTTTATTCCCTTAGGTGGCGTCGGGTGCCTGAAACGACGCAATGAGACGTCCGACATCGCGGCGCCGCGACTCGGCCGGCCACACCACCCAGGTTCGGCGCACGATCGGCTGGCCGGCTAACGGCAACCATGACACGTTGTCGGGCAGCGGTTGCAGCCCGTTCTCGGGTGCGAGCGCGAACGCCCGTCCGCTGCTCACGGCCGCGAACTTGACAGCGGCGATCAATTCCTGATCGTCGGGAGCCGGCGGTCCGATGTCGATGCCGTGGCTACTCAGGATGCCTGTCAGTTCGTCGTACCAGGCGGGGCTGCTTGAGCGGGGGAAGCCGACCCAGCGCAGGTCAATCAGTTGGTCGAGCTGGACACCGTCGGGGCCAGCCAATCGAGCGGCAAGCTTCGAGGAGAGAAGGACGCCAAGGTGTTCTCGGGCTACGAGCATCGCGTCGAATTCCGACCCGGAGGGGCGTTCGCGCACCAAACCCACGTCGAGTTGATCGCCGCGCAGGGCGATGAACTGCGCCGCCGTCGAAAAGTGCTGAGGAACAACGCGCGTATGCGGGGACTCCGCCGCGAAGTTGGCGAGCGCCGCGGGCAGGACGTCGGGAGCGAGTTCCAGTGGGATGCCCAACCTGATGACGCCGCTGGATTCGGTGCTGAAGTTGCTCATGGTCCGCACGGCCTGGTGGTAGCGAGCCAGGACCGCGCGCGCCTCGACGAGCAACGTCGTGCCCGCGTCGGTGGGCCGCACGCCGCTGCTGGTGCGTTCCAGCAGCGTGACTCCGAGTTCACGTTCCAGCGCGCTCACCGTCTGCGATAACGCCGACTGGCTCACATGCAGGCGACGCGACGCGGCGGACATGCCGCCTTCCTGCACGACCGCCACGAAAGCGCTGAGTTCCCGCAACTCCATAGAGTGGTGCCGCCCCATGCCGACGCCGATTAGCTATCGGTCTAGCTTATAGCCACCGCTGATAGCGCCGATAAGCCAGACGCGTAGCTTCGTTGGCACGTTGGATTAAATAGACCTGGGGCCGCGCTATTGCGCACACAACATCCACAGCATTTCCTCGGAGGGGCAGGTCCAATGACAACACTCGAAGGCCCGACCGCACTGGTAACCGGGGCCACCTCCGGCATCGGCCGGGCGGTCGCACTCCAACTCGCTCAGCTCGGCGCTGACGTAATAGTTCACGGGCGCAGCGCCGAGCGTGGGGCCGAGGTGGTGCAGCAAATCCAAAATGCCGGGGGGAAGGCACGTTTCGTCGCTGCCAATCTCGCCGACGCCGACGACGTGCGCCGGTTGGCCGCCGAGGCGGGGCCGGTCGACATCTTGATCAACAACGCCGGTGTCTACAAGTTCGGCGCGACCGCCGACACCGACGACGCGTTCTTCGACGAGCATGTCGACCTCAACCTGCGCGCCCCCTACATCCTGGTGCAGCAGTTGGTTCCGGGCATGGCCGAGCGGGGCAACGGCGTCGTCGTCAACCTCAGCACCGTCGCCGCCGCTGTTCCTGCACGCACAGCGGGCGTATACGGTGCCACCAAAGCCGGCATCGAACTGCTGACCCGAGTCTGGGCCGACGAGTTCGGCCGGTCCGGGGTACGGGTGAACGCGGTGCAAGCCGGGCCGGCCGAAACCCCCGGAACCGCCGCCACCCCCGGCCTTGCCGATGGTTTCGCCGCCTACACCGCGCTGGGGCGCGTCGCGGCAGCCGACGAAATCGCCAACGCGATAACCTTTTTGGCTTCCCCGGCGGCAAGCTATGTGAACGGCGCGATCCTGCAGGCCACCGGCGGTCAGCTAGCGACCGGTGCGTAGCGACCCCGCACCCTGAATGGAGGCTGACATGTCAAACAAGGTGCTAGTCACCGGCGCGAGCGGCTTGCTGGGAGTGGCCGCGATCGAGAAGTTCCTGTCCGCGGGCTGGGAGGTGATCGGGGTCTCGCGCCGCAAGCCCGAGCTGTTGAGCGGCCGAGAAATCGAATTCCTGTCGGTCGACCTGCAGGACCAAGAAGCGGCGCGGGCCGCATTCGAGCCGCTGACCGACGTCACCCACATCGCCTATACGGCGCTGCACGAGAAGCCCGAGCTGGTCGCCGGCTGGTCGAGCAAAGAACAGATCGAGACCAACAACGCCATGTTGCGCAACGTCGTGGAACCGATCCTGGCTAACGCCAAGAACTTTCAGCACATCAGCATCCTGCAGGGAACGAAAGTCTACGGCGTGCATCTGCATCCCATCCCTATCCCCGCGCGTGAACGCGACGCCGACCACGATCACGACAACTTCTTCATCGACCAAGAAGACTATGTGGTAGAGATGGGCGCCAAGCACGGCTTCAGCTACACGGCACTGCGTCCGCAACTGGTCATCGGGCCCACCCCAGGTGCACTGAACGTGATCCCGGCGATCGGTGTCTACGCCGCCATCCAGCGAGAGAAGGGGGAACCGTTCAGCTTTACCGGCGGTCCGTCGTTCGTTTGGGAAGCAGTCGATGCCAATCTGGTCGCCGGCGTGATGGTCTGGGCCGCGCAATCTCCGCATGCGGCCAATGAGGCATTCAATGTCACCAACGGCGACGTTTACGAATGGCGTAACGTGTGGCCCGCGCTGGCCGAAACTCTCGGCGTGGAAACCGGACCGGACACACCGATGAGTTTGGCGGCGTACCTCGCCGAGCATTCCGACGTGTGGGATGACATCGTTGTCAAGTACGGCCTTCGGCCGTTGAGTCTGCGCCAACTGGTCGGTCATGGTGATCAGCACGCAGACTTCGCGTTCGCCTACGGCGCACCCGAAGGGCCCCGGGCATTTGTGAGCACCATCAAACTGCGCCAAGCCGGGTTCACCAAAGTTGTTGATACCGAAGATGCATTCCGGAACGCACTGCAGTCGCTGATCGACCACAAATTCCTACCACCACCGTCGTGACGGGCTGAATCGCCACAAGACAGGAGTAGCTACATGGGCACAACCTTCGAGTCCTACCGTGATGCCTTCCCGAATGCGCGGCTTAGCCGCGATGAGGCGGGAGTGCTGGAGATCGCACTGCACACCAACGGTGGAAAGCTGATCTTCAACGGGCACACCCACGAACAATTTGTGGACCTGTTCCGCCAGGTCGGCGAGGACCGCGAAAACCGAGTCGTCATTTTGACCGGAACCGGCGACGCGTTCATGGACACGATCGACGGTGAGGGCTTCGACTTCTTCTCGCCGATGGGCTACGACAAGATCTGGCGCGAGGGAAAGAAAATTCTGATGAACATCCTCGACGTCGAGGTCCCGATGATCGCCGCGCTCAACGGACCGGTGCTGCTGCACTCCGAGTACCCATTGCTATGCGACATTGTGCTAGCCACACCGCAGACGGTGTTTCAAGACAAGCCGCATTTCGACTTCGGCATCGTGCCCGGTGACGGCGTCAACCTGTTGTGGCCCGAGGTAATCGGCAGCATCCGCGCGCGCTACTTTCTGCTCACACGCCAGATTCTGGACGCGCAAACCGCTCAGGCATGGGGCGTGGTCAACGAGATCGTGCCTGGCGACCGGTTGCTTGCGCGCGCTCACGAAATCGCTCGCGGCATTGCCGAATTGCCACCGTTGACTAGCAGCTACACCCGCACAGCGCTGACACAGAAGTTGCGCAGAATCATCGACGAAGGCATCGGTTATGGGCTTGCGCTGGAAGGCATCAGCGCGGCCGACGCTGCTCGCCGCATGCCCGTCCAGGAGTGAGCGATGAGCCGCACGGTACTGATCAGCGGCGCGAGCAAAGGCATCGGCCGCGCCCTGGCGGAGCGTCTGACCACGCAAGGCCACACGGTGATCGGGATCGCCCGAGCAGGCGATGCCACCTTTCCGGGTGACTTGCGCACCGTTGACCTCTCGGATCGAAACGCGACATCCGCTGCACTGCAGGAAATCTCGTCAGCCAATCGGATCGATGCCGTGATCAACAACGTGGGCCTGGTGCGTCCCCAGATGCTCGAACAGGTCACGCTGGACGCACTGGACGCGGTGCTCGACGTCAATCTGCGCAGCGCGATCCAACTGACTCAGGCCGCCTTACCGGGGATGCGCGAGCAAGGTTGGGGCCGGGTGGTCAACATCGCGAGTCTGGTTGCCCTCGGCGCCGTAGAACGTACCGCGTATGCGGCGGCCAAGGCGGCCCTGATCAGCTGCACTCGCGGCTGGGCGTTGGAGCTGGCCACCACCGGCATCACGGTCAACGCCGTCGCGCCGGGACCCATCGAAACGGAGCTGTTCCGCGAGAACAACCCGCCCGGCAGCGAGGGTGAAAGCCGCTACTTGGCAATGGTTCCCATGGGACGGTTCGGTCGCCCCGACGAGATCGCCGCAGCGATCGCATTCTTGCTGTCCGACGATGCATCGTTCATCACCGGACAAACACTGTTTGTCGACGGCGGCGCGTCTATCGGACGGCCGCTGGTGTGAGCCCGACTCGGGGGCGCGCAATCGTCATTAGCGCCTCGTTGGCGGGTTTGTTCGCCGCCACGCTGTTGCGAAAGGCTGGTTGGCATACGGAGGTGTTCGAGCGCAGTCTCGTCGAACTGGTTGGCCGGGGCGCAGGCATCACCACGCATCCAGAGCTGCTGCAGTCGCTGGTGCGCAGCGGGGTGGATCTCAACGATCTGGGCGTGGTCGTGCATGAGCGCGTCGCACTCGATGCTGGCGGGCCGCGTCGTCAGCTTTCCTCCATTGCAACCCAAGCTAGCACGGCGACGTCCCTAGACGCGTCGAGGACGCGGATGGAAGTCCGCGTGGTGGCGTGCGAGTATGTCGTCCGCGAAATCCCCTGTGGGATCCCGCCATACCGTGTGAATATGGTTGACGTCCCGCTGAGTGTCGTCATACTCCGCAAGTAGACGTGGTGTCTGCAGCCGGTAGTAGTGCGGTTGACCGCGCTCGACGCCGCCGGCCCACGCGACGTGCACGGCGTCGAGCTTGCGGCCGGCGAACTTCTCGGCCTCGCGGTCGGCGAGTTCCACCTCGCGCAGCCAACGAGGCGTTCAATATCACCAACCGTGGCGTTTTTGAATGGCGGAATATGTGGCCAGCGCTGGCCGGAACCGTCGGCATCGAGACCAGACTGGATACTCCGATGATTCTGGCCGGCTACCCCGCCGACCACTCCGGTCTGTGGGACCGCATCGTCGACAAGTACGGCCTTCGTCCGTTGAGCCTGCGCGAGCTGGTCGGCCACGGTGACCAGCACGCGGACTTCGCGTTCGCCTACGGAGCGCCGGCAGGGCCACAGGCCCTTGTCAGTACCATCAAACTGCGCCAAGCGGGGTTCACCAAAGTTGTTGATACCGAGCATGCATTCCGCAACGCCCCGCAGTCGCTCATCGACCACAACTTCCTGCCACCCACAGCAAGTTGACGCCGCGCTGACCTATCCGTCGGCCTGCCGTTGATCAAATCCCGACCTGCGCTTCCGCGCGGGTGAAGGCAGGAGCGACGAAGCGACGCAGGATGGACCGGTAGCGCCTGAGGTCGCCATCACCATCCTCGAGACCGCGCATCACCATCTTCGTGACGTTGCCCAGCCACAAGTGGATGTCTGACCGGGGCAGCCCGGGTAACAGTTCATTGTTCGCCACGGCCGCGTCGAGAACGGGATCCCACATCTCGCATCGCATCGTCTCCGTCGTCCCCGAAG
>NZ_JAOPWB010000175.1 GCF_025965855.1 Mycobacterium sp. | reverse complement strand
ACCTCGGACGGCTTCCACATGGTGGCGCCGGATCCCAACGGCGAGCGAGCCGGACACGCGATCACCCGGGCGATCCAGCTCGCGGGCCTCACCCCCGGCGACATGGAGCTGCTGGAAGCCTCGCAGTCCTTCCTGGCGATGGACCCGCCGCGGCACACCAAGCTGCGCAAGGTCGTCAGCGCCGCCTTCACCCCGAGGCAGGTCCGCCGCGTCGAGGACTCGATCAAGTCCAACGCCAAGGCCATCGTCGAAGAGCTGCGCGCCGCGGGCAGCGGTGCCGATTTCGTGGACCACTGCGCCAAGCAACTGCCCATCCGCACGCTGTCGGACATGGTGGGGATTCCGGAGTCCGAGCGCCAGCACGTGGCCCACGCCGCCGACGCGCTCGTGTCCTGGGCCGACCCCATCTACCTCGCCGGCCGCAACCCGCTGGAGGTGTTGGTCGAGAACCAGATGTACCTCCACCAGGTCGCCGGCACCCTGGCCGCCGAGCGGCGCGAGCGGCCCGGCGATGACCTGTTGAGCAGCCTGGTGAACGCCGAGGTCGACGGCGACCGGCTGTCCGACGCCGACGTGTCCGCGTTCTTCGTCTTGCTTGCCGTGGCCGGCAACGACACCACGCGTCAGACCGCCAGCCACGCGATGAAGGCGCTCACCGACTTCGGAGACCAGCGGGCCTGGCTACGCGAGGATTTCGACAACCGGGTCGGCACGGCGGTCGAGGAGTTCATCCGTTGGGCCACGCCGGTCATGACCTTCCGCCGCACGGCGGCAACGGATGTCGAGCTGGGCGGCCAAACCATCAAGGCGGGTGAGAAGGTGGTGATGTTCTATCCGTCCGCCAACTGGGACACCGACGCGTTCAACGAACCGGACCGTTTCGACGTGAGCCGCAACCCCAACCCGCACGTCGGCTTCGGCGGCGGAGGAGTGCACTTCTGCCTCGGCGCCCATGTGGCCCGGGCGCAACTGCGCGCCATCTTCGGCGAACTGCTGGGTCAGCTGCCCGAAATTCAGGCGGGCGAACCGGCATACGTGCCGGGCAATTTCATTCACGCCATCCGCAGCATGGCGTGCACCTTCTAAAGCGTGGGCGCTAGCGCCCCCAACTCGCCGGCCATCAGCGTCAGCAACTCCGAGCACCCGCCGTTGACCTTCACGGTGGCCAGGTCGTCGCCGCGCGTGCGGCCGCGATTGACGATGGCGATCGGGATGCCGCGCGCCGCGGCGTGGCGCACGAATCGGTAGCCGGAGAACACCGTCAGCGACGAGCCCGCGACCAACAGCGCTTCGGCCGGGTCGACCAGCGAATACGCCTTTCCCACAACGTCTTTGGGCACGCTTTCGCCGAAGTAGACGATGTCGGGCTTCAGCATGCCGCCGCAGCGCGGGCAGTCGAGGTAGCGGAACGAGGCGGTGTCGGCGACGACTGCGTCGGCGTCGGGAGCCACCGCCAGCCCGCCCACGGCTTCGGCGCGCTCGCTATATCCCGGGTATCCGGGGTTGAGCGCCTCGAGCCGTTCGGCGAGCGCGGCCCGGCTCATGCCGTGCCGGCAGCTCAGGCAGACCACCCGCGCGTAGGTGCCGTGCAGGTTGACGACGTTTCGGCTGCCGGCCTTGGTGTGCAGCAGGTCGACGTTCTGGGTGATCACCCCGGTCACCACCGACGCCCGCTCGAGCGCGGCCAGCGCCCGGTGCCCGGCGTTGGGCAGGGTGTCGTCCATGTGCCGCCACCCGACGTGGTTGCGCGCCCAGTACCGCTGCCGGAACACCGGATCCGAGGTGAACTGGCGGATGGTCATCGGGTTGCTCGGCGGGGAATCGGGGCCCCGGTAGTCGGGAATGCCCGAGTCGGTGGACATCCCGGCACCGGTCAGGACCGCGACCCGGCGGCCGGCCAGCACCGCGACGAGTTCCGGCGATTCCATGGCACCAGGGTAGCCACCCCGCGCGAGCGTGCGTGTCTGTCCGCCGACACGCCGATGAAGCCGGCATTCTGCGCAACCTCGCGGCCGGTGTTGCTAACCGAGGCAGTCGGCCACCGTGGTGAGCTCGGCGGACATGTTCTGCTGCATCATCTTCAGCGCCGCCTTGCTTAGCCCGGCGTCGATGTGGGCGACGGCGTCGGTCGGGATGACGACGGGGAAGTGGCGCACGTAGGCGTCGAGGGCCGTATACAGGATGCACTGCTCGGTGACCTGCCCGGTGAGGATCAACCGCTTGGTTTCCAGGCGACCGAGCAGATACGCCAGCGCCGTCGCATAAAAGGCGCTGTGGCGGACCTTCGTCATCACGCGGCAATCCTCGGAGGGCACGATCGGCTTGATCAGATCGGGCCGGGCGCCATCGAGCGCGGATCGGACGATGTCGGAGAACTGAGCGGTGAAATCGCCGTAGTTGTCGTTGATGTAGACCAGGTCGACGCCGTCGGCCTCACGCGCGCGGCGGAGGAGGTCGGCGAGTGGGTCGATGATTTTCTCGACATTGGGTATCAGTTCTTCAGCGTCGGGATGCTGATACGTGTTCATCATGTCGACCACTACGACAGCGGTATCGCTCATGCCGTTGGGGATACCCGCCGGCGACGAGTTGACAACCGTCGGGCGACAATGGGAGGGCCATGGACTTTTACAACGCCTACCGCCAGGGTTTTGTCCGCGTCGCCGCCTGCACGCACCACACCACGATCGGCGATCCGGCGGCCAACGCCGAGTCGGTGCTCCGGTTGGCGCGCCAATGCCACGACGACGGCGTCGCGGTGGCCATCTTCCCTGAGCTGACGCTCTCGGGGTACTCCATCGAGGACATCATCCTGCAAGACCTCCTGCTCTACGACGTCGAAGGCGCCATCGCCGATATCGTCGCGTCGTCGGCCGACATTTTGCCGGTGTTGGTCGTCGGCGCCCCGCTGCGCTACCGGCATCGCATCTACAACACCGCGGTGGTCGTCCACCGCGGCGCGGTGCTCGGCGTCGCGCCCAAGTCGTACCTGCCCACGTATCGGGAGTTCTACGAGCGCCGCCAGATGGCACCGGGGGACGACGAGCGCGGCATCATCCGCATCGGCGATATCGAGGCCCCGTTCGGCCCCGATCTGCTTTTCGCCGCATCCGACCTGCCCGACTTCGTGTTGCACATCGAAATCTGCGAGGACATGTTCGTGCCGATACCGCCCAGCGCGGAGGCGGCGTTGGCGGGGGCGACGGTGCTGGCCAACCTATCCGGCAGCCCGATCACGATCGGCCGCGCCGAGGACCGCTGCCTGCTGGCGCGCTCGGCGTCGTCGCGGTGCCTGGGCGCCTACATCTACGCCGCCGCGGGGGAGGGCGAATCGACCACCGACCTGGCCTGGGACGGCCAGACGATGGTTTGGGAGAACGGCGTGCTGCTGGCCTCCTCCGAGCGATTCCCCAAAGGGGAGCGACGCAGCGTCGCCGACGTCGACCTCGAGCTGCTTCGCTCGGAACGGCTGCGGATGGGCACCTTCGACGACAACCGGCGCCACCACCGGGCGGCGGCGGAGTCGTTCCGGCGCATCGAATTCCGGCTCAACCCGCCGGCCGGCGACATCGGGCTGCGCCGCGAGGTCGAGCGCTTCCCGTTCGTGCCGGCCGATCCGCAACGCCTGGAACAGGATTGCTACGAGGCCTACAACATTCAGGTCTCGGGGCTCGAGCAGCGGCTGCGGGCGCTGAACTACCCGAAGGTCGTCATCGGCATTTCCGGCGGGCTGGACTCGACGCACGCGCTGATCGTCGCCGCGCGTGCGATGGACCGCGAAGGACGGCCGCGCAGCGACATCCTGGCGTTCACGCTGCCCGGCTTCGCGACGGGAGATCGCACCAAGCGCAACGCGTTCGAGCTGTGCCGCGCGCTCGGCGTCACCTTCTCCGAGATCGACATCACCGAGACCGCGCAGTTGATGCTCAAGGAGATCGACCATCCGTTTTCGCGCGGCGAGAAGGTCTACGACGTCACCTTCGAGAACGTCCAGGCCGGCCTGCGCACGGATTACCTGTTCCGGCTGGCCAACCAGCGCGGCGGGATCGTGCTGGGCACCGGTGACCTCTCCGAGCTGGGGCTGGGCTGGTCGACGTACGGGGTCGGCGACCAGATGTCGCACTACAACGTCAACGGCGGCGTCCCCAAGACGCTGATCCAGCACCTGATCCGCTGGGTGATTTCGTCCGACCAGTTCGAACCGGAAGTGTGCGAGGTGCTGCAGTCGGTGCTTGACACCGAGATCACGCCGGAGCTCGTCCCAAGCGGCGAGGAGGAAGAGCTGCAGAGCAGCGAGGCCCAGGTCGGACCGTTCGCCCTGCAAGACTTTTCGCTGTTTTATGTGCTGCGCTTCGGGTTCCGGCCGTCGAAGATCGCGTTTTTGGCGTGGCAGGCGTGGAGCGACCCCGAGCAGGGCAATTGGCCGCCGGGATTCCCCGAGGGCAAGCGACCGTCGTACTCGCTCAAGGAGATCCGGCACTGGCTGGGAGTTTTCGTGCAGCGGTTCTACGCGTTCAGCCAGTTCAAGCGCTCGGCACTGCCTAACGGGCCCAAGGTTTCTCATGGCGGTTCGCTGTCGCCGCGGGGGGACTGGCGCGCGCCGTCGGACATGTCCGCCCGGATTTGGCTCGACGAGATCGAACGTGAAGTCCCAGATGATTAGCGTTCGTAGGTGCCCGTCAATGCGCCGCGGGCCAGCACGTGTCCGGTCATCGCGGCCAGCAGCGCCTTGGCGGTGGTGACGGTGTCGGCGATGTGTTCGCCGACCGCGAACACATGGAACCGGTAGTGGTGCGGCCCGTGCCCGGGGATCGGGCGGGGTCCGGCATAGCCGCGGTGACCCAAGTCGGCTCGGACGAAACGCATTCCCGCGGTTCCCGGCCGCAGCGAACCCGCGTCGACGCCGCCAACCGTCGGTTCCATCAGCGCGATGGTGTGCAGCAGCGGGCGGAGGAGGGGCACGTCGACGTCATCGATGACGAGCACCAGCTGCCGGGTCCCGGGTCTCAGCCCGTCCCAGCGCAGCGGCGGCGACACGTTGTCGCCGACGCCCGTTCCCGCGCTAGACAGCGGCATCGCGCCGCCGTCGGCGAAGGCGGTGCTGGTGACGGTGATGGATTCGGGCGCGTCGAAGCCGCTGTCGGCGAACGGGCTTCGCTGCGTGCCCGCGCGAACTCCGCGCAGGAGTCTGCCCAGCAGCGAGATCATGCGCCGCTGCCAGCGCCGCGGATCGCCACGGCGGGTGACCGCAACAGGTCGCCTAATTGGCTGGGCAGATACCCCTGCTCCATCAGCCGCGGCAGTATGCCGCCGCTTTCGATGATGTCGAGGATGAGGTCGGGCAGCTTGGGGACGGTGCCCGAAGCCCCGGTGGTGTCGTTGCGCCAGCTGCCGTCGCTCAGATCGAAGGTGCCGGTGTCGCCTTCGTGGAAGACGCTGGTTGCGTCGGGGACGGTCATCGCCGGCAGTCCCGAATTCACGGCGTTGCGGAAAAACAGCGAGTTGAACTCCTCGGCGACGAGTCCGGCAATGCCGAGCTCGACGAACAGCGCCGCGACCGGTCGCGACGAACCCAGCCCGAAGTTCTTGCCCGCCACCACGATGTCGCCCGGCGCCACCCCGTCGGTCCAGCCCGGCCGGACCTCATAGAAGATATGCTTGGCCGCTTCTGCCGGCTCCATCTTCATCGCGAACGCCGGATACATGGCGTCGGTATTCAAGCTGTCGCCGAACAGCCACACTTTTCCGCTGAAGGAGAGCGTCATGCCGTCACTCTTCTCGGGTCGGTGATGTAACCGGTGATCGCGGACGCCGCGACAGTCGCCGGTGATGCCATGAAGATCTCGGCCTCGGTGCTGCCCATGCGTCCGGTGAAGTTGCGGGTGCTCGAGGTGATGCACACCTCCCCGGGCCCCACCACTCCCATGTGGTAGCCGAAACACGCGCCGCAGGTGGAGTTTGTGATCACGGCCCCGGCGTCCGCGATGTCCTGCAGATGCCCCCGCCGCATGGCCTCCCGGTACACCGCCTGTGAAGCCGGCGTGACCAATAGCCGCACCCCCGGCGCTACGGTCTTGCCGCGCAGCACTTCCGCGGCGATCTCGAGATCCTCGAGTTGACCGTTCGCGCACGATCCGATGAACGCCTGGTCGATCTTCTGCTTCTCCAGCCGTGACACTGGCAACCCGTTGCGGCTCACGGTGCCCGGCCGCGCGACGTAGGGTTCCAGGGCGGCCAGGTCGATATGCCGGACGTCGTGGTATTCGGCGTCGGGATCCGCTGCCGCAACACGGTATCCGGTGACGCCGCGCTCGTCGAGAAACGACGTCAAAACGTCGTCGGGCTCGAACGTGCTGAAATCGGCCGACACCTCGGCGCCCTGGGTGGCGATGGTGCGCCGATCGTGCATCGGGACGCCGGCCAGGCCGGGCCCGCCGAACTCCAGGTTGAGGTTGGGAGCGTCGCCGTACTCAGCGGCGATGTGCAGGAAGATGTCCTTGCCGCTCACCGTGTTTGGTTTCACGCCCTCGAGTTCATAGCGGACCGTCGGCGCGACCTGGAACCACGTCGTACCGGTGCACATGATCGAATACACTTCGGCGGGCCCCAGCCCGCGGGCCGCGTTGTTATAGGCGCCGGCGGCACAGGTGTGAGAGTCGGTGCAGGCCAAAATTTCCCCGGGGTGTGCCAGCCCGTTCTCGGCGATGACCTGGTGGCAGATCCCGTGCCGGCCCACGTCATAGAAGCGTTCGATGCCGAAGTCGCCGACGAACTTTCGGGCGTGCCCACCGCCGGTGGCGTCCTTGATGGTCGGGGCCGGCACTGCGTGGTCCATGACGACCGCGAGCTTGTCGGGGTCGTGGATTCGGTTGGGCTGTATCCACATCGTGGCGAACTGCAGGTCGATCAGCACGGTCATGTCGACCTCAACCACGACGGTGTCACCCGGCGACACCGAGGCCAAACCCGCCTTGCGGGCGAAGATCTTCTCGATGATGGTCATACCCATGAGCGGTCCGCGATGTGTGCGTACTTGTCGTCGAGCGCCAGCCACTCCGCCATGCCGACCACGTTGAAGAAGTCGCCGGGCGTGGCGGGCAGATGGGCGGTGCTGTCCGTGCCGTTGAGTTCGCAAAGGCTTTGCAGCATCCCGAACGTCGCCTGGATCAGCAGGTTGCTCGGATGGATCGCAATCGCGTAACCCAACTCCTGTAGCCGCGACGCCGACTGGAGCGGCGTCATGCCGCCGAGCACCAGGTTGATCAGCAAGGGAGCGTCCACTTCGCGTGCGATGCGCTCGATTTCACCCGTTTCCTGAGGCGCCTCGACGAAGATGACGTCGGCGCCCGCCTGCGCGTACCGGTTGGCACGCTCGATCGCGACGTCCAGGCCGAGCGGGGCACGCGCGTCGGTGCGCGCCACCACCAGGAGGTCGTCGTCGGACCTGGCGTCCAGCGCGGCGGCGAGCGTCCGTTCGAACACCGCGGCGTCGACGACCTGCTTGTCGGGGAGGTGACCGCAACGCTTGGGAAACACTTGGTCTTCCAACTGGATCGCGGCCACCCCGGCCGCGTCATAGGAACGGACCGTGCGCACCACGTTCATCGGGGTGCCGTAACCGGTGTCGGCGTCGGCGATCAGCGGGACGTCGCCCAACACGCCGGCAATCGTCCGAACCCGGTCGGCCATTTCGGTCGCCGTGACCAGCCCGATGTCGGGCAGCCCGAACCCCGACGCCGCCACGCCGGCGCCGGTCAGATACGCCGCGACGTGGCCCGTCCGTTTGGTCAGCTGCGCCGATATGCCGTCGAAAACGCCTGGCGCGACGATGAGTTCGCGGTTGTCCAGCAAGTCTTTGAGCCGCTGGCGGGCCGGTGTTGTGGCCATGTCCGTCCCTTCAGTCCAGTGCGCTAGCAACGGGTGCGGCGAGCAGATCTATCAGCTGGTCGACGTCATCCAAGTCGTCGAGATTCACCACCGCGTGCTCGATCGCTTCGGCGCGCCCGCGGCGGGTGACCCGGTCGGCGAGCGCGTGGAACTTTGCCCGCAATTCGTCGTTGGTGACGGGATCGTTGGGCGCGCCGTGCGGCAGGGCCACGCGGGCGCGGTGCAGGGCGCCGTCCCGCGTGGTCACCGCGACGTCGGTGCGGAACTTCTCGGTGACGTCGGCGTCGGCGAGCGATTCGTCGAGGTGGACCGTCGTCGCCGCGATCAAGGCCCAGATGTCATCGGAGTCGAGGCGGGCCGGCGTGAACTGCTCGGGCAGCACGTTGCCGTCGAGCAGCGCCGCGGCGGTCGCGTACGCGATGTTCATCTGCGCGCCCATCGGGGTGAGCGGCCGCTCCGGCGGCCACCAACCGTGCTTGTAGATGGTCTCGCCGACGGTGATGTCGACCTTCGAGATGTCCTGGGCATCGACCGAAGTCCGCAGACTTCTCGCCGCATCGATCGCGCCGTGCAGGCCGCCCATGGCGGCGTAGGACTTGACCATGATGATGGCGGTCTCCCATCGCTGCCCGAGTTGCCCGGTCAGCAGCGAGGCGTCCGGGCTGTGGCCCGCACCGAAAACGCTGAGGAATCCGCCATATTCACGCTCGAATACCCGTTTGATGCCGGTATAGCCGGCCGCGGCGAGGCCCGCGGCATAGAAGCCGTTGCGCGCCGCGAGGCCGTGGTGCATGCGCTTGCTCATGGCCTCGTATTGCGCGGCCATCAGCCCCGCCGACTGGGTGCCCGCCAGGCCGAGGGCGTCCTCCAGTTGCGCCGGCGACAGCCCACGCAACTTGCCTGACGCCATTGCCGCGGAGTGGGTGCCGAAGACCGAACCCGAGTGCCAGCCGCGGTCTAGCATTTGGGTGCCGTGCAGCGTATGGCCGACTCGAGGGCCGACTTCGAAGCCGGCGATCGCCGCCAGCAGGAGGTCGGCGCCGGTCGTCAGGTCAGTTGTTCGCGGCATCGTCGACACCGTCGACAGCAGTGCCGGAATGAGCAGCGAGCAACTGTGCAACGGGGCGAGGGGATGGAAGTCGTCGAGCTCGAAACCCTGGATGAACGTGCCGTTGAGCACCGCGGCGGCCGGAGCGCCGGCGGTGCGTCCGGTGCCGACGACCACGGTGTCGCCGGGGCCCTCCAGCCGGAGGACGGCCTCGGTAGCGATGCGCGACCACGGCAATTGGGCCCCGACCAGGGCGCAACCCAGACCATCCAGCAGCAGGTGCTTTGCCCGCTCGAGAACGTGCTGCGGAACATCGTCCAGCGTGAGACCGGCGACCCAGGTGGCCAACCGTCCCGTCGGCCCCGCCGGATCGGTGGCGGCCCCTGGCTGCACGGCGGTCATCGGATCTCTCCCCACGCTGATCAGTTGTTATATATATATAACAACTGATCGAAACCTGCAAGGGCGGCGGTATGGAAGCATTGACCAGCGTGCACCAGAGCAGCGGTACGGCGGCGCCGGTATCCACCGCGGCCGGGGTGCCGTTGCATCGGCAGCTGTTCCTGGTGCTGCACGACGAGATCGACCGCGGCGTCATCGTCCCCGGCGAAGCGTTGCCCACCGAGCAGGCGCTGTGCGACCAGTTCGGGGTTTCTCGCATCACGGTCCGCCGCGCGCTCGCGGACCTGGCCGAACAGGGATACATCGAGCGCCGGCAGGGCGTGGGTTCCTTTGTGCGCGAGCACAGTCCATCGGATCCGTCCTCGGTCGCCGGCTCCTACATGGACGGGCTGCGCCAGACGCAGTTCGAGACCCAGGTCGACATGGTGGAGCTCGGCATGCGCCGTCCGCCGCGGGCCGTCGCCGAGGCGTTGGGGACTTCCGGCGAGCTGCTCCACATCGTGCGGGTGCGACGCCAACGCAGAACGGGCGAACCGCTCATCGTGACCGATGCTTGGTTGCCTCAGGAACTGGCTGTCACGTTGACCGAACCGGCGTTGACCCGGACTGCCCTGTACGAACTGCTCTCGGATGCCGGGGTCAACCTGGACCGCGTGCAGCATGAAATCACCGCCGAGATCGCCGGGCCGCGCTACGCGAACCTGCTCGGGACGGCGATCGGGGCCGCTTTGTTGCGGCTCAACCGCCTGGCCTTTGCGGCCGGCGCGCCCCACCACTATCTGTCTGTGTTGTTATCGCCGAGCCGCAGTCGCGTCGTGATGACGCAGTCGGCGGCCGAACTCGAAACTGGTGACGGGCTGACGATCACCCATGACGTCCGTCGTGAGTCGCGCTAGCGCATCAGTCCGACCCCGGGGACGAATCGACCCACGCCGGCGGTGTAGGCGCGATAGGCGTCGCCGTGTGTCCGCAACAGGTACGGCTCCTCGACGCGACGGACCTGGAGCTCGATCGTGGCGACGAGCAGGATAAGACCCGCGAAGGCAACGACATTCGGCGTCAGCAGAGCGATGCCGAAGCCGAATGTGAACATGGCGGTGTAGATGGGGTTGCGGATCCGGCCGAACACGCCGGTATGCACCAGTGTGGTGGTCTCCTTGGTGTCTACTCCGATCCGCCAGGAATCACCCATCTCGAGTTGCGCGTATACCGTCGCCGCGATGCCGACCGTCGCCACCACGATGCCGACGGTCTGGATCCAGACCTCGTCCAGCACGCCGACGGGTTCAACGACCTTGGCCTCCTGCAGGATTGGGGCGCTCACCGCCACCGCCAGCGCGGCGACGAAGCCGACGCCGGCCAGGCGGTCCAATACCCCACCGGCGCTGACGCCGCGAAATCCGGTCGAGCCGGTCCGCCGATACTGCAGCCAACTGCGCCAGCCGAATCCCAGAACTCCGAATATCGCGAAGAGCACCAGGGCCATGTCGGCGGCGGCCGTCGCCGGCATGCAGGCTCCCATGACCGCAGTCATCGCAGCGACAGTACATCAATGGCTTTGGTCAGGAAAAGCGTCCCGCAGCGCGGCGTCGATCGCTTCGGCGCGGGGTGCGCAGTCACCGGCGCCGGGCGCCCGGGTCGCCAGCGCGCCCGCGGCGCAGGCGC
>NZ_JAOPWB010000154.1 GCF_025965855.1 Mycobacterium sp. | reverse complement strand
TGGCGGGCGGGATCGGCGCCGCGCCGGGCTCGGTGGGTTGTATCCCGGTCGCGGTCGCACCCGCGCCGGGCCCGAACAACCCGTTGAGTGCATCACCCACCGTGGGGCCGTATCCGATCTTGTCGTTGTACATCATCGCCACCCGGATCAACCGCGGGTACGACGAAGCGGCGTCGCTGGCCCCCGGCGAGGCGTAGACGGGTTCGACGTAGAGCAGACCACCCTGGCCCACGGGCAGCGTGAGCAGGTTGCCCCAACGGATCCGGTTCTGGTTGTCGCGCCCGATCACCCCCAGGTCCTGGGACACCGCCGGGTCGGTGGTGATCGCATTGTTGGCCAGCTTCGGGCCGTTGACCTGACCCGGAATGGTCAACACGGTGATCCTGCCGTACGTCGCCGGGTCGGAGCTGGCGCTGATGTAGGCCGCCAGATAGTCGCGCTTGAACCTGTTCATCGCGCTGATCAACTGGTATGAAGCCGAATTGTCGTTCTTCGCAATGTTTTTCGCGACGATGTAATAGGGCGGTTGGTAGCTGCTGGCGGTGGGGTTGGGATCCAACGGCACATCCCAGAAATCGGACGTGGAGAAGAACGTCACGGGGTCGTTGACGTGGTACTTGGCCAGCAGCATGCGCTGCACCTTGAACAGGTCTTCGGGGTAACGTAGGTGTTCGGCGAGCTCGGGGGTGATGTCGCTCTTGGGTTTGACGGTGCCGGGGAACACCCGCATCCACGCCTTCAGCACCGGATCCTGTTCGTCCTGCTGGTAGAGCGTGACGGTGCCGTCATAGGCATCCACGGTGGCCTTCACCGAATTTCGGATGTAGGACACCTGCTTGTCGGGCGCGAGCCGGTTGAACGCCACCTCGGTGGAGTCGGCGGTCGCGGACTCCAGGGAGGTCAATTCGGAGTACGGGTAGTTGTCCAGCGTCGTGTAGCCGTCGATGATCCACACCAACCGCTTGTTGACGATCGCCGGGTATACGCCGCTGTCGGTCGTCAGCCACGGCGCCACCGCCTCCACCCGGCGCGCGGGATCGCGGTTGAACAGGATCTTGCTGTTGGAGCCGATCACGTTGGAGAACAGGAAGTTTCGTTCGGCGAACTTCGCGGCGAAGACGCTGCGGGATAACCAGCCACCGACCGGGACTCCCCCGAGCCCGGTGTAGGTGTAGTTCTTGGTTTCGTTGCTGGTCTCGTAGTCGTATTCGCGGTCGTTGCCGTTGCGTCCGACGATCGCGTAGTCGGCGGAGGTGTTGGAGATGACGGGTCCGTAGTAGATGCGCGGCTGGTCCAGCTGTGCCGGCCCGTCGGACACGATGCTGCCGTTGGCGCCGACGACGTTGACCAGAAACTCCGGGTAGCCACCGTTCTGGTTGGGGTCGTTGGCGATTCCCCGCACCGTGTTGGCCGGCGACGCGATGAATCCGTTGCCGTGGGTGTAGACGGTGTGCCGGTTGATCCAGTCACGCTGGTTGTCGATCAGCCGGTCGGGGTTGAGCTCTCGGGCCGCGACGACATAGTCGCGCAACGCCCCGTTGCGGTCGAGGTACCGGTCGATGGACAGCTGGTCGGGGAAGTAGTAGAAGTTCTTGCCCTGCTGGAACTGGGTGAACGCCGGGCTGATGATCGTGGGGTCGAGCAGCCGGATGTTGGAGGTGGTGGCCCGGTCGGCCGCGACCTGCTGGGCGGTGGCCTGCGCGTCGCCGGTGTAGTTGCGGTAGCTGACCACGTCGGACGTCAAGCCGTAGGCTTGCCGCGTCGCGCCGATGCTGCGGCTGATGTATTCGCTTTCCTTCTGCGCCGCATTGGGTCTGACGCTGATCTGCTCGACGATCAACGGCCACCCGGCGCCCACGATCAATGACGACAGCAGCAACAAGGCCAGGCCGATGGCAGGAATCCGCAAGTCGCGCAGGACGATTGCGGAGAACACCGCTACGGCGCAGATCAGGGCGATTGCCATCAGGATCAGCTTTGCCGGCAGCACCGCGTTGATATCGGTGTAACCGGCGCCGGTGAACGGCTTGCCGCCGCGGGTGTGCGACAGCAGCTCGTAGCGGTCCAGCCAATAGGCAACGGCCTTGAGCAGCACCAGCACGCCGAGCAGGCTCACCAACTGGATCCGCGCCGAGCGGCTCAGTGCCCCGGTACGGCCGGATAACCGGATGCCGCCGAAGATGTAGTGCGCCAACACGTTCGCTATGAAGGCCAGGAACACCGCCACGAAAATATAGCTGAGCAGGAGCCGGTAGAAGGGCAGCTCGAACGCGTAGAACCCGAGGTCCTTGCCGAACTGGGGATCCCTGATTCCGAAGTTTCCGCCGTGCAGGAAGAGCTGGACCCGCACCCAATAGCTCTGCGCGATGATGCCCGCCAGCAGGCCGACCGCCGCCGGAATCCCGATGCCGACCAGTCGCAGGCGCGAAACGACGACGGTCCGGTACCGCGCCACGGGATCGTTGGTGTTGCTCGGTACGAACACGGGACGGGCGCGGTAGGCCAACGCAAGCCCGGTGAACACGATGCCGCCGACCAGCAGACCGGCCACCAGGAAGACGACGACGCGGGTGACCAGCACGGTGGTGAACACCGAGCGGTAGCCGAGCTCACCGAACCACAGCCAGTCGACGTAGGCGTCGATCAGCCGCGGACCAGCGAGCAGCAAAACGATCACACCGAGTGCGATCAGGATCAGAATCCGGCTACGCCGAGTTAGCTTCGGCATCCTTGCGGTGGGCCGCATCCCCACTGGCTACGCTCCCTGATCGGTGTGGCTGGCTTTGAGATTTCTAGGTCAAACTGTACGCACTTCACAACGTCGGCCGGGTGGCGTCGTCGGCGGGCTAGCAACTGGGCGTCTGACCGCCCGACCTGATGGCGTGCAGCGCGTCCACCGTCTGGCCCAGGGTCTCGACCTTCACCAAGCGCAAGCCGGACGGATTGTCCGAGGTCGCCTCGTAGCAGTTCTTCGCCGGCACCAGAAACACCGTGGCTCCCGCCGAGTGGGCGGCGGCCATCTTGTGTGTGATGCCGCCGATTTGGCCCACCTTGCCGTCGACGGAGATGGTGCCGGTTCCCGCGATGAACATCGACCCGGCCAAGTCACCGGTGGTGAGCTTGTCGACGACCGCCAGGCTGAACATCAGCCCGGCCGACGGCCCGCCCACATTGGCTAGGTTGAAGTCGACGACGAACGGCGCCCAGGGCGCATCGAGCACCGCCACGCCCATGAAGCCGTAGTCGCGATCCTTGTTCGTCCCCAGCGTGATTTGCGCGGTGCCAATTGGGCCGGCCGCGTCATTTTTGCGGCGATAGTCGATCGTCACCACCTGACCGGGTTTGGTGCTCTTCAGGAATCCCGTGAACTGCTCGACGCTGGCCACCGGGGTGCCGTTGACCGCGTCGATGGCGTCACCCGGCTTCAGCTTGTTAGCCGACGGACCGGGGTCGGTAACCGTCGCGACGGTCACCGCGACCGGGTACTTCAAGAACCCCAGCGCGGCGTAGGCGGCGCTGTCCTCGGAATTCTTGAAGTCGGCGTTGTTGGCCTTGTCGACGTCGTCCCGCGACTTGCCCGGTGGGTAGACGAGATCTCGCGGTATCAGCTGTTCCTGTCCCGAAAGCCACAGCGTGAGCGCTTCGCCGAAGGTCAGATCGTCGCGCTGGGACACCGTCGTCATGTTGAGATGGCCCGTCGTCGGGTGGGTCTGGGTGCCCTCGATCTCGACCACCGGCTTGCCGTCGACCTCGCCGAGCGTGTCGAACGTCGGGCCCGGCCCCAGGGACACAAACGGCACCGTCACCACCGCGAGCAGCACGCCGAAGACCACGATCGGCACCAGCGCGACGATCAACGTCAGAATCCGCCTGTTCACGCCGCTACCCTATCGGGCCCCTGCTCAGGCTCGTTCAGCTACGAGCGTGACCACAGATGGCGCGTTGCCTCCCCGCGGTGAGTACCGTTGACGGTATGTCCGACCTGCCGTTCGGCTTCTCCTTCGGCGATGACCCGGAGCGCGAGAAGAAAGATCCCGATTCCGGCTCCGGGGGGTCCGACCCGCTGGGCGCTTTCGGCATGAGCGGGGATTTCGGCATGGGCGACCTGGGGCAGATCTTCACCCAGCTGGGCCAGATGTTCAGCAGCGCGGGCACCGTCACGGCCGGCGGCAAGGCGTCGGGTCCGGTCAATTACGAACTGGCGCGACGGGTCGCGTCGAGCTCGATCGGGTTCGTCGCCCCCATCCCCGCCTCCACGAACAAGGCGATCGCCGACGCGGTCCACCTCGCCGAAACCTGGCTGGACGGCGCGACTGCGCTGCCCGCGGGCACGTCCAAGGCGGTGGGCTGGAGCCCCAGCGACTGGGTCGACAACACGCTGGAGACCTGGAAACGGCTGTGCGATCCGATGGCCGAGCAGATCGCGACGGTGTGGGCGTCGTCCCTGCCCGAAGAGGCCAAGAGCATGGCCGGCCCGCTGCTGGCGATGATGTCGCAGATGGGCGGCATGGCGTTCGGCTCGCAGCTCGGCCAGGCGCTGGGACGGTTGTCCCGCGAGGTGCTGACCTCAACGGACATCGGTCTGCCGCTCGGCCCCAAGGGGGTGGCCGCGATACTCCCGGATGCCCTCGACTCGTTCGCCTCCGGACTCGAGCAGCCGCGCAGCGAGATCCTGACCTTCCTGGCCGCCCGTGAGGCCGCGCACCACCGGCTGTTCAGCCACGTGCCCTGGTTGTCCAATCAGTTGCTGGGCGCGGTCGAGGCCTACGCGAGGGGCATGAAGATCGACATGTCCGGAATCGAGGAGCTGGCACGGGACTTCAACCCGGCGTCGCTGTCCGATCCGGCGGCCATAGAGAGCCTGCTCGGGCAGGGGGTCTTCGAGCCCAAGGCGACGCCGGCGCAGAAGCAGGCGCTGGACCGCCTCGAGACGCTGCTGGCATTGATCGACGGCTGGGTGCAGGTGGTGGTCACGGCGGCCCTGGGCGATCGGATTCCGGGCACGGCCGCGCTCAGCGAGACGCTGCGCCGCCGCCGGGCCAGCGGCGGCCCGGCCGAGCAGACCTTCGCGACGCTGGTCGGCCTCGAGCTGCGGCCCCGCAAGCTGCGGGAGGCCGCCGCGCTGTGGAACCGCCTGACCGACGCCGCCGGGGCGGACGCCCGCGACGCCATCTGGCAACACCCGGACCTGCTGCCCGACGCCGAGGACCTCGACGAGCCGGCCGGCTTCATCGACCGCGTCATCGGCGGGGACACCAGCGGGATCGACGAGGCCATCGCCAAGCTAGAACAAGGCCCCGACAACGAAGACCCTGCCGGCGGAGCTGTGGATAACTGAGCGCGGCGCTCGCCGTCGGCGTGGCACAGTCTCAACCCATGACTCAGGTCGT
>NZ_JAOPWB010000125.1 GCF_025965855.1 Mycobacterium sp. | reverse complement strand
ACCTCGGTGGCGATCAGCTGGATCGGCAACGAGACCGGCCGCGAGGTGGTCGCGGTCGCGATCGACCTCGGCCAGGGCGGCGAGGACCTGGAGGTGGTGCGCCAGCGGGCCCTGGACTGCGGCGCCGTGGATGCCGTCGTCGTCGACGCCCGCGACGAATTCGCCGAGGGCTACTGCCTGCCGACGGTGCTCAACAACGCGCTGTACATGGATCGCTACCCGCTGGTGTCGGCGATCAGCCGGCCGCTGATCGTCAAGCACCTGGTCGCGGCCGCCCGCGAGCACGGCGGCGGCATCGTCGCGCACGGCTGCACCGGCAAGGGCAACGACCAGGTCCGGTTCGAGGTCGGATTCGCCTCGCTGGCACCGGATCTGGAGGTGCTGGCGCCGGTCCGCGACTACGCGTGGACGCGGGAGAAGGCGATCGCGTTCGCCGAGGAGAACGCCATCCCGATCAACGTCAGCAAGCGCTCGCCGTTCTCGATCGACCAGAACGTGTGGGGCCGCGCGGTGGAAACCGGCTTCCTGGAACACCTTTGGAACGCCCCCACCAAGGACGTCTACGCCTACACCGAAGACCCCACCCTGAATTGGAGCACGCCCGACGAGGTGATCGTCGGTTTCGAGCGCGGGGTGCCGGTGTCCATCGACGGCAAACCGGTGTCGATGCTGCAGGCCATCGAGGAGCTCAACGCCCGCGCCGGGGCGCAGGGTGTCGGGCGCCTCGACGTCGTCGAGGACCGGCTGGTGGGCATCAAGAGCCGCGAGATCTACGAGGCGCCGGGCGCGATGGTGCTCATCACCGCGCACACCGAACTCGAACATGTGACGTTGGAGCGGGAGCTGGGCCGGTTCAAACGCCAGACCGACCAGCGCTGGGCCGAGCTGGTGTACGACGGGCTCTGGTATTCGCCGCTGAAGGTCGCGCTGGAGAGCTTCGTGGCCAAGACCCAGGAGCACGTCTCCGGCGAGGTCCGAATGGTGCTGCACGGCGGCCACATCGCGGTCAACGGCCGCCGCAGCGCGGAGTCCCTGTACGACTTCAACCTGGCCACCTACGACGAGGGCGACAGCTTCGACCAATCGTCGGCGAAGGGTTTCGTCTACGTGCACGGGTTGTCGTCGAAGATCGCCTCCCGCCGGGACCTGCGGTGACCGTCTTGTGCCGAGCAGACACAAAAGCCCCCGACACGCCGTGGGCGAAGGGGCTTTTGCGTCTGCTCGCGGAGAAGCGGTGAGCACGCGCGAGGGGTCGCTGTGGGGCGGGCGGTTCGGCGAGGGTCCGTCTGACGCGCTGGCCGCGCTGAGCAAGTCCACGCACTTCGACTGGGTGCTGGCGCCCTACGACATCATCGCCTCGCGGGCCCACACCGTGATCCTGTTCCGAGCCGGCCTGCTCACCGAGGAGCAGCGCGACGGGCTGCTGGCAGGGCTTGACAGCCTCGCCGAGGACGTCGCCGACGGCAGCTTCACGCCGCTGGTCACCGACGAGGACGTGCACGCCGCGCTGGAGCGCGGGCTGATCGACCGGGTCGGGCCCGACCTGGGTGGCCGGCTGAGGGCCGGGCGGTCGCGCAACGACCAGGTGGCCACGCTGTTCCGGATGTGGCTGCGCGACGCGGTGCGACGGGTCGCCGCCGGGACGCTCGACGTCGTCGGCGCGCTGGCCGCCCAGGCCGCCGCGCACCCGAGCGCCATCATGCCCGGCAAGACCCACCTGCAGTCCGCCCAGCCGATCCTGCTGGCCCACCACCTGCTCGCGCACGCCCAGCCGTTGCTGCGCGACGTGGACCGGATCGTCGACTTCGACAGGCGCGCGGCGGTGTCCCCGTACGGCTCGGGGGCGCTGGCCGGGTCGTCGCTGGGCCTGGACCCGGGCGCGATCGCGGCGGAGCTGGGCTTTCGCGCCGCCGCCGACAATTCCATCGACGCGACTGCGGCCCGGGACTTCGCCGCCGAGGCCGCGTTCGTCTTCGCCATGATCGCCGTCGACCTGTCCCGGCTGGCCGAGGACATCATCCTTTGGAGTACGACGGAATTCGGCTACGTCAGCCTGCACGATTCGTGGTCGACCGGCAGCTCGATCATGCCGCAGAAGAAGAACCCCGACATCGCCGAGTTGGCCCGCGGCAAGGCCGGGCGGCTGATCGGAAACCTGGCCGGGCTGCTGGCGACGCTGAAGGCCCAGCCGCTGGCCTACAACCGTGATCTGCAGGAGGACAAGGAGCCGGTGTTCGACGCGGTCGCCCAGCTGGAGCTGCTGCTGCCGGCCATGGCGGGGCTGGTGGCCAGCCTGACGTTCGACGTCGAGCGGATGGCTTCGTTAGCCGCGGTCGGCTACACGCTGGCCACTGATATTGCGGAATGGCTTGTGCGCCAAGGGGTTCCGTTCCGGTCCGCGCACGAGGCCGCCGGGGCGGCCGTCCGCGCCGCCGAAGGCCGCGGCGTCGGGCTCGACGAGCTGACCGACGACGAGCTCGCCGCCATCAGCCCCGAGCTGACGCCGCAGGTGCGCGAGGTGCTGACGATCGAGGGCTCGGTGTCGTCACGCGACGGGCGGGGCGGCACCGCGCCGGCCCGCGTCGCCGAGCAATTGGATTCGGTGTTGGCGACGTGCGAAGTGCTGAAGGATCGGCTGCGCCGCGTCTGACCTTTCGGTGCGGTACCGGGTGAGCTTCTAGGCAGGCACGCTCGGACCGGCTTAACCATGCGAGCCACTGGTGCCGTTGGTGCCGTTGCTGCCGGCGGGACTGCCGGTCCCGCCGGTGCCCTTCGTGCCGCCGGTGCCACCGGTGCCGCCGGTGCCCACCGTTGTGCCCGAACCGCCGGCGCCCCCGTTTCCACCGTTTGCGCCGTTGCCGCCGTTGCCTCCGGCGCCGCCGCCGGTCGCGTTGCCCCCGGTTGCGCCATTGCCGCCCGTGCCGCCCGCGCCGCCGGTGCCGCCGGTGCCGCCTTGGGCTGCG
>NZ_JAOPWB010000119.1 GCF_025965855.1 Mycobacterium sp. | reverse complement strand
AATCCTCGACCGCGTCTGGAATTACGACTTCGCCGGCCGCACCAGCATCGTGGATCTGTACATCTCGTACCTGAGGAAGAAGATCGATTCCGGCCGGGAGCCCATGATCCATACCGTCCGCGGCGTTGGGTACATGCTGCGGCCGCCGGAATGACCAGCGAGCCGAACACCGGATCCAGGGACCTTCCGCGGTGGCTTCCTCATTCGTTGCGCCGCCAGTTGCTATTGGGCGTGTTGGCCGTCGTCAGCGTGGTGCTGGTGACGGTCGGCATCGTCTCCGTGCTGAGCCTGCGCGGCTACGTCACGGCGATGAGCGACGCCGACGTCGCCCAATCCCTTGACGCGCTGAGCAATTCGTACAGCAGATACCGCAACGGCGAGCACAGTTCGACGCGTCGCGGCCCCGAACCGCTCGCGCAGGCGATGCTGGAGTTCACCGATCAAACGCCCGGGAACGTCATCGCCGTGCTCCACGACGGCGTGGTGATCGGCTCGTCGGTCTTTTCCGAAGCCGAGGCGCGACCCGCGCCGGCCGACGCGGTGCGCGCCATCGAGACCCAGCCCTGGCCCGACGACGCCCCGCCGCGGACCGAGAAGCTGGGCGGGCTCGGTTCGTATCGAGTCGACAGCCGCGTCTACGGATCCGACCTCTTGGTCGTCGGGGTATCGCAGGCCCGGGCCAACCAGATCATCGCCCGCAAAAACATCACCACCACGGCGCTTGTCGCAGCGGCCCTTGCGGTTACGGCGGGGCTGACCGTCTGGGTGGTCGGGACCACCCTTCGCCCGCTGCGCCGGCTCGCCTCCACCGCCGCCGAAGTCGCCGCCATGCCGCTGACCGACGGCGACCACCGAATCAGCGTCAGGGTGCAGCCGAACGACACCGACCCCGGCAACGAAGTCGGGATCGTCGGGCACACGCTTAACCGGCTGCTGGACAACGTGGATAGCGCGTTGGCGCATCGCGCCGACTCCGACTTGCGGATGCGGCAATTCATCACCGACGCCAGCCACGAGTTGCGGACCCCGCTGGCGGCGATTCAGGGATATGCCGAGCTGACCCGGCAGGACAGCTCGGCGCTGCCGCCGACCACCGAATACGCGCTGGCCCGCATCGAGTCGGAAGCGCGGCGCATGGCGGTGCTCGTCGACGAGCTGCTACTGCTCTCGCGCCTGGGCGAGGGCGAAGACCTGCAGACGCAAGACGTCGACCTGGCGGACCTCGTCGTCAACGCGGTGAACGACGCGGCGGTCGCGGCGCCCACACACCATTGGGTCAAGGACCTTCCCGACGAGCCGGTTTGGGTTCGCGGCGATCACGCCCGGCTACACCAACTGGTCAGCAACCTGCTCAGCAATGCGCGAGTGCACACGCCGCCGGGCGTCACGGTGACGACCGGAATCACCTGCCAGCGCGGCGGTGCGGAACCGCCCCACGTCGAATTGACCGTCGCCGACGACGGGCCCGGCATCGACACGGATCTCCTCCCCCGGTTGTTCGAGCGGTTCGCGCGCGCCCACTCGTCCAGGTCTGACGGTTCGGGCATCGGGCTGGGGCTGGCTATCGTGAGTTCGATCGTCAAGGCCCACCACGGCTCGGTGACCGCCGAATCCGCCGATGGCCGAACCGTTTTCCGGGTGCGCCTGCCGATGATCGAAGATCCGCCCACCGACGGCCGCTGAATTCCTGCGAACGTGGCCTGCTGTGCGTCGAGCCTGTAATCCTGCAGGCCCTTACTCGCACTTTGTCTGCAGATTTACAGGATCGGCGACGGGTCGTCCTGACCGTCGCCGCGGAGCGGTTTCTGGGCCTTCCCGCACCCCCGGCCTCACTCGCGGTCTTTCGTCGCGAGGAGTGATTGGGATGTGGGGCGTAAAAAAATCGTAAAGGTGCACTAGGGCGCCGTTAGGAAAGTGTTAACCAACGGCCCTACCGCACCGGCCCCGTTTAGTTTCAAGCTGACCTTGCCTCCGAGGACGGCGCTGTGGCTGACTCGATGAGGTCTTTCTGTATGCATGCGACTGGCGCGGAACGGAGACAAGATGGGCGTGTTGGTCTACGTCGGACTCACGGTGGCGGTTTTCGCCGCGCTCGGCCTGACGCAGAAGTTGGTCGAGCGGCTGTGAACTACGAAAACGTCGTCGGCTTGGTGCTTTCCGTTCTTCTTGCGCTGTACCTCGCGGCCGCCCTGCTGTTCCCGGAGAGGTTCTAGTGAGCACAACAACCGCGGGATTGATCTTCCTCGTCGTCCTCGTCGTCGCGCTGGTAGTGGTGCACGTCCCGTTCGGCGACTACATGTATCGGGTGTACAGCTCCGAGAAGGACTCCTACGTCGAACGCGTGATCTACCGGCTGATCGGTGTCGATGCGCGCTCGGAACAAACGTGGGGCGCCTACGCCCGCAGCGTCTTGGCCTTCTCCTCGATCAGCGTCCTCTTCCTGTTCGTGTTCCAGCTCGTGCAGGACAAGTTGCCGTTGCACCTGCACGATCCGGCCACCAAAATGACGCCCGCGCTGGCCTGGAACACGGCGGTCAGCTTCGTCACCAACACCAACTGGCAGGCCTACTCCGGTGAGTCAACGCAGGGCCACCTGGTGCAGATGGCCGGGCTGGCGGTGCAGAACTTCGTCTCGGCCGCCGTCGGCATGGCGGTGGCGATCGCGCTGGTGCGCGGGTTTGCCCGCAAGCGCACGGGCGATCTGGGCAACTTCTGGGTCGACCTGGTGCGCACGGTGCTCCGCATCCTGCTGCCCATTTCGATCGTCGGCGCGATCGTGCTGATCGCGGGTGGCGCGATCCAGAACTTTCACCTGCACGACCAGGTTGCCACCACCCTCGGCGGCGCCCAGCAGACGATCACCGGCGGACCGGTGGCCAGCCAGGAGGCGATCAAGGAGCTCGGCACCAACGGCGGCGGGTTCTACAACGCGAACTCCGCGCACCCGTTTGAGAACCCGACGACGTGGAGCAACTGGCTGGAGATTTTCCTGCTGCTGGTGATCAGCTTCTCGTTGCCGCGCACGTTCGGGCGCATGGTGGGCAGCACCAAGCAGGGTTACGCGATCGCATCAGTCATGGCGTCGCTGTACGCGTTGAGCGTGTCGTTGATGCTGTGGTTCCAGTTGCAGCACCACGGCACCGTGCCGACCTCGGTCGGCGCGGCGATGGAGGGAGTCGAGCAGCGGTTCGGCGTCGCCAATTCGGCGGTCTTCGCCGACTCGACGACGCTCACCTCCACCGGTGCCGTGGACTCGTTCCACGACTCCTACACCAGCCTCGGCGGGATGATCACCATGTTCAACATGCAGCTCGGTGAGGTCGCCCCCGGCGGCACCGGCTCTGGCCTGTACGGCATGCTGATCCTGGCGGTGATCACCGTCTTCGTCGCCGGACTGATGGTCGGGCGCACCCCGGAATACCTCGGCAAGAAGATCAACCCCCGCGAAATCAAGCTGGCCGCAAGCTATTTCCTGGTCACGCCGCTGATCGCGCTGACCGGCACCGCGGTCGCAATGGCGCTGCCGGGCGAGCGCGCCGGAATGCTGAACAACGGCCCACACGGGCTGTCGGAAGTGTTGTACGCGTTCACCTCCGCGGCCAACAACAACGGGTCGGCATTCGCCGGCATCAGTGTCAACACCAACTGGTACAACACCGCCCTGGGGCTGGCCATGGTCTTCGGCAGATTTCTGCCGATGGTGCTCGTGCTCGCCCTGGCCGGCACGCTGGCTAAGCAGGGCATGACGCCGGAATCGGTGGGCACCCTGCCCACCCACCGGCCACAGTTCGTCGGGATGGTTGCCGGCGTCACGGTGATCCTCGTCGCCCTCACTTTCCTGCCCATGCTTGCGCTCGGGCCTCTCGCCGAAGGAATCCACTGATGACCGCGACGACCGTCGATCCGGCTGAGCAGACGCGGCCCGCGGGCCCCACGAGCACGAAACGGGTTCAGGGCGGCTTGCTCGACCCGAAGATTCTGTGGAAGTCGACGCCGGATGCGCTGCGCAAACTCGACCCGCGCACCCTGTGGCGCAACCCGGTGATGTTCATCGTCGAGATCGGCGCCGCCTGGAGCACCGTGTTGGCGATCACCGACGAGACATGGTTCGCGTGGTTGATCGTGGTCTGGCTCTGGCTGACCGTGCTGTTCGCGAACCTCGCTGAGGCGGTGGCCGAGGGCCGCGGCAAGGCCCAGGCCGAAACGCTGCGCAGGGCCAAAACCGACACCGTCGCCCGGCGCCTCAAGAACTGGGAACCCGGTGCCCCTGTTGTCGAGGAGGGAGTCGCTGCCCCGCTGCTGCAACAGGGCGACGTCGTCGTGGTCGAGGCAGGGCAGGTGATACCGGGTGACGGCGACGTGGTGGAAGGCATTGCGTCGGTTGACGAATCGGCCATCACCGGCGAGTCGGCGCCGGTGATCCGCGAGTCCGGCGGTGACCGCTCGGCGGTCACCGGAGGCACCACGGTGCTCAGTGACCGCATCGTCGTGCGGATAACCCAAAAGCCCGGAGAAAGCTTCATCGACCGGATGATCGCGCTCGTCGAGGGCGCCAACCGGCAGAAGACCCCGAACGAGATCGCGCTGAATATCCTGCTGGCCGCGTTGACGATCATCTTCGTCTTCGCCGTCGCGACCCTGCAGCCGCTGGCGATCTACTCGAAGGTCAACAACCCCGGCGTCCCGGACACCCAGGCGCTCAATACAAACGGCGTCACCGGGATCGTGATGGTGTCGCTGCTGGTGTGCCTGATCCCCACGACGATCGGCGCGCTGTTGTCAGCGATCGGCATCGCCGGCATGGACCGGCTGGTGCAGCGCAACGTGCTGGCCATGTCCGGGCGTGCGGTGGAGGCCGCCGGCGACGTCAACACGCTACTGCTCGACAAGACGGGCACCATCACCCTGGGCAACCGGCAGGCCGGCGCCTTCATCCCCCTCGACGGGGTCACCAATGAGCAGCTGGCCGACGCCGCGCAGCTGTCCAGCCTCGCCGACGAAACACCGGAGGGACGCTCGATCGTCGTGTTCGCCAAACGACAATTCGGGCTGCGCGCGCGCACGCCGGGCGAACTCGCGCACGCCCAGTGGGTGGAGTTTTCCGCCGCGACACGGATGTCGGGTGTCGACCTCGACGGGCACCAACTGCGCAAGGGCGCGGCCAGCTCGGTCGCGGAATGGGTTCGCGGGCAAGGCGGTAAGGTCCCCTCCCAGCTCGGCGAGATCGTCGACGGCATCTCCGCCGGCGGGGGCACCCCGCTGGTCGTCGGGGAGTACCTGAATGGCGAGGCGGCGGTGCTGGGTGTCATTCACCTCAAGGACGTCGTCAAGCAGGGCATGCGCGAGCGCTTCGACGAGATGCGGCGCATGGGCATCCGGACGGTGATGATCACCGGCGATAACCCGTTGACCGCCAAGGCGATTGCCGACGAGGCCGGCGTCGACGACTTCCTCGCCGAGGCCACGCCCGAGGACAAGCTGGCGCTGATCAAGCGGGAGCAGGAAGGCGGCAAGCTGGTCGCGATGACCGGCGACGGCACCAATGACGCGCCGGCCCTGGCTCAGGCCGACGTGGGCGTGGCGATGAACACCGGCACCTCGGCGGCCAAAGAGGCCGGGAACATGGTCGACCTCGACTCTGATCCCACCAAGTTGATTGAGATCGTCGAGATCGGCAAGCAGCTGCTGATCACCCGCGGGGCGCTGACCACCTTTTCGATCGCCAACGACATCGCGAAGTATTTCGCGATCATCCCGGCCATGTTCGTCGCGCTGTTCCCCGGGCTGGACATGATCAACATCATGCGGCTGCACAGCCCGCTGTCGGCGATCCTGTCGGCGGGGATCTTCAACGCGATCATCATCGTGGCGTTGATCCCGTTGTCGCTGCGCGGCGTGCGCTACACGCCGAGCAGCGCGTCAAAGCTGTTGAGCCGCAACCTCTACGTGTACGGGCTCGGCGGCATCGTGGCCCCGTTCGTAGGGATCAAGCTGATCGACCTCATCGTCCAATTCGTCCCCGGGATGTCCTGACATGAAGTTCTCCAATTTCGTCCGCATGCACTGGGCGGCCTTCCGCGCGCTGCTGGTGCTGACCGTAATCACCGGTCTCGCCTACCCGCTGTTCATCTGGCTGGTCGCTCAGATACCGGGTTTGCACGACAAGGCCGAAGGGTCGATCCTCACCGCCAACGGCAAGCCGGTCGGCAGCCGGTTGATCGGTCAGTTATTCACGGACAAGGACGGCAATCCGCTGCCGCAGTACTTCCAGAGCCGCCCCTCGGCGGCGGGCACCGGTTACGACCCGCTCAACTCGAGCGCGAGCAACCTCGGGCCGGAGAGCATCGTCGACACGCCCGCCGACCCGTCGCAGCTCACGGCCGGCAAGTCCGCGACGGATGCGGGCTTCAAGCCGAGCCTGCTCACCCAGGTCTGCACGCGCAGCGCGGCGGTGGGCCAGCTCGAGGGCGTCGATGGTTCACGTCCGTTCTGCACCGGTGGCGGTGTGGGCGCTGTGCTGTCGGTGATCGGCCCCCGCGACTCGCGCGGGAACGTCATGCACCCCACCCGGGTGGTCAGCGTCAACGAGCCGTGCCAGTCGACGCAGGCGCCATTCCTGGCCATCTACGAGGGTGTGCGGGTCGAGTGCGCCAAGTATGGCGAGGACTACACGATCGGCCAGATCGTGCCCGTCCGCGGCGCGGCACCCGCCAACCCGGTCGTGCCGGCCGACGCGGTCACCGCCAGCGGCAGCGGCCTGGACCCGAATATCTCCCCGGCCTACGCCGACATCCAGGTCGCCCGGGTGGCCAAGGCCAGGCACGTCAGCGCCGATGAGATCCGCGAGGTGCTCGCGCAGTACCGCAGCGGCCGCGACCTCGGATTTTTGGGCGAGCCGACGGTCAACGTGCTGCAGCTCAACCTGCAGCTCGATCACCGGTATCCGGTCTCGAGCTAGCGCCGTAGGGGGATGATGGTTGACGTGAGCGTAACCGACAACCATCCCAAGCGCGGGGAGCTGCGCATCTACCTCGGTGCTGCTCCGGGTGTCGGTAAGACATACGCGATGCTCGGCGAGGCGCACCGGCGCCTGGAACGAGGCACCGACGTGGCGGCGGCCGTGGTCGAGACCCACGGACGGGCGAAAACCGCCGAGCTGATTGAGGGCATCGAGGTCATACCGCCGCGCTACGTCGATTATCGCGGCGGCAGCTTCCCCGAACTCGATGTGCCCGCCGTGCTGGCCCGCCATCCCCAGGTGGTTTTGGTCGACGAACTCGCCCACACCAACACACCGGGCAGCAAGAACGAAAAGCGTTGGCAGGACGTCGAGGAACTGCTCGACGCCGGGATCACGGTGATCTCCACGGTCAACATCCAGCATCTGGAGAGCCTCAACGACGTCGTCGCCCAGATCACCGGTATCGAACAGCAAGAAACAATACCGGATTCGATCGTGCGCCAGGCTTCGCAGATCGAACTCATCGACATCACCCCTGAGGCGCTGCGCCGCAGGCTATCCCACGGCAACGTCTACGCTCCGTCACGGATCGACGCGGCGCTGACGAATTACTTCCGCCGCGGAAACCTTACGGCGTTAAGGGAATTGGCGTTGCTGTGGCTGGCGGACCAGGTCGATACCGCGCTGGCCAAGTACCGCGCGGAGAACAAGATCACCGACATGTGGGAGGCGCGCGAGCGGGTGGTGGTGGCCGTCACCGGTGGTACGGAATCGGAGACGTTGGTGCGACGGGCATCGCGGATCGCCTCGAAGTCCAGCGCCGAGCTGATGGTGGTGCACGTCATACGCGGTGACGGCTTGGCCGGTGTGTCGGAGCGCAAAATGGGCAAGATCCGAGAGTTGGCGAATAGCCTGGACGCTTCCCTGCATACCGTCGTCGGTGACGACGTACCCACGGCGCTGCTTGATTTCGCCCGCGAGAGCAACGCCACCCAGCTGGTCATCGGCACGTCGCGGCGGCCCCGGTGGGCGCGCATCTTCGAGGAGGGCATCGGCCCCACGATCGTCGAGCGCTCCGGGAAGATCGACGTGCACATGGTCACCCACGAGGAATCCAAAGGTGGGTTCCGGATCGCATCGCTCTCGTCCCGCGAGCGTCGGGTCACGTCGTGGCTGGCGGCCGTCATCGTGCCGTCGGCTATTTGCGGGGTCACGGTGACGCTGTTGGACCCATATCTGGACAATGGCGGCGAAAGCGCCCTGTTCTTTGTGGGGGTGCTGATTGTAGGACTTTTGGGAGGCGTTGCCCCGGCGGCCCTTTCGGCGGTGTTGTCCGGGCTGCTGCTGAACTATTTCCTGATCGCCCCGCGGCACAGCTTCTCCATCGCCGAACCCAACAGCGCCATCACGGAATTGGTGCTGTTGCTGATCGCGGTCGCGGTCGCGGTTCTTGTCGATGGCGCCACCAAACGGACCCGCGAGGCCCGGCGCGCCTCCCAGGAAGCCGAACTGTTGACGCTGTTCGCCGGGTCGGTGCTGCGCGGCGCCGACCTCGAGACGCTGCTGGAACGGGTGCGGGAGACCTATTCGCAGCGCGCGGTCAGCATGCTGCGGCAGCCGAGCGAGGAAGAGCGGGCCGGTGGCAAGAAGAGCTACATCGTCGCGTGTGTGGGCAAAGATCCTTGTGTGAGCGTTGATTCCGCCGACACCGCGATCGAGGTCGGCGACGACGTGTTTTGGATGCTGATGGCCGGCAGGAAGCTGTCCACGCGTGACCGCCGGGTGCTCAGCGCGGTGGCCAAGCAGGCCACGGGCCTGATCAGGCAGCGCGAGCTGGCGGAAGAAGCCAGCCGGACCGAGGCCATCGTGCGGGCCGACGAGTTGCGGCGCTCCCTGCTCTCGGCGGTCAGTCACGACCTGCGCACACCGCTGGCGGCGGCCAAGGTCGCCGTGTCCAGCCTGCGCGCCGAAGACGTCGCATTCTCCGCCGAAGACACGGCGGAATTGCTGGCCACCATCGAGGAATCCATCGACTCGCTGACCGCGCTGGTCGGGAACCTGCTCGATTCCTCGCGTCTGGCCGCCGGGGTGGTCCACCCGGACCTGCGCCGTGTGTATCTGGAGGAGACGGTGCAACGAGCGCTGGTCAGCATCGGCAAGGGCGCCACCGGGTTTTACCGATCTGCGATCGATCGGGTCAAGGTCGACGTCGGCGACGCGGTGGCGATGGCCGACGCCGGGCTCCTGGAACGGGTGCTTGCGAACCTAATCGACAACGCGCTGCGATACGCGCCCAACTGTGTGGTTCGGGTCAACGCGGGCCGGGTGGGCGATCGCGTCCTGATCAACGTCATCGACGAGGGTCCCGGAATCCCGAAGGGCACCGAGGATCAGATCTTCGAAGCCTTCCAGCGGCTGGGCGATCACGACAACACCACGGGCGTGGGGCTCGGGATGTCGGTGGCCCGTGGCTTCGTGGAAGCGATGGGCGGCACCATCGCGGCCGGCGACACTCCGGGGGGCGGGCTCACGGTCGTGGTGGAACTGGCTGCGCCGCAGGAGTTTGGTGCGCTATGACCCGGGTATTGGTGATCGACGACGAGCCGCATATCCTGCGTGCGTTGCGAATCAACCTGTCCGTGCGTGGTTACGAGGTGATCACCGCGTCGACCGGTGCGGGAGCGCTGCGCGCGGCCGCCGAGCACAAACCCGACGTGGTGGTGCTGGACCTCGGACTGCCGGACATATCCGGCATCGAGGTGCTGGCCGGCCTGCGCGGCTGGCTGTCGGCACCGGTGATCGTGTTGTCGGCGCGCACCGATTCGTCGGACAAGGTCGAGGCCCTCGACGCCGGCGCCGATGACTACGTGACCAAACCCTTTGGGATGGACGAGTTCCTAGCGCGGTTGCGCGCCGCGGTCCGCCGCAACGCGACGGCCTCGGAAGTGGACGAACCGGTCATCGAAACCGACGCGTTCACCGTCGATCTGGCCGCCAAGAAGGTCACCAAGGACGGTGCCGAGGTGCATCTGACGCCGACCGAATGGGGCATGCTCGAGGTGCTGGTGCGCAATCGGGGCAAGCTGGTGGGCCGCGAGGAACTCCTAAAGGACGTGTGGGGGCCGGCGTATGCCACCGAAACCCATTATTTGCGTGTGTATCTGGCGCAGCTGCGGCGCAAACTCGAGGATGACCCGTCACGTCCCAAGCATCTGCTGACCGAATCGGGGATGGGCTACCGCTTCGAGGCGTGAGTGTGCGTAGATGGCGTGTCGTGTGCGCCCAGGGCGCAGATTTCGCGGCATCCTCGCTGTCACCGCACGCCGAAAGCCCTCCGTTCACACTAGAAAGTCGCGCGGGCCCGGAGTTGGCGCGTCAGCCTCTCTTAGGCACATCTGTACCACGAGCCTCTGCTCGGAGGCATCCGACTTTGTGCCCGCCTCACAGCGACAACGTGCAATCCTGCCGCGATTACTGACCAAGTCACATCCGTCACACTGGTCCCTGCGCGAGAGCCGGCCGGCAGTCTTTGTGTCCGCCTCACAGCGACAACTTGGCCGCCGCCCGCAACGCGAGCACCCGTTGATGTATTCGGTGCTCGGTGCCGCGCGGGATATAACTCGGTCCGTACCTACCTCGGCCAACCCGGCGCACCCGGTCGCGGCCCATCTCCCAACGCAGGGCATCCGAGATAACTTTTGATGCCCGGCCCGGGACGCAAAAGCCTTGTGCATTAAGTGCATCCACCATTTCAGCGATCGTCGCCGGTCCGTTATGGGCAAGGTGCATCGTGAGCACGTAGCGCAGCTCGATTCCTTGAAGGTTCATTGCCGCAGAGTCGCATACCGGTACGACATCGGCTCAAGCTGTCGCTGTGAGGCGGGCACAAAGAGTGCCGGCTCTCGCGCAGGGACCAGTGTGGCGGGTGTGACTCAGCCGGCGATCGAAAGCACGATGCCGTCCAAGATGTCGTGTTCGCTGACGATCAACTCGTCGATGCCGGCGCGGGTGCGCAACTCGCGCGCCAATTCCTGCACCACGATCGCGCCGCCGCCGATCACATCGGCCCGGCCCTCATGCATCGGCGGCAGCGCGGCGCGCTGGGATCGCGTCATGCGGATCAGCCGCTCGCACACCGCCAGCAGGTCGCTGCCGGGGACGCGCGAAAGATGAATCGCCGCAGAGTCATACGTCGTCATGTTGTGCGCCAGCGCGGACAGCGTCGTCATCGTACCGGCGAGTCCGACCCAGGAGCGCGCCCCTTCGACGTCCACCACGCCCAGGGCGGTGTCGAGCCGCTCGCGCACCAGATGGCGGGCCGCCCGCACTTCCTGCGGCGTGGGCGGGTCCGAGTGCAAACAGCGCTCGGTCAGCCGGACGCACCCGATGTCGGCCGAGTAGCTGGCCACCACTCGCTCACCGCCGAGCACGATCTCGGTGGAGCCGCCGCCCAGGTCGACGACTACGAAAGGCGCCGCGGCGCGGTCCAATTCGCCGACGGCGCCGCGGAAGGACAGCTCGGCCTCCTCGGCCCCGCTGATCACCTCCGCCATCGCGCCGGGCAGCACGGCGCCCAGCACGTCGGCCGTCATCGCAAAGAACACATCGCGATTGGCGACATCCCGCGCCGCCGACGTCGCCACCATCCGCACCCGCTCGGCGCCGTGCGCTTTCAAAAGCGACGCGTAGTCGGCCAGCGCGGCCCGGGTTCGCGCGATCGCGCCGGAGGCAAACTCGCCCGTCGCGTCGACGCCCTGCCCCAGCCGCACGATCCGCGTCTCGCGGTGCACGTCGCGCAGCCGATCGTCGCCCGCGTCGGCGATCAGCAACCGAATCGAGTTGGTGCCGCAATCGATAGCGCCGAGTCGGCTCACCACCGGCCCACCACCAACACCGGCGCCTCCAAAGTTAAGCGCGGGTCGCGGACTAAAATCGCGAGCGCCTCGTCCCCAAGGGGATTCACGCCGGGTCCCTTCGCCAGCGAGTGCGCGATCAGCACGTGCAGGCACTTGACCCGGTCCGGCATCCCTCCGGCGGAAAACGTGGTCCCCAGCGATTCGATCGCGTCGCGTTCGGCCAGATACGATTCGTGGGCTCGCCGATACGCCGCCGCAAGTTCGGTATCCCGGCGCAACCGCTCGGTCATCTCGCGCATCAATCCCGTCGTCTCGAGCCTGCTCGCGGCCGCCGTCAGCGCCGGATGCGTGAGGTAGTACAGCGTCGGAAAGGGTGTGCCGTCAGGGAGTTTCGGCGCGGTCTTCACCACGCCGGGTTCGCCGTTGGGGCAACGGTAGGCGATCTCGAGCACCCCGCGCGGCTCGCGGCCGAGCTGACGGGCCACCGCGTCCAGATCGGCACGATCAACCACCGGGAGTCGCGGGGTTCGGTGCGGCCGGCGGGGCTTCCGGGGGGGCCGGTGGCAGGTGCGGGGCGTCGGCGATGGTGTGCCAGAGCGAGGTGTACCACGGATTGTTGTTGGCCGGTCTCGCAGTGTCGGCCCCGGGCTGCGGGGACACCGCCGCCGTCGGCGGGAGCTGTACTTGGAACGGGATGTCGCCGGGCATCACGAAACCGAGGCGCTCGCGGGCCTGCGCCGCGATATATGCCGGGTCGCCGAGCTTGACCTTCTTCTGCTCGAGGTCGGCGATCTGGCGGCGCAGCGCGGCTTCGCTTTTGGCCAACTGATCCATCTCGGTGCGCTGCGCGAAGTAGGTCCGTACCGGGCCGGCGATGGTTAGGGTCAGCACGCAGATCACCGCGGCCAGCACCGCCGCCCGCCGCGCGGTGAAACCCAGCCGCTGATCGGACCGCTGTTCGACGGATTCGGCGACCTGCCGCTTGATGGGTTCGACGACACGCTCCTGCAGCGTCCGCGCCGGGTTGCGGCTGGCGTGGGTGGCGCTTTGCGGGGGCGCGGAGGGCTTGGCGGAGCGGCGACGCCGAACCGGGTCACCGGCTTTCCCCGGGCGCGATGCCGGGGAGCGGCGCTTCGGATCGGGCTTGGGCGTCAACCTATTTCAACCTATTTCAACCTATTTCTGGTCCAGCGCGTACCGGGGGAAGGCCAGGTCGCCGGCGTAGCGTGCCGCGTCGCCGAGGGCTTCCTCGATCCGCAACAGCTGATTGTATTTGGCCACGCGCTCGCTTCGGGCGGGCGCGCCGGTCTTGATCTGACCGCTGCCCACGGCCACCGCCAGGTCGGCGATGGTGGTGTCCTCCGTCTCGCCGCTGCGGTGGCTCATCATCGTGCGGTACCCGCTGTGGTGGGCGAGCGCGACGGCGTCGAGCGTCTCGGTGAGCGTGCCGATCTGGTTCACCTTGACCAGCAGGGCGTTCCCGCACCCGCGGTTGATGCCGTCCTGCAGGCGGACCGGGTTCGTGACGAACAGGTCGTCACCCACCAGCTGCACGCGGT